>MZGN01000124.1 GCA_002085085.1 Helicobacteraceae bacterium 4484_230
TTTCTTTGGGTTGGTTTCTTTTTTAAAAAGAAAGGAACATAGATATGATACTTTTTTAGAAAAAGTACCGCAAAAATCGGACGTTCGGCGAAACGCACGCCCTTTACGGCACTTCTGCCTCCAGGGCCTACAAAGTCAAATGGGTCAAGACATAAGTATAAGTTTTTAACCATTTTTCTTAACGATCAAACTGGTAGGCGGCTGTGAGATCCCCAGCTATTTGCTGTTGTGAATATCCCATTTTAACAGCCTCTTTTACTTTCAAGTTCCAATCCTGTTTTGTAGAACTGTATCAAGCGCAGTACTGTATTTAGCAGATAAATTCACTAAAATTGCATATTCCAGGGAGCTTGATAGTAGGAATTATCCGATTCAACAGCAATTCGAATACAATCAATAATAATTTCGTATTTATATTATAATAATCTCGTAAAGGATTATAATGATTAATCGGAAATTATTGCCGATATTATTGGAAATGCTGGATAATTTTAGAATTGTAGCCATTAATGGCCCCCGCCAGTCAGGCAAGACAACACTCCAAAAAGAGATCTCGAAGTTAAAAGATTACCGATATTACAACATTAGACGATCCAGACACATTCAACACTGCGTCCAACGATCCACAGGGGTTTATTGCTTTTATTTCAAAAGACAAGGTGGCTATTGACGAAGTGCAAATGATTCCGGATCTTATTCCGGCTATAAAGATGAATGTCGATGAACAAATAAAAGGGAAGTATCTTCTTACCGGTTCGTCCGATATGTTTAAAAACTCAAAGATTAAAGAGTCACTGGCCGGCCGCATGGTCAGTTTCAATCTTTTTCCCCTCTCCTATGCAGAAATAAACAACCGAGGGCTTAATATCATTGACAAATTATTCAGCGATGATTTTAATCACTTCGATGTTAAATTTGAAGCGATGGAAAATGATATGTTTACAGATGCGGTGATCAACGGAGGGTATCCGGAAGTCTACAACCTGCCTGTGAGAGCAAAAAAGCCTGGTTTGAGTTTTACATCAAAGCAGGGATCACTAAAGATATCTCTACCTTTGAAAATACTTGTTTAAAGCAGTGTAACGGTTTTTCGTTTACCAGGGGGTTCAGCGCAGGTGCGCTGAAAAAGTTAGACGTTGTCGCGGATGTTGAGTGCTGCGATCAGTTTTACGTAGCTCTCTTTGTTGGTGCGCTTGAGGTAACGCATCAAACGGCGGCGTTGTCCTACCAGCTTGAGAAGACCAAGACGTGATGCGTGGTCTTTTTTAAATGTTTTAAGGTGCTCAGTGAGTTCTGAGATACGCGCACTTAAAAGTGCGATCTGTACTTCACTTGAACCGGTATCGTTTTCATTTCGTCCGAACTGCTTTACAATCTCTTGTTTTTTCGCCGAATCCAAAGCCATAATAGCCTCCTGACAGGTATATAAATTTTGACATACTTCAATGTCGAGCCGGAATTATACCCAAAACGTTTTTTTTATACAACATCAGAATTTTTCGCTATAATTCAGATAAATTTTATCTTATTTGATAGACAAATAGAACAGGAAATATCTCTATGCTGATGACACGCGCAAGTGAATACCAACGGCGGTTTTGCACTGGAAAAAAGCATGGATGAGATCACCGTCCATCAGGTCATGTATGCGGCAGAGGGAAAAATGCCGGCTGTCTTCGACTGCTCCACATCCATGCAGACATGTCCGTCAAACAAAGCCTCCACCTGTGCCATTTGGCCGTTCATAAACCGTCTTCAAGGCAAGATCGATCTCTTTCTTGATACCCTGACCTTGGCCGACATCTTAAAAAAATAAAAGGCAGATCTTGCAACAATACATCTACCACCTCTCCCATACCGACCTTGACGGCTATAGCTGCCAGCTTGTTATGCAGTACACTCCCCACACAATGCACTTTTATAATGCCAACTATGGCGCAGAAGTCATGGAACGCCTGAATGAAATCCTGGAGGCAGTTAAAAATGAAAAAGAGGCACTTATACTTATAACCGACCTCAATCTGACTTCAGACGAATCAAAATGGTTGGACAGAAAAGTAGAAGGGTTGAATGCGCAGGGTAAAAAAATAAGCATACAGCTTCTGGACCATCATGGCAGCGGACAGGACAGTGCAAACACATATACATGGTACTATCTTGACGTAAAACGCTGTGCAACCAAAATTGTGTATGACTTCGCAAAAGAAAATTTCAGCCTCAATGAACCTGGCTGGATGAATGATTTTGTAAATGTCGTAAACGCAGTAGATCTATGGCTGAAAGAAGAGAGAGAGAATTTTGAATACGGCAAAGTCTGCATGCGTCTTATCAGCGATACGCGTGAACTCAACCGGACTATTTTTGCAGATGAAGACCGTGTCTACAAAATGGCACTGCTCGATGAAGCTGCAGGCATGATGCACGAACCAAACGCGCCTATACTGTTGGATGAGCGCATACACGGCATGAAAAAAAGTTTTTTCAGAGATACAAAAGATGATACACTCGACAATCTTGCAACGACACATATTGTAAAACTTTTTGGCGAAAAACGTCCGGACATGACCATCTACTACAAAGGCTACAAGGGATTTTTAAGTTATGGTATAGGAAACACATCGATCATCGGCAACGGATTTTTGGTTGCATACCCCGAATATGATTTTATTGTCGATGTCAGTCCCCGTGGTACGATAAGCATGCGCGCCGACAATAAAGTAGATGTATCGATAATGGCAAAAGAGTGGGCAGGAGGAGGAGGTCATCCAAATGCTGCCGGCGGACGCATCCAGGGCTTCAAAGAGCAGTTTAACTACAAGAAAGTCAAAATACAGATACAAAAACTGATAGACAACAGAGAGTCGGTAGCCGGAAAACTTCAGCCTAAAATGTAGTCACAGACTATATAAACTCTCTTTTTTACGGATTTTTTGAAAAATATCTGTTCACACCGTCTGCAAGGCTCTGTGCAAAATACTTCTGATATCTCCTGTTGACCAGACGCCTGGCCTCTTTTGGGTGTGAAATAAAACCTACCTCCACTAAGACAGACGGCATTTGGGCCCCGACTAGTACCCAGAACGGGCCACCTCGTACGCCTCCGTCTTTAACATCGCTGTAGTGAGCCCGCATTTTTGAAAGTATCCCCTGCTGAATATCTATTGCCAGTTTATGAGATGCGATTGTCTTACGGTTGGTCATTCCCTCAAGATAACCCTTCTGGCCGCCTTTAAAACCTCTCATGTCGACAGCATTCTCTTTGGCCGCTATACGCTCGGCACGGCCGCTCCTTGCGGTTGAGAGGAAGTAGGTCTCTATGCCGTGAGCCTTTTTGGTATTTTTCTTAGGAACGGCATTGGCGTGGATCGAAATAAAAAGATCTGCTTTTTTCCTGTTTGCAAAAGCCGTCCTCTGACGAAGCGATATAAATTTATCGCTCGAGCGTGTCATATAGACTTTGTAGCCGTCCTTTTTCAGAATTTCGGCAAATTTTTTCGCTATCTGGAGAACGACATTTTTTTCAAAATAGCGTTTGTAGCCGACAGCTCCCGCATCTTTGCCACCATGTCCGGGATCTATCACTATGGTTTTGTTCTTGGCATGCATCGGCTTGTTTGCAAGAGGGGCCTTGACTCTTTTTACACCAAGCATTATCACAAGAAGCTCATTATCCAGTTTAAAATGAAGGGGCAGCTTTTTAGTACTTTCTATTACCAGCCGAAGTGTCCCGGACTTGTACTGCCCCAGCTTTATACGCTTGATCTCCCTGTGCTTGATCGTATGGTTTTTCGTCTGGATGGAGTGGATATCGAAAATATACCTGAAACGCCTCTTTTTTTTCTCCTGAATCGAGAAATAGTTTACGTCTTTTGCCTTCAGGGGTGAGTCAAATGCCAGAACGAGGTCTCCTCCGTTCCACTGCACGGACTCTAGGGCTCTTTGACTGCTGAGTTTGATATTTTTACCGGATGCAGTTTTCGTACGGCTTTTCTTCTTTCTGTGTACGACTGTTTTTTTTGAAGGAGCCTGTTTGTATTTTGAAAGTTTTTTGCTGTATTTATCAACATCTATATGGAGCATCCTGCCAGATGTGACTATACCCTGGAGACAGCGCTTGCAGACTTTGTCATTGCCTTCTACAAGTGCTTTGAGGTAGACCTGTTTATAGGTATCATATGCCTTGAACTGATCATTTTTGGAGCTGCTCTTAAGATTTGCATCGGCGTGCTTAAGAAGCTCGGCATCAGTCCCCGCAAAACACAAAGCTGCAAAAACGATAACTGAAACAAAAAAACGCAGCATAAAAAAGTGCTACTCGCCCTGCGTCAGTTTTTCCATCAACTCTTTAACGGAAATGATCTCGTTGATACGATAGCCGTTCGTGCCGGAAAAGAAAAGACCAAGATCCATATCTCCGTTATATGCGTCACTGAGGCGGTCCGCTATACAGAAACCGACCTCTTTGGCTTCTACACCCCGGTTACATGGGGCGACACAGTTTGAGATACATTTGATAGCTGGCCCGCTTCTCTCGGCAATCAGGTCAATCAGATTTGTATGAACTCCACGGGCAGGATAGCCCACAGGTGATTTCATCAGCTCTATGTCTTCCTCTTTTGCATTAAGAAGCACTTTTTTGAAATTTTCATGGGCATCACATTCATATGTCCCGATAAAACGCGTCCCCATCTGAACCGCAGTGGCTCCAAGCGCCATCATCTCGTCTATATCGTTTTTATCCCAGATCCCGCCTGCAGCGATAACAGGAATATCTCCCCACAATGCAGCTTCTTCGACTACCGGCTTGACAAGATTCTCAAGCTGATTCTCCTCCATGGCACACTGCTCATAGGTAAAACCCTGATGTCCTCCGCTTTTAGGCCCCTCAAGAACAACAGCGTCAGGCAGACGGTCATAGCGTTTTTTCCATCGTTTGCAGATAATTTTGAGTGCTTTTGCAGACGATACGATCGGAACCAGGGCAACATCCGGGTACCCCTCCGTAAACTCCGGCATGTTAGTCGGAAGTCCGGCACCGGTAATGATGATATCAACACC
>MZGN01000025.1 GCA_002085085.1 Helicobacteraceae bacterium 4484_230
CAGGCCAGCGGAGCATCTCCACAAAGTTTACGTGCATTTTCAACGATCTTTTTAAGAGCTTCCCTGGAGTAGAAATTGATCGTATCCAGCGGACGGTCTGAAACCAGCTTTTCGGCATATGCCTTATTTTCATAATAACCCGTACCTACTGCACTTATGACACCGAGGCCGCCCTCTTTGGAAACAGATCCCGCAAGCCTGTCCCAGCTTACTCCAACTCCCATGCCACCTTGAACAATAGGTATCTCAACAGTATGTTTACCGATTTTCAATGGATCCCAACTCATTATTTCACCTTTATTCGTGCAAACTTGCGCTTGCCTACCTGTATGATGTACTCACCGCTTTCTATCTGCAGCTGCTCATCAGTAACTTTTTTCTGATCTATTTTAACAGCGCCTTGCTTAATATCACGCCGTGCCTGTGAAGTCGAAGGAGAGATTTTACACTCCTGAAGCGCTTTTGCTATCCAGACAGGGCCTTCTAGTTCATATTCGGCCATATCACTTGGCAGTTCACTTCTTGCATGTACTTTTTCAAACTCTGATTTGGCATTTTCGGCAGCACTCCGGTCATGAAAACGTGCAGTAATCTCCAGCGCAAGCTCCTCTTTTACCTTTTTAGGGTGCATAGAGCCCGACTCCACGCCATCTTTCAAGTCAGCTATCTCCTGAAGTGATCTGGAGCTGAGCAACTCATAATATCGCCACATAAGATCATCCGAAATGCTCAGCACTTTTCCGTACATATCATTTGGGACTTCAGTGACACCGATATAGTTGCCCAGGCTTTTACTCATCTTCTGAACTCCGTCAAGCCCTTCAAGGATCGGCATCATCAAAACAGCCTGCTCTTTTCCTATCTCGTAGGCTCTTTGCAGATGGCGCCCCATCAGCAGGTTAAATTTTTGGTCTGTACCGCCTATCTCTATATCGCTCTGCAGATGCACACTGTCAAACCCCTGCAACAGAGGGTAGATAAACTCACTGATCGAGATCGGCGTTCCGCTTTTATAACGCTTGTCAAAATCATCCCGTTCAAGCATACGTGCAACATTGTAGGTTGTCGTCAGCTCAAGCATACCGGCAGCCCCTATAGGGTTGATCCAGTCGGCATTGAACAGCACATCCGTTTTTTCGGGGTCCAGTATCTTGAAAACCTGCTCTTTATAGCTTTTTGCATTTTCAAGGATGTCTTCCGGCAAGAGTTTTTTACGTGTCTCGCTTTTTCCGGTAGGATCACCGATCTGTGCCGTAAAATCACCGATAATAAACTGTATGCGCGCCCCGTATTTTTGAAAAGTGGCAAGCTTGTGCAACAAAACGGTATGCCCCAGGTGGAGATCCGGAGCCGTAGGGTCAAAACCGGCCTTGACAGCATACGTTTCACCTTTTTCATAGTAAGCTTTGAGCAGTTTCGTAATGTGCTCTTCATCAATAATTTCGGCACTTCCGCGCCGAATCTCCTTCAATGCTTCTTCTATCATTTAAACCTCTTAATCTTTTCGGTACGCATCATCTGTGCGAATAAATTGTATAACTTTGATTTTTTGCTCTATTTTAGCGCGCAGCCGATTAAGATCGCCTTCTGCGCTATGAAAATCCAGCTCACAAAGCTGAACATGCTCCTCTTTTTCCTTGCCCAGTTCAATACTGTTGATCTCTATATTCAGCTTGGCCAAGTGGGTCAAAAATCCGGCAAGTGCCCCTTTGGCATTGTGCATGCTGACTATGAGATGATAATGAAAAATATTTTGTGCCACCCAGCGAATAAACAACATAGGTTCACCGTCTTCGATCATATGTGAAGCATGCTGGCACAGCTTGTGGTGGACATGGGCTTTTCCTTTGTGCAAAAAAGCTACGATCTCATCACCGGATTTAGGATGACAACAGTAATCAAACACTACATTGGAGATCGTCTGGTTTGAGAAAACTTCAAGGGAGCCGAACTGATATGGCTTCAGTTTGAAACGGTGTCCGACAAAAAAGCTTCCAAACGGATGGCTCTGGCGCATCTCCTGGGTCAAGGTCTTTTGCCGCTTTTGAGCGGTTTTCATAAAAGCCGTGCATTCTAAGCCACTCATCTACAAACTCAGGCTCCAAATCCAAAATAGCCGATAGGATCAAAGTCGCACTTTGTGCATTTACACTTTTTATACGATGTTTGCAGTTTGCCCTGATATTGTTTTTTGCACGCGATGTTTTTACCGCATCGAGCCAACTGCAGCGCAATATGGGCTTTGCAGCCGTATCTATGCGCACAATATCGCCGTTATGAAGCTCGCTTAAAAGGCTGACTCTCTCCTTGTTGACAAAACTGTATTCGGCATAGTCACCGATCTCGGTATGTACCGCATAGGCATAATCCAGTGCTACTGCACCTCGTGGAAGGGTGAAAACTTTTCCTTTTGGGGAGAAGACACTGATATCCTCACTGTAAAGGTCATTTTTTATCAACTCGTAAAAATCTTCGACAGACTCATTTTGATACTGAAGGTTCTGAAGCCAGTCAAGATTTATATTTCCGCTGGTTCCGTTCTTGTATTTCCAATGTGCTGCAACCCCGAATTCTGCCATATGGTGCATCTCATATGTGCGTATCTGCACTTCGATGATCGCGGTATCGTTGAAGACAGTGGTATGAAGCGTCTGGTATCCGTTGTCTTTCGCTATGGCGATATAGTCCTTGAAACGCGAACTGAGCGGCTGAAAGTTAAGATGGATCAAGCCAAGGACCTTATAACAGTCAACCGGCTCTTTGACAAGCACACGAACCGCCAGCAGGTCGAGAATCTCGTCGATCCCTATCCCTTTTCTCTGCATCTTCAGATAGATGGAGTAGTTGTGCTTGATCCTGCTGATGATCTCGAAATCATCCATTCTAAAACCGTTTTGAAGCAGAAGCTTAGTAATCCTCTGCTGAAAAGCATTGAGTCTCGACTGCATTGCGGAGTAGTTTTCTTCCAGATAATGCTTGATCGCTTTTTTCTCTTTTACAAAAAGAAAATTGAAACTAAGATCTTCAAGGCGGTTTTTAAGAAAAGAGATACCCAGTCGATGGGCTATAGGAGCGTAAACAACCAGTGTCTCTTCGGCTATACGCCTCTGTTTCTGTGGAGAAAGCGCCTGAAGGGTCAGCATATTGTGCATTCTGTCACAAAGTTTGACAACCAGGATGCGCACATCTTCTATCGAGGCAATAAGCATCTTTCGAAATGACAGAGCAGAAACAACCAGTCTCTCATCAGAGTATGAAGGTATGAGCTGTGCATCACGAATGGTGTCAATTTTGGTCAGTCCTTCGACAAGATGGGCAACATCGATACCGTAGGCATCACTGATATCACTGACAGTCACATCTGTATCTTCTACCACATCATGCAAAAGCGCGGCTACGACCATCGCTTCGTCTTCTGTCAAGGAGGCAACGATGGCAGCAACCAAAATAGGATGTACCGCATATGCTTCCCCGCTTTTTCTGAACTGGCCCTCATGGGCCTCTATGGCAAAGGCAAGTGCTTTTTGAAGCCTGCTGTTTGGACAGATCAGAGAGAAAAGATATTCACTCGCTTCCGAGATCTCATTAATCTGTTCTATCTTGTTGATATCTATCTGATTCACGGCTTGACCTTATCGCAAAATAACAAAAACGGAGTGTTTCTCTACTCTTTATCTACAAAGCCGGAAACCCGGACCAGGCCTTCGGCAATCTCCATCAGAGCCAAATCGGCAGCTTTCATGGTTTTAAGATCTACGTTAAGCTTGCTTTGCGCTCCGTCTTGAAGCTCCTTCGCCCGCTTTGCAACTGCCATAGCCAATTGATATCTATCCAGATCTCCCCTGTCAAGTGCTTTTGCTGTCAGTTCTTCTATTCTCATTTCATCTCTCCTTGTCTGTTAAATAATATATTTTAGTTGCGCTATTTCACTACCGTGCAGTTCGTATAGTCACCTTTGACGATCTCAAGCAGATTTCCCGCTTTGAACATATCGCAGACGATTATCGGCAGTTTGTTGTCCTTAGCCAAGGCTATCGAGGTGTCGTCCATGACTTTTATGTGGTCATCAAGCGCCTGGTCATAGCTTATAGTGTCAAATTTGACGGCATCGGCATATTTGTTTGGATCTTTGTCGTAAACACCGTCTACTTTTGTAGCTTTGATGATAACCTCCGCACCTATCTCCACTGCACGCAGTGTTGCCGCAGTATCTGTGGTAAAAAACGGATTTCCTGTACCGGCCGCAAAAATGACGACACGCCCTTTTTCCAGATGGCGTACTGCACGGCGCTGTATATACGGCTCAGCGATCTGCTCCATCTTGATAGCAGTCTGCACACGCACTTTCATACCGGCATGTTCACATGCTTCCTGCATCGCCACGGCATTGATGACAGTTGCCAGCATGCCCATATAGTCACCCGACGTTCGCCTGATGATCCCGTCCTCGGCAGCCGTAACCCCACGGACGATATTACCGCCGCCTATGACAAGACCGACTTCGATACCGGCATCGACAAGCGACTTGATCTCCATAGCGATATATTTAAGAATCTTGGTATTGATCCCATGCCCGTCTTCACCTGCCAGCGCTTCACCGGAAAACTTTACCAGTACACGTTTTTTATCCATGCGACACCCTTTGAAACAGATAGTTATAAATCCGTGAATTTTACTTAAAACTTACTTCAAATGGGCTTTGATTGTTATTATTGGAAATTGGTGGAGCTGTGGAGAATCGAACTCCAGTCCGAAAACGGGTTACTTCCGGCGTCTACATGTTTAGAGAGGTTGTTTGGTTTAATCTGCTTTCACACAACCTGCAAAGCTAGGGCAGACGAGCCTCAAAAGTTCATTTTATGCCGAGACACACATAAAATATATCTAAATAAAGGGTTATACTTCAGAATCTTGCTTATTTAGAATCCGCAAGTGAAGCAGCCCACCTCTTACGAGGGGTTAAAACTTAAGCTACTGCTAAAGCTGGGCGATAATTTGTGTTGTTTGCATTTAAGCATAATGAGCCGCGTAACGGGAGTGCTCAGCCCGACATGCAACCAAAAGCGGCCCGCTCCCGTCGAAACCAGGTCAGCCCCTTATAGTTAGAATAATATTATAGCATATTTTTGTTCCGGAATTTCGGTTCCGGAAGATGCAGGCCTTCAGACGAACACCTACGGACAGTGTAACTCCGGCCTTTTCACAAGCGTTACCGACCCTTTCTGATAATCGATGCGCACACCGCCCTCTTTCTGATAGACGATCTCCGCATTGTTAACCCGGATTTTTCCGCCGTCCGCCAGCGGCGTAACGGTCGATACTTCATAGCCGCCGACAAGACATGGAGTCATCGACCGTGTCATGTCGAATCTGCCGTCCATGTATTGGGGCGCTCCAGCAGCATCTTTTTCGACAGCAATGGAAAAGTCCGAAAACGTCACCGCCTCCTTCAATCCCGCAACCATCCCGTTCAAGACACTTTTGTAGCTGCCGAGATTTGGGTTGTTCTCGACCCGTATCGTCATATCGGCTGTCATTTCATCGAGCAGATAAAGTCCAATGCGGAGGTGTTTCATTTCTATATTCATCTCTGTCGCTGTCGTTTCCGAAGCACTTCCCCGATAGGTGATAGAGCCTTCCAGTCCGCCATCTTCATCAAGATAGCAGTCTTTCAAGTCCACATCAATATCGTAAGCTCTCGTTCCGTTGGAAACAATACTGCCGTTTACAGTCATCGTTCCTTTGACCGGACAGGGGAGCATCAGGTCTTTGTAGGGGCTTTTTGCGGGCGGATCGTTCGATTCCACCAGCTTATTGTTAAGTGTTTCGAGCACCATTTCGGACCATCCGGTCAGGGCATAGAAATCTTCGGAATTCCGGCCGATCGCATAGAACGTGTTTTCTGCTTTCGCGGGGGTATCGATCTCAATCAATGTGGTATCCACTGAAGAGGAGCCACTTGAACCACCTCCTCCACACGAAATGATCAGCAGCACAATGGCAAAGCCTCCGATATAGTGATAGGTTCTCATTTCTTTCCTCCCGGGATAGTGCTGAACCGGTTGTTTCTTTCCGGCGGTGTGATGTGAACGAAGCTGGCATCGAGTTCCATATGATTTGGATGAAATATACGGTCGTCGATTTCTGTCCGTGGCGCAACCTTATGCACCCGACTGCTGGAAATGGCAACGTTAACCGGTTTTGATTTATCATGCCCATACTCTTCTCCCATTTTTTTGTAAAACATTTTTCGCGCTTCGGACGCCAGATCGTACTCCCAGTGCATTTCATCTCTGAGACTGCCGAGCGCATCGAAGACACAGACATCATTTCCCACCCGGTATTTTTTCGCAAACAATGGCGGACAGATTGTCTCGAACTCGTAGAAAGCGACCCCAACACTGCCCCTGCAGTAGTCTTTCGTGCTGTATTCATCCGTGACTTTATCGAGTCCGAACCAGATACCGCCAATCTCGACACCGCAGGGGATCGGCGCTTCTTCGAGAATAGGAAAAATACGGTTCATCGCCGGACGCAGGTCCAGCTCAGCTATGATCGGTTCACTAAAGTGAATCAGATTCTCGACATGATAGGCAGTTCCTGCGGCATCCTGCATCGGTTGACCTTTGCGTGAAAACAGATCAAGATAAATTACAGAACTCACATTCCCGTACCAATTTGTCTGAAAAGCTCCATTGGCCTCTTTGGCCCCTATCGCGAACCAGGCATCGCTCATCTGTGAGCCCCAGCAAGAGGTCATATAAACTGAGCCGATATTCATTTTTCCGTATTCCACAACGATATCGAGAAAATCCTGTTTTACCCTGTAGTCGCATCCGGACCCATCTTCGGCATAGAAGCAGAGCCCGGACTTGTCCGCATCAGCATTGTTCAGAGTATAGCTTTTATCGACACCGTTTCCATGCGCGGAGAAAAGAATATCTATCGAGTACCCATGCAGATGAAGATTATAGAGCTCATTTTTAAAATTCTTGAAAGTGGCATTGTCGTCTGTAAAAAGTATGATTCTGTCGTAATATGGTCCTGCAATCTCTTTTAGACAGCTTCCCATATCTTCCTCATACGTTACCAGGAATTGATCTGTCGCGGCACCATATCCATAAAAGGTATTCAGCATATCGTTTGCGCAGTCCGGCAGATAGGGGTATTCCTCTTTGATATTGTCTATAGTGTCATGAATCTGCGTGACAAGCCTTGCGAAATAACGGTCCTGATGCTGCCTGAGTTCTTGCACAATTCGTTCATCGGCCACTTCCATCATATGTCTGAGACCGGTCACTGAGGGGTCGAGAAAAGTCAGATCCCCGATTTCATCCATCGCCGTCTGTACCGGTACAATGACATTGTCATGAATATATGTAACCATCTCTTCCAATTCGTCAGGCATCAAGTCTTTCGGCGGCACCTGGTACCAGCTTATATTTCCCTCCAGATATTCGCCAAACTCATTCAGAATCACCAGCGCTTTTTTGTCAGGTGTGACATAGGTTCTCGGTGTTGTTTTTATTGAATTGTGTTTCGGCCTGCTGCATCCATAACTGTTACAGTACCGCACCCAGTAATGGTAGGTTCGGTTGTGTTCGACGAATCTGTCTATCCAACTGCTCCATTCCACTTCCAAATCCAACCGTCCTTCTGTTTCCCCCAGACCATGGAATGTCTGCGACAAAACGGCATCTGCAAACTGGTCGGTTTCCGAACGGAAAATTTCGATTCTCTCGTAGAGATCGTACTGGCCTTCAAAAAAAGCAATGTCATCTATGGGAAAATCCACCTTTACCTCACTGTCGTCCAGAAAGCTCAATACCGGCTCGTTGTACCGGTAAAGCCATCCTATCCATCCCGAAGTTGTCTCACTCGTTTTGCAGACCGTTTCATCAGCATTGCATGCCTCTACCCGATAATAGTAGGGCTTCATCGGCTCATGGAAGAAGTTGGGGCCCGGATCTCTGATCTCGACTTTGGTACCGTTTGCGATCATATTGATCCAATAGGAGTTCTCTGCACGGCTTTGAATGTTCGAATAACTCCGCTTCAGTTCGTCCTCTGAAAAATCAGATACTGTTGATCGGTAAAGGTTGTAGTGGTCCACATGACTGTCAAATGTAAAAAGGACTGCCAACCGCTGTCGATCCATGAAATCTTCAAAAACATCGATAGAGATTTCGATATTGCTGATATCGAACGGTTTGAACTTCCCGACGGCCATAGTACTGAAATCACTGCAACTACTGTCGTCACAAGCTTTCACCCAGTAGTTGAGCATCCCCTCGTGCTTGTCGCGGTCTTCCCATGAAAGGGTCTCGCTGCTTCCAACATAAGCACCTTCGTCGACGGCAGGCATAATCGAACGATATATCTTGTATGAAGTGGCATTTTCCACCGCTCTATAGGTTACCGTCACTTTGTCGTAATCGGTTTCGATCGTCGCATTGACACCGGCGGGTGGTGCCAATGTCGTGGATGCCTGTATCTGCAGATAGCCGATGTCATAGGTGCTCAAAGCACTGCAGCCGGCACTGTTACAGGCCTTGACCCGGTAGAAATAATTGATGTTGGGCTCTGCTGATGTATCGTCGTACCGTGTCGAAGTCATCATGCTGATCCGATCACCATCCTCGCCTGCGGCACAGCTGCGGTAGAACCAGTATGATGTCGCGTGCTCTATACTATCGAGTTCCACGACAACCTTATCAGTATAGGTGCCGTCGCTCGCCCGGATATTCTGCGGAACCGCAGGAGGGGTCAGCTTCAGTCTGCCGGTGTCATAATCGCTCACCGCACTGCAGCCGGCACTGCTGCAGGCTTTGACCCAGTAATAATAAGTTGTTTCCTGTTCGACATCCGTATCATTGTAAGTTGTCCCTGACACGGTCGCGATCGGGACAGCATTGTCGATAAGCAGTCCCAGTTTTGCCCGATAGATTTTGTAGCTCGTCGCACCCGAAGAAGGATTGATGCTCAAGACAATCTTATCAGTATAGGTTCCGTCACTTGCACTGAGTGTCGTCACCGGAGGGATCGTCACCGGTACTTTCGCGTACCCGGAATCACTTTTGCTTGCATCCACCGCTGTTGCAGGCCTTGACCCAGTAGTAGTAGGTTGTGCCCTGTGTGACGGAAGTATCTTTATACTGTGTCGACGTAGTTGTCGCATAGACGTTCGACGGCAGTGTATCTTTTTCGGACCGGTACAGCCGATACTCTGTTGCCCCGGATACAGAATTGATTTTGACGACGATCTTTTTGACCCAGTAGTAATAGGTAGTTCCGGCTTTCACGGACGTATCGTTGTAACTTGTTGCGGTTACCGTCTTATACTCTGCGGTCGGCAGCGAATTCTTGATCGAACGGTAGATCTTGTAGCTTGTTGCCTCGCTTTGCGGTTTGATTGTGAGCTCTACCTTGTCGGTATAGGTCCCGTCACTGGCATCGATACTCGTCTTCGGCGGTTTATCCAGGTGCGCATAACCCGTGTTGTAACTGCTGTAGTCGCTGCATGAAGTTCCGTCACACACCCTTGCCCAGTAGTAATAGGTCGTATCGCGTTTCACATCGGTATCGTCGTACGAGGATGTGCCATCCTTGTAGATCATACGGCATCCGTTTTCTGCCGCACAGGACGAGATATTGTTGCGATAGATCTCGTACGACGGTGCCTTCAGGATGCCGCCTCCACTGATGCTGACATGCACTTTGTCCGGATAGGTCCCGTCCGATGCACTTACCGTCGGGGTCGACGGTGTAAGTGCGTACAACTGGACTGATAGCCCCATCATCACCAGCCAAAACCATTTCAGTTTCCGCTTCATCTGCCATCCTTTCATTTTTTTAGGCCGCTTCTGGTTCTTTGCGATGTTGTAGAAGCGTTTATTATAATAATTATAACTTGAAGATGTTGCAAAAATGTTGCAAAGTATTTTATTTATAATAAAGAAGCAAGGTGATGTCGGTAGAATTATTTTTATGAAAACGGATCGCATATTTATTGTCGAAGACAACCTGACGTCTGCCAAATATCTGAAAACACTGCTGGAAAAAGAGGGATTTGAGATTGTCGGGATCGCAGACAGCGGAAAGGAGGCTATAGAAAAGCTGAAAGTCTGTGATCTGGATCTTGTACTGATGGATATAATCCTAAAAGATGAAATAACGGGCTTGGACGTCTCATTGTCCGTTATGCAGATGCACCCTGAATGCAAGATAATATTTTTAACGGCAGATGCCGAACAGGAGATGATAGATTTTGCCGTAGATGTTAAAGCTTATGCCTATCTTATGAAGCCCTATCGAGAAAAGGAGATTGTTGCCACAGTCAGGATGGCACTGCTGCACAAAACGGAAAAAACGAAACAGGAAAATAGATCATTTGTTACTCTGCGGAATGGCTATCGATTCGACCTTAAACACAACCAACTTGAAAAAGACGGAACTACCGTCGCCCTCTCTCCAACTATGCTTAAAATGATCCGCCTTCTTGCGCTCAACCACGACAATGTTGTTTCAACCAAACAACTCAATATCCATATCTGGAACAAACAGAAGAACAACAGCACACTGCGTTCTCTCATAAACCGCTTTCGAAACAGTGTAGACAAAAATTTAATTATCAGTGTAAACAGTGTTGGGTATATGGTTAAATCTGACAAAACTTAAAAAAATGGGCAAAGGAGCAAGTGCTCCAAGTATACATTACTCGTTAATACGCTCTTTGATGGTTCTAGCCAACTGGGAGCATTGCATGATCTTTTGGGAAAAATTTAGTTCATCCTGCAACAGAATGTTTATAAAAGCAGAACCGACGATGACTCCATCGGCCCCTTTAACTTTCTCTTTTGCCGTTTTTTCATTTACGCCGAAACCGACATAGACCGGTGTGTCCGTATGGGATCTGATCGAGGTAATTACCGGCTGAAGATCCTCACTTTTGCCCGAACCGGTAATACCGGCATAAGCTACAAGATAGATAAATTTTTGCGTATTTGCAACTACCGTCTCAATACGGCTATGTGTATCTGTAGGGGCGATAAACGCTATATTTGCGACGCTGTTCTGCCTAAACAACTCATCGTATGCAAGCGCCTCTTCATGCGGCAGGTCAGGGATGATCATTCCGCTTACACCAAGATCTTTTGCTTTTTTAAGCAGAGCATCCATACCATACTGATAAAACGGGTTGAAATAACCCATCCACAATGTATCGACGCTGCCGGCCACATCAGCTGTTATATCGAGCGCATCGCTGAACCTGAAGCCTTTTTCAAGTGTATGGAAGTTAGCCTTTTCGATCACGGGGCCGTCTGCGACCGGATCGGAAAAGGGAATACCGAGTTCTATACTGTCGACACCGTTTTCCCCCAGTGCCAGAGCCAAATCTACGGTAAATGATTTTTCGGGATAACCCGACGTAATATATCCGACCAGCTGTTTCAAAAAGTCTCCAAAATCAAAAGTATCTGTCTCAATGCCATATTTAACCGAAATTGTACCATTTTTGGATAAAATCACTCTAATTTCAATACATCTGGATCGTTATGACAAAAAAGCTTACTGTTACAGGTATTCAAAAAGCCAAAGGCGCAACTCCCCTTACTATGATCACGGCCTATGATGCCCTTTTTGCAAAACTCTTTGATCCCATAGCCGACATCATCCTGGTGGGAGACAGTCTCAACATGAGCTTTGCCGGCAAACCCGACACACTCAGCACGACGCTTGAACAGATGATCTACCATACACAGGCAGTCTGCAGCGGAGCACCCGGAAGCTTTATTATCGCAGATATGCCCTTTGGTACCTATATGACCAAAGAGAAAGCCCTGAAGAGTGCCGTCAGGATATTTCAACAGACTCAGGCTGACGCCATCAAGATCGAGGGCGGTGAAGAGAAGGTGGAAACAGTCGCTTACCTGGTCGAAAACGGTATTGCCGTATGCGGCCATATCGGCCTGCTGCCGCAATCGGTCCGCTCCGAAGGGGGCTATAAGGTCAAAGGGAAAGACGAAGCCCAGGCTGAACAGCTGATCAGGGATGCAAAAGCACTTGAAGCCGCAGGGGTCTTCTGTATGGTTATCGAAGGGGTTAAGGCCGATGTCGCCACAAAAGTCTCTCAAAGTGTCGACGTACCTCTGGTCGGCATTGGTGCGGGAAGCAGTGTGGACGGGCAGGTTCTTGTCTTTTCCGACATGCTGGGGCTGTTTGAAGATTTTACTCCTAAATTTGTCAAAAAGTATCTCAACGGGGCAAACCTGGTCAAAGAAGCCGTCCAGAACTATAAAAATGAAGTACAGTCCCGTGCATTTCCTGACGACATGCACACCTACTGATATGCAATATCCATACAAAAAGAACAGATAGATGGAACGTATAGTAGAGATTGAAAAATTCAGCAGTGACGATGTTGTTGAGGCAACACTGAGGCCTGACGGCTGGAGCGGATACATAGGTCAGGAAAAGATCAAAAAAAATCTTGCAGTTTTTATAGAAGCCAGCAAAAAAAGGGATGAATCACTCGATCATGTTCTTTTTTACGGCCCTCCCGGACTTGGGAAAACGACACTGGCACTGATAATTGCCGAAGAGATGGGAACCAACATAAAAGTCACTGCCGCACCGATGATCGAAAAGAGCGGTGACCTGGCTGCGATCCTGACAAATCTTGAAGAGGGAGACATCCTTTTTATCGACGAGATCCACCGCCTCTCTCCCGCTGTCGAAGAGATACTCTACCCTTCTATGGAGGACTTCCGCCTCGACATCATCATTGGAAGCGGACCGGCAGCACAGACAGTTAAAATCGACCTGCCACGCTTTACACTGATAGGCGCTACAACACGTGCCGGAATGCTCTCAAATCCGCTTCGGGACCGTTTCGGAATGAGCTTTCGCATGAACTTCTACAGTACGGAGGAGCTCTCCAGGATCATCATACAGGCTTCAGCCAAACTCAAAAAACCTATAGAAAAAGATGCGTCGCTGGAGATAGCACGGCGCTCACGGGCAACTCCAAGAATCGCCCTGCGTCTGCTAAAAAGGGTACGGGATTTTGCAGATGTCGCCAACGAGAGCAGTATCGCCCATAAACGGACAAAATTTGCACTTGATGAACTGGGTATCAACACTTATGGTTTTGACGAAATGGACATTAGACTGCTCGAGCTTCTTGTCAAGGCAAAGGGCCGCGCCATGGGTCTAAGCACCATTGCTGCAGCATTGAGTGAAGACGAAGGCACGGTAGAAGACGTTCTTGAACCCTACCTTCTTGCAAACGGTTTTCTGGAACGCACCGCACGCGGACGGATAGCGACGGCAAAAACGTATGAATTTCTTAAATTATCACCCATGCATACCCAGGAGAGCCTTTTCAAATGAAGCCAAAATATCTCATCTCCCTGCTTCTGGCTTCAGCATCGTACTGGATGTACCTGCTCTACAAACCGTTTTTAATGAGCATTATAATCGCATCTCTTCTAGCAATCTCGACCTCTACGATCCAGAGAAAACTTGAAAAGATTACAAATTCCCCCTGGGTTACTTTTTAACTACCTTGACAATACGCCTGAACAATATCGATACGGATGCTCTAAAAAAGATATATGACTCGATTCGCCACTGGCTTATGAATATGCCCGAGATGCTCTCTCCATTAAAACCGTATGTACAGGATATGCTCGAGCAGGTAAGTATCAGCAGTATTGCCTCGAACTCGCTGGAGATTGCTGCAACACTGGGAAAATACAGCGCCTCGTTCCTTCAAAGCTCGATGTTTATAATCATCTTCTACTTCTTTGCGCTCTATTACGGCAAAACACTCTTTCGCTTCTTTAAAAGAGTCATACATTTGCCGACACAGGATAGTACGCTGCTGGCTTTTGAGCTAAGTTCAGTTATGAATGTCGTTTTCTACTCCATCATAGCTACAGCCGTTCTTGAAGGTGCCCTGTTTGGAATAGCTGTCTCGTTTTTGGGCTACAACGGCCTGCTTTTTGGCATATTGTACGGCTTTGCCTCTCTGATCCCCGTCATAGGCGGTATACTGATGTGGCTTCCTTTCACTATCTATGAAGCCAGCTACGGACACATGGCAAATGCCGTCTTTATTGCCCTGTATTCACTTATTATGATCTCCATAATCGCCGATACTTTCATCAAACCGCTTATCATCAAGGAGATCAACCTCAGAGTGGTCAAAACAGTGACAAAAACAAATGAATTATTGATCTTTTTTGCGATTATCGCCGGACTATCGAGTTTCGGTTTTTGGGGTATGATCCTGGGGCCGGCCATAACGGCCTTTTTTATTGCCCTGCTAAAACTGCTTGAGGAGAGAAAATACCTTTCGTTCATTTCTGAAAACAGCGAATAATATCTACTTCTGCCCGCTCCTGCTTTTGGCATTAAAATAGGGCCAGAGCATTATCGCGGCCAGCATCATCAATCCTCCAAGCAGCTGCCCCATTGTCAGCCATCCGCAGCACAAAAAACCTATCTGCGGATCCGGCTCGCGCCATATTTCGGCAATAGAGCGTGTAAGCCCATACATGAAGCCGTACAGGAGTATAAGTTCGCCGTCAAACCGCTTTCTGCTGCGATACAAAAAGATGACAATAAAGACGACAATACCCTCCAGTACGGCCTCGTAAAGCTGTGAAGGGTGGCGAAGCACTCCGTTTACATATATACCCCATGGCACATCTGTCACCCTTCCTACCAGCTCCTGGTTCAAAAAGTTGCCGATACGGCCAAAAACATACCCGACAGGAACGGCTACAGCAACAATATCCATCAGTTTTCCAAAATTGACTTTTTTGTATATGTAAAACAGATATGAACCGAGGAACCAGCCGATCACCGCTCCAAAATAACTCATACCCCTGATACCTACAAAATCTCCATTCTGGTTAAAAGGGTTGAATATCTGCCACGGATGGGTAAGGTAATATGATGTATTTGGATCATAGAAGATTATATATCCAAGGCGCGCACCCAGGATGACTCCGATCTCTATCCAGATAAAATAGTTATCCAGCTGGCTGCTGCTGACATCGACCTTGTCTTTCTGGGCGAAATATTTTGCCGCGCCAAGACCACCAAGCAGCGCCAAAACATACATCATCCCGTACCAGTGTACCGGCAGGGAAAAAATGTTGAATGCGACCGGGTCAAAATGATCGTATATATGATTCCAATAATCCATAATGCTCCATTATATGAGTTGCGGTAGTATACCGGAGTCACTCAAAGTAACTCAAAGATGTCTTTCCAAATTTTTTGCATTTTTTGATCCTGTAAGGTCCCAGCTCATCAGGCAGTTCGAGCCCCGTCATATGCTCTATCGCTATCATACGCACCACGGACTGTTCAAGAGAAGAGATAAGCTCGATCATGTGATCGTAGATCTCCTCATGCCCTTCCCTGATGGAAAAAGGCGGATCGATATAGAAAAATGCCCTCTCATTCATTTTTTCCAACCGGCTGACAACCTGAAAAATATTGACAAAACTGTCTCCCGGGACCAGTTCGCATTTAGACGGGTCCGTAAGGGCAATATTACCCCGAAGTATCTTTTGGGCCTCACGGTCATTCTCCATAAATATGACCTTTGAGGCACCACGGCTTAAGGCCTCCAGCCCTATTGAGCCGCTGCCCGAAAAGACCTCTACGAAAACAGCATCTACTATATCGAACTGCAGAGTGTTGAAAAACGATTCAAGCACAATGGCTTTTGAGCTGCGCGTCGTCTCTTTTGACGGCAGTTTCAATGTTTTACCTTTAAACCTGCCTGCTATGATCTTTTTTGTCAAATTATTGCGGTGTTTCACTTTACCTCTTTCAGATAATACTTGACGCTGTATCTCAAATCACTGTCAAGATCGAACATATTATTCAACATCCACTCCAGATAGCCCCGATCCTGCATAGCGATCTCTTCTATATAGCGGCCGCTGTATTTTCCAAAATTGAGTTTTCTTACAAGTGCGCACTCAAGTGTCAGCTCCATAAGCTTCTCATCATCGGCAATATCGTTAAGATACCGGTGCAGAAGCATCACATGAAAAGCATCGCTGAGTGCTGTATGCGCCTGGAGTGTTATACCCAGCATATCTGCCTCTTTGGCCTCACTTTTATATAAACCAAGCTCATAGCGCAGGTATTGCAGAGAAAAACGGTCTATCTCAGCGATAAGGTGCTTGGTGCATTTAAGTGTATCTATAATGCCTCCCTGCCAGACAAACCCCTCTTTTTCCAACATTCTCAGATCAAACTCTATATTATGGGATATGAGTATATTGTCGGTACAGTTCTGCTCTTTAAGCCATTGTGCCAAAGCGCTCTCTTCAAATACCGGAGATCCGGCAACCGCCTCGTTGGTAATATGATGCACCGCCATCGCTTCCGGACGTATTTTTTTTGGAGGCTTTACAAGTTCGCCATGAACACTTTGGGCGGCACTGTCAAACGCTATGCACCCCATCGAACAGATGCGGTCGTTTCTTTCAAGGCCGGTAGTTTCCAGGTCAAAATAGATTAGCATACAAGACAGCCTCTACTCTTCGGTCTTAAGAGAACCGATCATTTTATGATAATGCTCCAGTGTTCTAAAGCTCTTCTCGAAACGCCAGCGGAGCACAAAAGTGATGATCTTTTTAACCAATGCCGGATCGACTTTTTCCGCACGCCCAAAATAACCCAGGGAAATGTTCCTGTTTTTTACTTTTGCCTCTTTATCATAACTGATCGCGATGATCTGCAAATATTTGCCATCTTTAATAGCGCCCAGCGTTTCATCATTTAGTGACACTCCGGAAAGGTTAATGGCTTTAAATAGAAACAGATCATCAAAAGCCAACACCTTCCGGCTTATATCCAATTCGTCATATAGTGCCTCAAGAAGTGACATATTCTCTTTCCTTGCCACTTCGTAACCGGATATTCTAGCCGTCAGATTCTTCAACCGATCCAGTGCTGCACTCACAAATCTCCCTTTTATAAAAAAGCATTTCTCTATCAAATTGATACAACAGATTAACCAATTATGCTTTATAATCTCATTTAAGGAATTTTATGGACTATTTAAAAATACTTGGACCCACCCCGCTAAAAGGCAACGTAAAGATCTCGGGAGCTAAAAATGCCGCTTTGCCGTTGATCGCCATGACCCTGCTTGCCAAAAATCGTGTCTGTATCAGCAATATACCTTCTGTCGTGGATATAAAAACACTTTTAAAACTTCTTCACAACCTTGGTGCAACATATATTTTGCAAAACAATTGCATCGAAGTCGACACCTGTTGCTTGAATGACACAAAGGCCACATACGATATCGTAAAAACAATGAGGGCATCAATACTGGTTCTTGGACCACTCCTGTCACGTTTCGGGCACTGTGAAGTCTCACTTCCCGGAGGATGCGCAATCGGACAGCGCCCGATAGACCTGCATCTCAAGGCGCTTGAACAGATGGGGGCCACCATCACCATAGAGGGTGGATATGTCAAGGCTGAAGCACCCGGAGGGCTGAAAGGCGGACACATCCTTTTTGACAAAATTACGGTTACCGGTACTGCAAATATAGTGATGGCTGCCGCACTTGCCAAAGGCAGGACCATTATAACAAATGCTGCACGAGAGCCTGAAGTGGTACAACTCTGTGAAGTTCTCAACAGCAGCGGCATCACCATCGAAGGAATAGGATCGTCCGAACTGGTAATACACGGAACGGCAGGAGAACTTATCGAAATAGAACCGTTCGATGTCATACCGGACCGCATAGAAGCAGGAACATATCTCTGTGCAGGAGCAATAACCAACTCTTCCATTACCGTAGATAATGTTCGTCCGGATCATCTTGAAGCAGTCAGCGGCAAACTCGAAGAGATGGGATTTGGGATTGTATCCAACGGTTCATCAATGACTATCACACCTGCAAAAACGATCAAAGCCGTGAATATTGTTACCCAGGAGTATCCTGGCTTTCCTACAGATATGCAGGCTCAGTTTCTGGCTCTTGCCACCCAGGCAGATGGTGCAACAAGCATAGAGGAGCGCCTTTTTGAAAACCGTTTTATGCATGTGGGAGAACTGCAGCGTCTCGGTGCAGAAATTAAACTTAACGGTCATGTGGCAACAGTAAAAGGTCCCACCACCCTTTTTGGAGCTGATGTAATGGCTACAGACCTGAGAGCCTCAAGCGCCCTTGTTCTTGCCGGCCTTATTGCCGAAGGAGAGACAGATGTACACCGTATCTATCATCTGGACAGGGGATATGAAAATCTTCAGGAAAAACTGAAAACGCTTGGTGCACGCTCACAGCGGCTAAAAGAGTAACACTCGTCAGCTCTCTTTAAAAATCACCATTTCATATGTACTGCGTGTGGTTACCAGTGATTTTTCGGGAGCAACAGTTGTAGCGTTCTTGGCCACGGCAAGTGCATGACGAAGCTCGGCGATCTCTGTCTCCATCGCCTCCATCTGATCTTTCAGGCGAAGAGCCACATCAACACCTGCAATATTTACGCCCAACTCACGTGTAAGGCGCAATATCAGCTTAATTCTGTCGATATCGCGCTGAGAATAGAGTCGTATCCTACCGTTTGATCGTGAAGGGCAGATCAGGTTTTCACGTTCATACTGGCGCAGTGTCTGCGGGTGAATGTCAAGTATTTTAGCCACGATACTGATAAGATAGACAGGCTCATCATAATGGTGTACCATCTGTTACTCCTTGGGCAGTTTGTTTCTCATCATTTCGGAGAGTTCTTCGTCCAGGCTGTCTGCATCAGGCAGGACGATATTGGCCTTAAGATAAAGATCGCCTCTTTGTTTGCTCTTTCGATTGACGACCCCCATCTCTTTTACGCGGAAACGCTGCCCGTTCTTTGTATTTTTCGGCACTTTCAGTGTTATCTCTTTTTCAAGAGTATCCACCTTTACTTTACCGCCGAAAAGAGCTGAAACCAAAGGCACATCAAAGGTCTTTACGAGGTTGTCCCCCTCTCTGGTGTAAGCCGGATCAGGTGCGACATCTATACGCAGAAAAAGATCCCCGCTCCTGCCGTTTGCACTTTTTCCCTTGCCGCGTACTCTCAGCTTCTCCCCGCTTTTGACTCCGGCCGGAATTTTAATATCGAAACTTCCCGACTGAAGTGAGACATTATGTTTACCGCCCAGAACCGAAACGCTGAAAGGAATGGTTATGGCTGTCTCTACATCCAGGTTTGGCTGCTGCTGCTGAAATCCACTGCCGCCAAAGCCTCCAAACCCGCCTTGTGCTCCCCCGAAGCCACCTTGCGCTCCGGAAAAACCGCCAAAACCGCCGCCGCCTCCGAAAATATTACGCAATATATCATCAAGATCCACATTTGCACCCTGACCACGCGCAAAATCATGGAAATTCTGCCCCCCGAACATCTGATCGCCAAACTGGTCATACTGTGCACGCTTCTCTTTGTCGCTGAGTACTTCATAGGCGGCATTAATCTCTTTAAATTTCTCTTCTGCGCCGGGCTCTTTATTGACATCCGGATGATACTTCCGTGCCAACTTCCTATAGGCTTTTTTTATTTCTGCTTCTGTTGCCGATGTACTGATACCTAAACTGTCATATAAACTTTTACTCATAATCTATTCCCTTACTTATTAGTAATTATAGCATAGGAGTTGAGCGTATGTCAATCAAGTCTGAATGTAGTTTTGAAGAATTATTGCTTTTTTGAAAATCCCCGGCAGTTATTTTACCGGGGCAATGCTTTAGTGATGTGCAGCCGGTGCCTCTTCAGCCTGCTCACCAGTTTCATGTTCAGCCTCAGAGGCAGCCTCATGCTCCGGCTCTTCGGCTGTATCTATGTGCGCAGGAGCTTCCGGCTCTTGTACGGCTTCAGGTTCGGCAGCAGCCTCATGTTCCTGAACAGCAGCCTCTTCAGCTATAGCTTCAACGGCACCATGTCCTTCAGCAACGGTCTCCTGCACTTCAACTGCTGCCGCTTCAACCTCCTGCGTTGCAGTTTCAGCGGTCTCCTCTGCTGCAGCCGCAACTGATTCATGTGCTTCGGAAACAGCAGCTTCGGCTTTGGCCTCTTCCTGTGGTGCAGCAGTGCCCGAAAGATCTACCACTACTTTCTCATGCACTTCTTCCACTGCGCTCTGAGGCTCTGATGTCTCTTCTGCAGGAGCAGATTTAAGAGCATCGATTTCATCCTCAAGCTCTTCAATTCTGTCTTCTGCCGCCTGTACAGCCTGCACATTCGCACCGTATTTATAGACAAGCTCTCCACCGTCCTTGGCCTGATAGACTGTCAGTGCCGCAAAAGCGATCAACAGCACAATATATAGTATTTTTGCCCACGCTTTTTTAACGATAACGCTAAAAATCTTGAAAATGATCGGAACTACCGTCAAATAAAGCAGCAGTGTTCCAAGATGCTTGTGCTCTTTAAGCTCTTCCTGTCCGGCTGCGCTAAGCAGCGGACCGGCTTCGGAACCGTCGGTAATACCGCTCAGGTAAGCGCCTGCAAAAACGATCATTCCCAGAATGAAAAGAAGGTATATAGAGACAGTTAGGGATCTCCTCTTCATGATCATATTTACAAGCTCCAGTATAACCACGATCAAAGGCAACACTATTGCAAAATGAACCAGAATAGGATGGATCATATGGGGAACGGCATCGGTAATTACCGGCGGTATCTCAACGGGGATTTTTATTTCAGGTATGGTCATGGTGCTTCCTTGTCTATAATTTCACAACGATATGGGCATCTCTAAAAACCCTACGCTCTCTGAGATCCTCGTAGAGTTTTTAGAGATGCCCATATTAAATTGCGAATATTATAACACAAAAACACATGCCATTGCTTCAAAAAGAAGCGATGGTTAAAAAGTGAAAGGCATTAGTGCAAAAAGTGACGCACTCCGCTAAAATAAAGTGCCATGCCTGCCTCATCGGCTGCAGCAATAACCTCATCATCACGAATCGAACCTCCCGGCTCTATCACTGTCTTGACACCGGCTTCCGCAGCCGCATCTATAGAGTCCCTGAATGGAAAAAATGCCTCTGAAGCCAACGCAGAACCTCTTACGTCAAGCCCCATTGCCCTGGCTTTTTTAAGAGCACACTGCGCAGCGTCTACCCTCGATGTCATTCCCATGCCCACTGCAACCATGGCGGCATCTTTGACATAAACAACGCAGTTGGATTTGGTAAGAGCAGCTACTCTATATGCTATCTCGGCATCTTTCAGTTCTGCATCTGTCGCTTCACGTTTTGTAACAAGCTTGGCATCTGCTACCTCATTTTGAGCTACAGCATCAGCATCCTGACAGACAAATCCACCGTCAATGTGTTTAAAATCCGTCGAATCATTTGAGAGGACAATCCTGTCACTTCCGTATTCAAACAGTTTGATACGTTTTTTCCTGCCAAAGACCTCCTGTGCCTCAGGCGTAATACGGCCTGCAACTACTACCTCCAGAAAAATCTCATTCATCTTTTCCGCAAGCTCCCTGTCAACAATGCCGTTTACGGCAACAACACCGCCAAATGCAGACACAGGATCACACTTGAGTGCTTCAGTATAAGCCTCCGTAAGATCTTCCCGGATAGCAAACCCACACGGGTTTCCATGCTTGACAATACAGACGGCACCCTCATCTCCGAAAGCCGCTGCAATCCTTACTGCTCCGCTTATATCTGTCAGATTGTTAAAACTTGCTTCACCTTTGAGTGTCGTAAAGTTCTTGGTAAAGTGGCTGTCAAACTCATACAAGGCACCTTTTTGATGCGGGTTTTCACCATATCTGGTATCCATAACTTTATTGCCTACGATAAACTGCTTCTCACCCATACCGTTATTGAAGCGCCCGTTCATATAGTTGGCGATCATACTGTCGTAAGCAGCCGTATGCTCATACGCCTTTATCATCAAAGAGCGGCGAAACTCGACGGTGTCACTGCCTGTTTCAACGGCACTTAGAACAAGCGAATAGTCCCCCGGATCGGTAACGATCAGCACATCATTGAAATTCTTGGCTGCCGAACGCACCATAGCCGGACCACCTATGTCTATATTTTCAATTATTTCGTCAAAATCATCCGTACGCTCAATAGTCGCTTTGAACGGATAAAGGTTGACACAGACAAGGTCTATCCCTACAATGCCATGCTCTTTTGCAGTCTGAACATGTGATTCAAGATCACGTCTGTGTAAAATACCGCCATGTATGAAAGGGTTGAGTGTCTTTACGCGTCCGTCGAACATCTCGGGAAACTTTGTCACCTCATCGATCTCAATGGCATCTACACCATTATCACGAAGCATTTTATAGGTACCGCCTGTAGAGACGATTTGATAGTCGAGATCGAGCAGCGTTCTGGCAAACTCTACTATATTGCTTTTATCACTGACGCTTAAAAGAGCACGTTTCATTGTAAGCCTTAAGAAAATATTTTTCGAATTCTAGCAAAGTGAATATTAGAGCAATGTAAGAGGCGACAGAGGAAGATTTACAAATAAGGACTCAAAGAGGGTTGCAGTCCGGCTTTTTCAAATTCATCTCTTTCGTATACAAAAAGAGCTATACTGAATTAACAAATCAGGATGATGAATGATAAATATTATATCTTTGCTAATGTTGACAATACTGTCATACTCTTCTTTATATGCAGAGGAAGAAAGCAGATCAATAAGTACAAAAACAGCCGTAATATTTAATATACTGTGTGCAAAATGCCATGAAGGCGAGTGCAGCGGCAGACTGAGCTTTAAAAATACCCATACGGCTGCAGACAGCCATATAACAAGATATTCAGAAGATGCGAATATTACCGAAAATGAGATCGGAGAATTCTTTACACTCCTGAATTATATGAAAACCGACTGTGCTATGCTGATGCCTAAAAACAACACAGACCCAAAAAGAGATCTGTCCCGCTTTGCCCTAAACTCCAATAAAGGCTATTTTATTCCTCTTGGCAATCTGGAAGCCGGCAGATATCTCCTGGGTTTCACACCCGAGGAGCACGTCTCTTTCAGGCTGGAAGTGATGTCAAAACATTTTGAACCGTTTCTGGACCAGTCTGTCTGCAGGCATCAAAAAGAGTACCTGTTCTCCTTTACAGTTGACAAGCGTGTGCCTGTTTTCCTGCGTATCAGGAGCAGAACTCCGCTGCACCTGTCCGCACTGGAGCTTAAAAAAATATAGACAGGATACTGCTTAACTCCAGTACTGTTGCTTGCTTAAACACCGGGTAAGCTTCAGTGCCGAGGTACCTTCAGAGGCAAGAAGCGGATATATACTTTCCCTGATAGATACGACTGTTTCATCCTCTGTAAATTTTTTTTGCGCTTTGATACTTTTGAATATTTCGACGATCATAAACCGATCCCTCTCATCTTCAAACTGGTAAAGCTCGTATTTGTGACACCCTTTTGATTTCAGGGCATGATCGACAAGTTCGTTCAAAAGCATCCGAAGCTGCTTTTCATCACCTGTATTTGCCGTAAGCGTTATCTGATTTGCAACAACCACTGATCTACTCCATATTTTTTAAAAGTACTGAAAAGTTTGATGAAATGCTATAAGCTTTTTATAGCGTCTGCGGCAACCCGGAACATTTTGCCGAGTTCTTCCGCTGTAACGGTATACGGAGGCATAAAATAGATCACATTGCCAAGCGGACGGATCAGGACGCCGTGATCTAAAGCATATCGGTATATTTTCAGATTGACCCTGTTTTGCGGATCGAAACCTTCGAGTTCAATTGCACAGATCATGCCCCGCTGGCGTACCTCTTTGACATGCTTAAGCAATTTTATTCCATCAAGCAGCTTTTTCATTTCAGATATCAGTCCGGTATTGCGTTCTATCACATTTTCATTTTCAAAAATATCCAAAGCGGCATTGGCTGCCGCGCAGGCAAGCGTGTTTCCCGTGTAGCTGTGAGAATCGAGGAACGACTTGCCCTCGTTGTAATCACAATAAAAAGCAGCATATATCTCATCGGTGATCATAGTGACGGACAGTGGCATATAGCCACCTGTAATACCTTTTGAAAGACACATAAAATCAGGGGTGATGCCCGCCTGCTCACAGGCGAACATTGTCCCGGTTCTTCCAAAACCGACCGCAATCTCATCAGCGATCAGGTGCACTCCGTAACGGTCGCACAATACCCGAAGTTCGGTAATATAAGAGGCATTATACATTGCCATACTTCCGGCACACTGCACCAGCGGTTCAATAATGACAGAAGAGACTCTGCCGTCATACTCTTTTAGAAGGCGCTCCATATCCTCCAATGCTT
>MZGN01000026.1 GCA_002085085.1 Helicobacteraceae bacterium 4484_230
GGACCGCTTCGTATCTATGCTTCGATCAAGTTCTTCCTGTATACATTTACAGGCTCTTTGATTATGCTTGTCGGTATGCTTTTTATGGCATATTTTTACTATCAGGCAACCGGTATATGGAGTTTCTCTATTCTTGAGTGGTATCGCCTGGTTCTTCCGGAAAATATTCAGATCTGGCTGTTTGTGGCATTTTTCTTCGGCTTTGCAATCAAGGTTCCGATGTTTCCATTTCACACATGGCTTCCATATGCGCATGGACAGGCTCCAACGATAGGTTCGGTTATACTTGCCGCAGTCCTTCTGAAAATGGGTACATATGCGTTTGTCCGTTTTTCACTGCCAATGTTCCCTGATGCTTCTGTATTCTTTATGGTGCCTATAGCTATTCTGGCAATCATTATGATTATCTATACGGCTATGGTTGCATATGCGCAGGAGGATATCAAACAGGTTGTCGCTTACAGTTCGGTTTCACATATGGGTGTAATCGTACTTGGTACTTTTGCAATGAATGTAGAGGGTATCTCCGGTTCTGTTTTCCTGATGATTGCCCACGGTATCGTATCGGGTGCACTATTCCTTCTTGTGGGTGTTATTTATGAGAGGCGCCACACCAAGATGATGAGTGAGTTTGGCGGTCTTGCTTCTGTAATGCCGCGTTATGCCACCATCTTCGGAATCATGCTGATGGCCTCTGTAGGTCTGCCGCTTACTATCAACTTCGTCGGTGAATTTTTAAGTCTGCTCGGTTTCTACCAGCAGTCACACATACTGACGCTGCTTGCCGGTACCGCCATCATCGTCGGAGCGATCTATATGCTTTCCGCATATAAGAAGGCTTTCTTTGGCGAAGTTACAAAAGAAGAGAATAAAAATCTTCCTGACGTAAACAAAAAAGAGCTTGTTGCACTGATACCGCTGACTATTGTAGCTATCTGGCTGGGTGTATATCCGAAGCCGGTGCTTGGGCCTATCAGCAGCAGTGTCGAGTCAATCGTCCAGCTTATGCATGACAAGGCAATAACCGACGAGGCGAAATCGAGAATTCCAAACCTTGTCGTTGATACCAAAGGGGCGTCTGTTCCCGGGGAGGCGAAATAATGTTAGAAGCTATCAATGTTTCAATGGAGTCGCTTAACCTCGCGACACTAGCACCAATGCTGATCTCCATCGCCGGTGCTTTGATGATTCTTGTCATAGATCTTATCAAGGGCAACCTGGATAAATCATTCTATATAATCCTGACTGTTCTGTTCCTGCTTTTAGACATGGGTGCAGTACTTGGTTTTGCAAACTCGTTTGCGCAAAACGGTACGATGCTTGGGCTGTTTGACGTAATGATGATCGACGGCTTGGCTATTGTTGCCCAGTTGATCCTTATTGGTGCATCAATGCTCTTTATCGTACTTTCGATGACATCAAAGCGTTTCCATGAGTATAACTACCCTGAATATTTTGCACTTTATCTGTTTATGATAGCCGGTTTCCAGTTTATGGTAGCTACAGATAATCTGATCCTGATATTTGTCGGTCTTGAAACATCATCGCTGGCACTATATACGATGATCGCCATGCACAACCGTTCAAAATCATTTGAAGCAGCTGTGAAATACTTTACGATGGGTGCGCTTGCAGCCGGCTTCTTCTCGTTTGGTGCAATGGCATTTTATGCGGTAAGCGGTTCTGTAGAACTTCATACGATTGCAAAAGTGCTTGAAGCTGACGGATACAGTAATATCGGCTTTATTCTTGTGGGTGTTGTTTTTATGCTTGCTGCATTCGGCTTCAAGCTTTCAATGGTGCCGTTTCATACCTGGGCGCCTGATGTTTACGAGGGCTCTTCAGCTGCATTGGCAGGCTATATGTCGATCGTGCCTAAAATCGCAGGATTCGTTGTTGCGATGCGTATGTTTGAATTCTTGATCCACAGCGGAGTCGTATGGCTTGAGGTGGTCTTATATGTTCTGGTCGTAGTAACCATGACTGCTGCCAACATTTGGGCGCTTGTCCAGACAGATGTCAAGAGAATGCTTGCGTACAGCTCGATCTCTCATGCCGGCTTTGTAATGGGTGCCATTCTTATCGGTACAACCCAGGCAAATACAGCCCTCTTTCTGTATTGGGTGCTTTTCAGTTTTACCAATGCCGCTTGCGGCAGTGTTGATGGGTCTCTTCATGCTTTCGCTTGCAGGTGTCCCTCCATTTGGTCTTTTCTGGGGTAAGCTTTATATCATAGGTGCAGCGGTCTCAGGCGGATATACCGTACTTGCTCTTATAATGGCTTTGAACTCGGCGATAGCAGGTTACTACTATCTGAAGCTGATCGTATTTATGTTCATGAAAGAGCCTGCTTACGAGAGCGGTGAGATGTATATGTCGAATGCCTCACTGCCTCTGAAAACAGTTATCGGTGTTGCTGCAGTTACCACGATTTTTGCGGTAGTGGCCGTCAATCCTCTGATAGAGGTCATTTCTGTATTTGTCTACAATAGCGGATATTGATCTTGCATATTTCCAAAAACAGTAAGAGCCGGGCGGGTAATCCGCCCTGCATCTTTTACTGATCTTTATCTTCAACTAAATATTTTATCAATCTCTTTTAATATTTTATCGCTGCCAAAGACAGCTCTTTTTTCAAACTGATTGCGGTTGAAAGTTTGTTGGCGTTTTGCAAGCTGTGCCGTGTGGGTAGTGATTGCTTCTGTCATCTCTTCTTTTGAAATTTTGCCGTCTAAATAATCAAGTACTTCTGTAATGCCGATAGCCTTCATGCAGTTAGGTGCACGTGTATACTTTTGCTCAAGATAGGCGACTTCATCGATAAGTCCGGACCCAACCATTTTTTTGGTACGCTTAGAGATCCGTTCTCTTAAAACCTCACGTTTGACATCGATCTCGAAAAGTTCCAAATTTTGTATAATTGGTGTGGGAGGGTTTTCTTTAAACCATTCACTGGGTGTTTTGCCGGTCTCAAAATAGAGCAGAAGCATCTTTTCAATACGGTAAGAATCATTTTTTTCTATGTTGCGCATATAGTCCGGGTCCGCATCAAAAAGCAGACCGTATGCATTGTGAAGGTTCTTAAGTATGCCTTTTGCTTTTGCTCTTGTTTCATGCGTGATTTCAGGTATTTCCGAGAGACCGCTCATAAGGCTTTTGAGGTAAAATCCGGTCCCCCCGACAATAATGAGATTTTTACTGTCCTTTACCGCTTTTGACAAGGCTTTTTTATAGACTTTGGTAAAAGTTGCCACACTGAAATGTTCACTGGGACTAAGGACATTGATGCCAAAGTGTTCAACCTCTCCCAGTTCATTTGCGGACGGTTTGGCCGATGCGATATCGATCTCTTTGTAGATGCTTAATGAATCGATGGAGAGTATGTAGGCGTTATGCTTTTTGGCTGCCTCAAGAGCCAGATCACTTTTACCTGAAGCCGTTGGGCCGATAATCGCTATCTCTTTCATAACAGAAGTATAGCAGAATGGGGAGAAGGGGGAATAGGGAATAGGGAATAGGGAAGTGGGAAGTGGGAAGTGGGAAGTGGGAAGTGGGAAGTGGGAAGTGGGGTGGTGGATTTGGGTAAAATATCGAAATTTATTTATTAAGGTATCTTCTTGAAACGTATACTGCGGAAACTAAAAGATTTTAACGAGTTGGTGATGTTTCAGCACTCTATTTTCTCCCTGCCGTTTATATTTATAGCAATGGTTGTCTCGGCGGACGGCTGGTTTGGCTGGAGTCTGTTTTTTTTGGGAGTCGCGGCAGCAATTACCGCACGCAACTTCGCTATGGGCCTTAACCGTTATGCTGACAAGGACATCGACAGCATAAACCCTCGCACAAGCGGCCGGCCGAGTGTGGACGGCAGGCTGGATGCTAGAGCCGTTATGCTTTTCACTATAGTCAATGCGGCTGCTTTTGTGATTGTTGCTTATATGATAAATATGGTGGCATTTTGGCTGAGTTTCCCGGTATTGGCGGTTCTGGGCAGTTACTCTTATTTTAAACGCTTCAGCTCGATGGCCCATGTGGTCTTGGGGGTATCTCTCGGATTGGCTCCCATAGCCGGTGTAATTGCCGTAGAGGCAGCTGTGCCTCCATGGTCTGTGCTTCTAAGCTTCGGTGTTGTTTTCTGGGTAGCGGGTTTTGATCTGCTCTATTCACTTCAGGACATAGAATTCGACAAAGAGCATGGTCTTCACTCCGTCCCTTCCAGATATGGCGCGGAGGCTACGCTGTTCATATCGGCTGTCTTTCATTTGGTCACCGTACTTTTTTGGGCTATGTTCGTCTGGTGCGCCGGCCTTGGCATAAGTGCTTTTCTGGCTGTGGCGGTGAGTGCAGCCATGCTCGGCTATGAACACCAGATAGTAAGAAAAGATTTTACGAAGATAGACAGGGCTTTTTTTACCGTCAACGGATATCTTGGGATAATATTTCTTGTTTTGATCATTCTTGACAAGGTAATATACTAGGGTATTAGTTTGGGGTTATCTGCTTTAAATCTCTAAAAAATTTGACTTAAAAGCTGAATTTTTACTCTAATTGGTCAGACTCCGGTAAAGATAATGATATTTTTGGGTATGCGCTTATTATGGCTTTAGCAGTATAATATAAAAATAGGATAAGAGGCGGCAATGCTGAAAAAATTTGTTTTTGATGAAAGTGTTGAATTGTATTTTAAAAAAATAGTCAAAAAAAGAGATCTAAAAGTTATGGAAATCTCCGATAATACTTTTTGCAAGCCGGCGGGCAGCAGATGATGAAACCTGAAAAGATCGCGATTGTGCATGACTGGCTGGTAACAGACGGCGGAGCGGAAAAGGTTTTGAAAAATATTATAGACCTTTATCCGGATGCAGATATCTTTACCCTGGTCGATTTTCTTAATGAACAAGAGAGAGAAGCTATTTTGGGAGGCAGGAAAACCAACACCTCTTTTATACAAAAACTGCCATTTGCACAAAAACAGTTTAGACACTATCTTGCATTTTTTCCAAAAGCTATAGAGCAGCTTGATCTTTCGGAGTATGACCTGATTATCAGCAGCTCATGGGCTGTGGCCAAAGGGGTTAAAAAAACAGAAAAACAGCTGCATATAAGCTATTGCCATACACCTATACGTTACGCATGGGATCTTTATGATGAGTACACTGCCGACTTGCCTGTTTTTGTGAAGCAGACAGTTCAAGGTATATTGAAATACATCAAGAAGTGGGATTACCGCAGCAGCAACAGGATAGATTTTTTCATTGCAAACTCCTCTTTCGTCAAAGAACGCATAGCCAGAAACTATCAGCGTGAAGCTGTGGTGATTCATCCTCCTGTTGATACCGACAGTTTTACATTGGAAAATAAAAAAGAGGATTTTTACCTGACCGTATCACGTCTGGTGCCGTATAAGAAAGTCTCCATGATAGTAAAAGCATTCAACTTGTCCGGAAAAAAGCTTGTGGTGATCGGTGGTGGACCGGAGTATAATTTAATATTGAGTATTGCGAAGAGAAATGTCGAAGTGCTTGGCTGGCAGGAAAGAGAAAGAATTATTGATTATATGCAGCGTGCAAAAGCATTTATCTATGCTGCCGAAGAGGATTTCGGGATTGTTCCGGTAGAAGCGATGGCGTGTGGAACACCCGTTATTGCTTATGGTGTCGGAGGTGTGCGCGACAGTGTTGTTGAGAATAAAACCGGAGTTTTTTTTATGGAGCAAAGTGAGAAATCCCTTAATAAAGCAATAGAGCGGTTTGAGGGGATAGCATTTGAATATAAAAAGATTGCTAAGCATGCTTCCGTTTTTGCAACAGCACGGTTTAAAGATGAATTCGGAAGCTATATAGAGCTTTGTTTGAAAGAATTTTATGACAAAAAATATCATTAACACTACAGTTCTGGTTCTGTTTGATTCTGCAGCACTTACGCTTTCATTACTCATAAGCCATGGTGAGCGGTTGTGGCTGGACCGGTTTTCAACTTTTGGCGATTATGACGCAGATATAAAGCGCTATGCTTTTTCAGGGCTTCTTTACCTGCTTCTTATATTTCTTTTTTATCTTTACGGTCTCTATAACAGGCGTAATGATTTTTGGGAAGAGAGCCGCATTATACTTCAGTCGGTCTTTTTTCTGTTTATTTTTATAGCTACTTACGTTTTTGTTACGAAGACTTCACTGGAATACTCCAGGGCAATGGTCGTGCTGGTATTTATCAATATGGCGTGGCTTCTGCCTATAGGAAGAGTGCTCTCCAAGCGCCTTTTAAGTAGAATGCACACCTGGCAGGTTAATGCTTTTATAGAAGGCGACAGTCATCAGGCGGATAAGCTCAGGTATGATTTGAGGGCAAACTGGTTTTTGGGATATCGTCCTGTCAATTCACTCAAGAAGGCCAAGATTGTTTTTATAGCTACTAAAAATATGCCTGTAGGTAAACTTGAAAAACTGATAGCTTCTTATAAAAAAAGAATGAGAGAAGTCGTTCTGATCCCCTATCTGAGTAATATCAGTTTTGCCAATGCCGAGATCGTGGATCTTAGAATCGGCCGCATGAGTATGGTTAATATCCAGAATCAGCTTTTTAAGACAAAGAATAGAATATTGAAAAAATCCGTTGAAACATTGACGGTAATTTTGTTGACACCGCTTTTTTTGATAATTTTTGTTTTGATAGCAGTATGGATCAAGCTCGACAGCAGTGGACCGGTTCTGTTTCGCCAGAAACGTCTTGGCGAGAACGGCAGGATCTTCGAATGCTACAAGTTCAGGACGATGATCGAAGAAAATGAAGCTGTTTTGAAAAAATATCTTGAAAAGCATCCGGATGAGGTGGAGTATTATGCAAAATACCATAAGTACCGCAATGATCCGCGTTTGACTAAAGCAGGCCGTCTGCTAAGGAAGCTTTCGCTTGACGAACTGCCCCAGATGATCAATATCCTGAAAAACGAGATGAGCCTGATCGGTCCGCGTCCCTATATGATAAGCGAAAAAAAGAAGATGGGTGATGCCGTTGAGACGATTTTGCATGTAAAGCCTGGGATAACAGGGTTTTGGCAAATAAAAGGACGCAATGATCTGGATTTTGAAGAGCGCATAGAGCTTGACAGCTGGTATATCCAAAACTGGTCGCTCTGGCTGGATTTCATTATTTTTATAAAGACTTTTGAGGTACTTGTTACACGCAGGGGGGCAAGATGACTGAAAGACGGGATGTGATTCAAAAAGGAAGAGGCTTTGCTTAAAAACAAGTGGATAGCAAAAGCGGGACTGGCCGGTTTGTCGATACTGTTTTGTTTTGGACAGTTAAGCGCGGCGGTTTTAAAAAAAGGCCCATATCTGATATATGACGGTGTAAATACACAGATGAAAGTGCTTTGGCAGCTGGATAGTTCATTGTCCTGCACAATTAAATGGGGCAGAGATGCTTCATATTCAACAGGCGCTGCCAATACGGATGAAAACGGAAGCGGAAAACATGAGCACCAGCATATATATACGATTGACGGACTGACTCCCTATACACATTATTTGTATAAAATCAATTGCGGGGCAGGTGTTGACGGCAACGGATCTTTTTATACCGCCCCCTTAAGTGATGCCAGAAATGTCAAATTGCTGGTTTACGGCGATACGCGGTCTTTTCCTGCCGACCATGATGCAGTCAACCGTGAGATGATCAACACTTACACGTCGGATCCGGAGTTTCAGACGATTGCTCTGCATGTAGGCGACTGGGTAAATCATGGTTATCAGGAGGCGGACTGGAGCAGCCAGTTCTTTGATCCATCCCATACATATTCAAATAAATTTCAGGCAAACATACCCATTAACGGCGTCAGGGGCAATCATGAAGGCGACGGAAATCTTTTTTTAAAATATTTCCCCTACCCTTATGAAACAGGAGGTTTTTACTGGTCATTTGATTACGGGCCTGTCCATATCGCTATTGTTGATCAGTATGTAGATTACAGTCCGGGTTCAGTGCAGCACAACTGGCTAAAAAAAGATCTTGAGTCGAGTACAAAAAGATGGAAGTTCATAGTTTTGCATGAGCCGGGCTGGACTGCAGGCGGTCATGACAACAATGTCGACGTCCAAAACCATATCAACTCTTTGGCTGTAAAAAACGGTGTAAATATTATTTTTGCGGGACATAACCATTACTATGCCCGCGCGGATGTAGATGGAATACAGCATATTACTACAGGCGGAGGAGGTGCTCCGCTTTATGATCCTGATTCAAATGCAGAAAAGATCGTGTCGTCATCCAAGTCTTACCATTTTTGTGAGATCGATATTCGCGGAGACGATCTCTATTTTACGGCAAAAGACAAAAACGGTTTGCAAATCGACTCCTTTCATATAGCCCTGCCGACAAAAATGCCTGCAAGCATGCCGTCTATTATAGCTTATCTGTTTGACTGAACAACAGGGCCGGTGAACAGCAGGTGGTATGAGCTGTGATATAATCTGTAAAATAGAAATATAGGAACGGGAGTGCATGATGCCTGTCGGTATGCAAAGAAAATACAAACCACTGCTTCTGCTTCTTAGTCCAAAACATAAAGACCATCGTGTTGTTCTTCTTTACCGTTTTCATATCACCATAATCATTGTAAACCTGCTCGCCTTCGGCATAGATATGTTTTCCGGGCGTTATCACAATGCCATTGTGGAAAGTATTGCGATAGCTGCACTGCTTTTCAATCTTTGGCGGCTGCATATGCATGACAGGCTGAAAGAGGCTGCCTACCTGTTTCTGGGCATTATTTCAGCACTTCTTTTTACTTTGATCTACATAAACCACTTCGCTACGATGTCGGTTGTATTTGTACTTCTGCTTCCATTGACGACACTTTTGTTTATTCGTCTTTGGCACTCCGTCCTGATCGAGGCGGTTTTGTTTGCTATTATGGCATTTTTGTTATATATAGAGTATCTGAACAATCCGGACAATCCGCTGGTGCAGAATCCGCAGGCTCTTTTTCATCTGGCATATGCTGCCGTTATCATCTATATCTTCGGTCTGCTGTATCACTTTTCCATACGCAAGACATTCGATGAACTGGACAGTGCAAACCGTCAAAAAGAGATGCTGCTCAGTGAGGTTCACCATCGGGTTAAAAATAACCTGAATGTTATTGCATCTATTATCGGCTTGCAGGCCAATGCATTAAAGGGGGATGAAAAAGAACACCTTCTAAAAAGTAAAACACGAATAGAGTCGATTGCAATGGTTCATGAGATGCTTTACAAGTCGGAAGATTTTGCCGGTATTGATTTTGCTTCATATATGAATCGTCTCTCCGGTATCTTACTTGCGATGTTCTCCTCCGGACAAAATGTAAAAGTGGAGATTCGTGCCAAAAAAGAGATTCTGCCGCTTGAGGTAATGATTCAGCTTGGTATTATGGTCAATGAGCTTCTGACCAACAGTATTAAATATGCTTTCAAGGAAGATGGAGGGGTTATAATAATAGAGCTTTCCTGCCATGACGGCCATTGTGTATTTGTGTACAGTGATGATGGTATCGGTGTTGAAGAACCGGATAAACTGGCCGGGAGAAAATCGTTAGGGATCAAGCTTATACATTTAACTGCAAAACAGCTCGGCGGCAGTGTAAAAATCTCGAGTCCAGAGGGTTTGAAGTATGAAATCGAGTTCAATTATGAATAATATTAAAGTAGTTATAGTCGAAGATGAGTTGATAGCGGCAGAATTTCTAAAAGAGATTTTGGAGCATAACGGGGCAGAAGTGATAGATATTGTCGATACCGGAAAGGAGGCGATAAATGTCTGTGTCGCCAAGAAACCGGATGTCGTCTTTATGGATATTATGCTGCGGGACAATATCAGCGGCAGTGAGGCGGCACTTGCCATCAGCAGGCAGGTTGATACCAGGATTATATTTCTTACTGCGTATGTAGATGAGGAGATGGTAGATTATGCCGTGGAAGCAAATGCTGCCGGTTATTTGACAAAGCCATATAATGAGATGCAGATCATTGCCACACTCAGACTGGCTACAGAGCATCATAAGCCTGCAAAAGTCAAAGAAGAGGCGCCGCAACAGCCCGAAGTTGTCCATTTGATCAACGGGTACAGTTATCACGTAGCTCAAAAACGTCTTTTAAAAGAGGGCAAAGAGATCGAGTTGGGGCCAAAAGCACTGAAACTGGTGGATCTGCTTTGTGCACAGCCCGGCATCAGCATTTCAAATGAGCAGATCAGCATGCATATATGGGGAGAGCAGGTCAATGACAGGACATTGAGGTCGCTCATATTCAGGATTCGTGCTTCAACGGATGAGGAGCTGATCCATAATGTAAGCGGTACCGGATATATGATCAGGTCTTAAAAACTACTCATTTTACTTTGAATATTTTCATTTTACCGGTATCTGCTACTTTTTCAAACAGGCTATGGTCATAATTATCAAGTACAAGTGCCTGGATCAGAAAGCTGCCGTATACGGACCCATCCATGTAAAGTGCTTTGGTGCCGTTGTAGATGATGAGGTACATAGGAGAACGCCTGTTGTAGTTTTTACCTGCTATCAGACGCCCTTTTTCAGAGATGCCTATCGTATTGATTCTTGCTGAGGCACCGTCGCTTCCCGTGATCTTGCCGTTTCTTATATCGAAGGTAAAAGTATCGCCATAGACAAGAGGGGTTTTTGGATCAAAAGGTTTCTGAAGACTGGAGAGATAAAACTCGCGTTTGCGGAGCATCTGGCCGCTTTTTGGGTCACGGTCGGCGATTTCCGCAAAGGTAGGCAGAGTCATAAGCATATCCCTGTGCAACATAAAATAAACATTTCGTGAGTTTTTTACAGCCGTATCCTTTTTTGAGAGTGATCTGAAAATATCAAAAACATCACGTTCTTTAAGTACATGCGGAAGAACCTCTTTACGGCCATGCCTTATCCCTTTCAAATTCTCTTTTGCGGTAAATTTGGCGGCATTGGCTACAAAGTGCTGGTTGAGCGACATCAGTTCATTTGCCACAAGATAAGTGTCCGCACCGTGAAGCCCATTGTCTATCAGTGTGTTATTGCGCCCGGTGCAGTACCACAGGGGCCAACCATAGTCCCACCAGCTTATGACAAGGTCTTTTTTACTGCTTGTTTCTTGAAATTTTTGAAGCGCTTTTGCCTCCTCTTTTTCAAAATAGAAAGGGTGAAGGTAGGGGTTGAGACGTAAAATATTCACTATCATTAAAATGGCGGCTGCCGCAACTATGGCATAGGGACTCAGCCTTTGCCAGATATTTTTTTCATCGGCATTGAAAAACTGTTTTTGAAAGGCAAGGGCAAGATAGGCCAGTCCGAGAGCAAATGCAGGTGTGGCAAACATGCTGAAGCGGATTCCGGCAATATTGGAGAGATAGCCAAGTATAATAAGCGGCAGAGCCAGCAAAAATAGAGGATAAGCGATACACAGCATCGCAAAACCGATACTGGCAAAGATAATATAGGTTCCCATTCCTACAAAACGGGGGTTGATATCAAAGATTGAACGGCCCTTGGCCTCTATGACCGTGGAGAGGACATCTGTGAAGTGGTACTGGGCATTTTTTGTGCCCAGTGTGATTTCGGAAGGTTTCTGCAGATAGTCCACAGCACGTTCATAATAGGCAGAAGGCTCCAGCACAAACATTGCGGCGACAATGCCTGCTGCCATGACAATGGCATAATATTTTACACCCCCTTCGCTTTTAGCGTTCATGAAAACAAAAATAGCCGACACTGCCGGCAGCGCAAGCAGAATATAGACAGGCGAAAGCGGCAGTATTGCAACTGCCGCAAGGATCAATGTCTGGTATGCAGTACGCTCTTTGCGGAAGAAGGGCAGGGCAAGTGCAAGCATCAACACAAGAGAGATGATTATTGCCGAAGATGAGTGGTACCACTGTCTGAAACCGAAAATAGAAAGGGCACCAAGAAAAGCGAAAAGCAGGCTGCGCTTCTGCAGGGCAAGTGTCCACATAGAGATCGCAAGCCATGGCAGAAAGAGGTTGAGTGTGTCTGTGTCCATATAGCCGGCATGTGAACGTGTATAGTAGTTTGCTCCTATACCTCCTATAAGAGAGGCAAGAAAACCGAGTTTTGCCAGTTTGTGCGCATAGGCCATCAGGATGATCGGAATGACTATAAGAGAGGAGAGAAAAATAGGCAGTGTAAACATTATCCAGTCAATAGATATGCCGCTCAGCTTCACGATCCATGCAATCAGGTAACCGGGAGCATACTCCGAGACAAACGGGTAGCCGTGACCGGAGAGTATCTGTTTGGCGTAGTATCCGTAAAGACCTGCATCGGGAGACCAGATGGGCAGCGGCTCTCCATTTAGCCAGAATGCGTCTATGGAGCTGCTTTGGTACCACAGGAGAGAGCGGATAGCCACCGAGAAGAAGTACGCTGTAAATATATACAGTAAGAGTGTTTTGCCGGAAGTTTCTGTTGTTTCGATTTTTATATAACGCCCGATCAGATCATTCAAGATATTCCTTTTGATAAAGGAATTATTTTAACATTTATGTATTACCAGTCTGTTTAAATCAGGGAAAAATAGAGTAATGGTTGAAATATTTCACCGCAGGAGGCGGTGAAAGAGGTCTTATTTAAGACCGTTGATGTATGCAGAGACAGCAGCGATATCAGCGTCAGAGTAAGAAGCTACCTGACCTTTCATCAATGCACCCATAC
>MZGN01000125.1 GCA_002085085.1 Helicobacteraceae bacterium 4484_230
GAACAGTGTCAAAAAAATCCGGAGTGTTCATAAAAAGCCTTTTTTGCAAGAATTATTGTGGGATTATACCCAAGATTACGGCTATGCTCAACGAAGCGCTTTGTTGCAGATTTAATTATAAAAGGCTATAATCTATATATGTATGTTTATGTACTTGACAAGAGGTTTAAAACATGAACGCTTCACTGGCCACAGGCCATGAGAAAAATATAGAGTATGAAAAGCTGACCTTTTTATACGGTTCTGTCCCGCTTATTCTCCTGATTCACTCTTTCAGTCTGATTATGTTCTCTGTGTTGATGTGGCAGGTTGTGGACAATTACTCTCTGGCAATCTGGAGCAGTGTCTCCGCAGTAGTACTGCTTTTTCGCTATTACCATTATTATGTTTATAAAGGTCTCGACGATAAAGTTCGTAAAAGAGAGGCCAGAGTTTGGCTTCACCGCTACTATACCTATGTATTGATCTCCGGAGGAGTCTGGGGAAGTGCCGCTTTTCTTCTTTTTCCCCAGACCAATACGCTAAACCAGATGATCGTCGTTTTGTTTATAATAGGTCTTACATCGACAGCAGTGGGAATTATTTCAGCCAAATGGTATCTTGTGATCTCCTATGCCTTTGTCTCTTTCGTCCCGTTGATTGTCAAGCTCTCTATAATGGACTCCTCGTTGTACCATACACTGGCATATATTATCAGTGCACTGGCTATTTTACTGCTGTTTACAGGTAAACATTTTAATTCTGTCATAGATATATCGATCAGGACAAGACAGGAGATGTTGGAGACAAAAAGCACTCTGGAAGAGCTGAAATCACGCTTTTTTGCCCTGTTTGAAAATGCCCCTGTAGGTATTTTTTATTATGACAGTGAGCTTCGGGTCGTAGACGGGAATAAAAATATCCTTCAGATTTTCGATATTGAAAACAAGGAGAGATTTATCGGTATGGATCTGGGTGCTGTTAAAGACGGCCGTATTAAAAAGACACTAAAAGAAGTTTTTTCAGGAAGACAGGGATCGTATTCGGGACAGTATGCGACACCGTTCTCGGATGAGGCCCTGTTTGTAGAACTGGTAACTGTTCCCTTGGGGGATCAAAAAAATTCTATTGTGGGCGGTATCGGGATTGTCAGGGATCTGACAACAGAAGTTGAAGCCAAGGAGGAGGCTCATGAGAACGCTTTTTATGACCCTTTGACCAAACTTCCCAATAGAACACTGTTGATGGACCGCCTTCAGGTGACGATCGAGCAGGGTGTAAGGCATGGTTATCTGAATGCACTTCTATTTCTGGATGTAGATTATTTCAAACATATAAACGATTCGCTTGGGCATCTTGTCGGAGATAAATTTTTACAGCAGATTTCAAAACGTCTGATTGAAAGCATTCGAACGGAAGATACGGTTGCACGTCTGGGCGGAGATGAATTTGTCGTATTGTTAAATAACCTTCCTTCCGACAGAAAAAAAGCCTCGGAGCAGACATATTCGGTTGCAAAAAAACTCAGCGATGTTTTGAATCGGCCTTATGAAATTGAGTCACATGAGATAAATACAGGTGTGAGTATCGGAATCTATATTTTCTCATATGAAAAAGAGGATCCCAATGATGTGTTGAGATGTGCCGATGCCGCCATGTACCATGCCAAAGATAACGGCCGTAACCGCATTGAGTTTTATGTTCCGGAGATTGACCGGAATTTAAAAGAGTTTATGGAGACGGAAAAGGAGATGCGCAGGGCACTGGAAGAGAATCAGTTTGAGCTTTACTATCAACCCCAGGCTGTATTGTCGTCCGGTATAGTGGACAGGGTTGAGGCTCTTATACGGTGGAACCATCCTCAAAAAGGTTTGATAGAGCCGTTGGATTTTATTCCTGTTGCCGAAAAGAGCGGATTGATTTTGAAGCTTGGAGAGTGGGTGATTGAAGAGAGTGCAAAACAGATGAGTGTGTGGCTGGATAGATACAATGATTTTCCAATCAGGCGAATCGCAATCAATATCAGCCCGATTCAGTTCCTGCAGCAGTCATTTATAAAAAATTTTATGGCTGTTGTCAAAAAATATGGACTTAAACCTGAAAACTTTGAACTGGAGTTGACTGAGAATGTCATCCTTAAGGATATACAAAGTGCTTCAGGCAAGATTGAGGCGCTTAAGGAGATGGGTGTAACCGTAGCACTCGATGATTTTGGAACGGGCTACTCTTCACTGTCTTATCTTCAGCAGCTTCCGGTAAGTGTCATTAAAATTGACCGCTCTTTTATTACAAATCTGGAAAAAGACAAAAATAATGAAATGATTGTCAAGACCATACTTTCCAGGGTGAATATGACTTTTTAAGCAAGATGGATTTTGACCATTATCAGGGTTTCTATTGTGAAAAAGCTCTTCCCAAAGAGGAGCTTGAGCAGTTTTTGGCTGGCCATGGCAAAAGATCCGCTACAGGCGGCATCTCTTCATAATTTTATTCCAGTCGATGTCGAAATGTTTTTCGATATATGTTTTTGTGTGCGGGAGTATGCAGTCTGAGCAGTCCTGATGGATCGCATCTTTCAAGATCAGCTTTTGACCGTTTTTTGAGTTGATCGCGCAGTAGCTATAGACAGTTTTCCCCTCTTTTTTTTCAATACCTTCATCATTAAAGCGGAACTCCGGGCAGGCACATAGATAGCAGTTTAGGTGCTCCATATCGTGGCATTTGACGTTTTTTGCGTAGAGCGGGCAGAAATCCGGCTCGTTTTTGCGCATGTTGTCAAAGTCGAAATACTCTACTATCTCTTCTTTGCCATACTTTTCTGCCAGAAGTTTTTTTACGATCTTTTCGTGCTTCAGGGCATGGGCTTCAAACCATTCAGTATAATTCATCAATATTCCTCCCGGATCTTCTAAACGCTTTTGCAAGATACATAATCGTAATGATCTCTACGGCAAACAGCAGGTAATGGAGTATATAGACCTGTGAGCCGTTTTGTGTTATGCCGAAGGGGCCCTCTATGGTCTTGTAGAAGAGATATGAAACTATCATTCCGGCAAGATAGCCCTTTTGTCTGGAGACATCAATAAGAGTCAAAGCTTCACTTTTTATGACAAGGATGGTCTCCGCTCTTACCAGGTATGAACCGAACGCGAATGTTGCCTGATAGCCTATATACATAAAAAGGGCAGTTTTGTAACTGTACGAGAAGAGCAGAAAATAGAGAACGAGAATCAGCATGACCAGCTCCACGCCCATCGAGATAAGATAGAAGCAGCGGAGATTCATGATCCTGCTGTAAAATTTGGCAATGAGCAGCATGGAGAGCGCAAGAAAAACGCCGCCGAGGGAGTAAACGGACGGCTGCAGCGGAGCGTAGATGATAAAAATGCTTCCTATGGAGAGACCGGTAAAAAACGAGTTGAAGAACCTGTATTTTATAAACGGCCTAAGTGCGATTCTGCCTCTGTTCAAAATACCCTCTTTGCTCAATATTTAAGTTTAAAACCCGCGATAAAGCTGGTAGTGAAATTGACCGGATAGATCGTATCGTCCTTTATCCACATACCGTTACCCTGGTTAAACAGGTTGTTTATTTTAGCGAAAACCTCGTAATTGTCTCTTGCATAGGAGCCGGAGAGGTTTGTGCTGTAGAAAGCATCCTGTTTCTGGCTGAAGTCATTATTGAAGTCATTGGCGGCATAGGCTTCTGAACGGTATAGCTGAGATATCGTGATGTTGCTGTAACTGTCCGGAAGGAAGCTCAGTGCGATTTTGACATTATGGTTGGGCACGCCGGGCAGTTCGTTTCCGGAATAATTTTCACCGTTTTGCTCTTCTTTGTCAATAACGGCTTTGACGTAGTTGTAGTTGAGTGCCAGGTTCCAGCTTCTGCTGATCAGCCATTTGTCATACAGGTCCAGGCCGTATTTGTACGATTTATCTATATTTGTATTTGTAGAGTGGATAAAACCGGGATCGCTGTAGTAGTAGATCTCATCCTCGATATCCGTATAATAAACAGAGAGTTTAAACTTGTTTGATTTCAGTATATGGCTTAGGCCGATGGTGTATGTGTCGGCTTCCATTGGCTCTATAAAACCGTTAAACTTAACGCCGGGTGGAGTTGTCGAGTAGTCCGGTGTGAAAAAACGGTCTACATCGGGAGCCTGGTAGGAGTGGCTGTAGTTTATGAAGACCGAAGCCGTTTTGGAGAAAAGATAGTTATATCCGAGTTCCGCCCCCCACAGGTCATCAGACTGCTCCAGCGATTTGGCACTGCTGCTGTAGGAGTAGCTGATCCTGTCGTAACGTACTCCGGCCTTGAGTGTGCTGCTGCCGAAATGCCACTGGCTCATAAGGTATCCGGCACCGCTGTTTTTCTCGGTTGTGTTGGCCAAGCTGAAGGCGGTGGCACCGCTGTCGCGTTCACCTTTGAAGCCGTCGAAGCCGATCGTAAACTCCAGCAGGTCACTGTTGAAATCTATACCCGCATCTATGCTGTCGTAAGTGTATCTGGCTATAGTCGCGTAGGTTATATATTCCGATTTTTTCTTTTCATGAGAAGCATCGGCGTGAAGCGTCCACGCAGACGATATCCCGTAAGTAAAGCCAAGGTCGGCAACATTGCTTTCATATTTCTGGTTTGTAGGGCCCCAGTTGGTCGCTCCTGCCTGCGATGGATCATCTTCATACTCATCCAGTGTAAGGTAGCCGCCGTAGGTGGAGTCAGTTTTGCTGAACTGGGCGCCGGCTCGCAATTCAACTGCCTCCGACGGTGTATAGCCGATATCGAAACGGCCATTGCTCATTTTCTGTTCATCCGTATCTCCATTGGCATTGACGGTCCTGGCCCCGTTGCTGCGGTAAGCATCTCCAAGGACCGAGAGTGAGACTTTGTCATTGGCGTAACCCACATAGGCTGAACCGCTGAACGTAGAGTGGTTGCCCAGGTAAAAAGTGACCTCTTTGTCATTTGAGCGCTTGGTGATAATGTTGATGACTCCGGCATTGGCTCCGTCTCCGCCGGTAACGATGCCGCTGCCTTTGAGTATCTCTATACGCTCTATGGAGCTTGGCGGTATGGAGGCAAGAAGCTGCGGCACCATATCGATGTTGTTCATGCGCCTTCCGTTGACTTTTACGACAATATTTTGATATCCGTTTTCGTTTCCGTAGCCGTGAAGGTCCAGTTTCTGCAGCATGGGATTTCCGTATGCCGGTATGGCTATGACGGAACTCTGTTCATTCAAAAATTGATACAGTGTCTGGACGCGGGCTTTTTCGATATCTTCCTGTGTAAATATCTCTACGGCTTCAGGCGCATTGAGTTCGTCAGATACGACTGCGGATGTAGTGACAGTAAGGGGCTCCAGCGTTATTGTGCTGTTTGCGGACAGTGAAGCTGACAGCGATAAAGCTGCCGCAAGTGATAAAAGCGGTTTTTTCATAAATATCTTCCTCTGTTTTTTTTGGTTTGAAAAAAATGTTCCGGAAGGAGGGGAGATTGATGAGTTCGTAAATATATAAGGGCTTATTAGAAGTTTTGGTTTTGGGTTTTGACGGATAAGATCATAGGCAACAGTGCTGTGACGGCAGCTGCAGTGTCCACCATGTGAAGAGCTGCAAAGCAGTTCATTCCCGGTTGTGGTTTCAAGGTCGTCTTCGGCCGGTTCTTCATCATGCTCATCACCCGTTTGTATAATGAAAATGCGGCTGCGAATATAGGCTTGATGCATGGATATGCCGGTACTGTATGCCTGTATGGCAGACAGTGTAAAATAGTTCTTTGCAAAACCTCTGGGTGCTTTCATGCCGTATTCCTGAAATAGTTATGAAAGTAT
>MZGN01000126.1 GCA_002085085.1 Helicobacteraceae bacterium 4484_230
GCAAAAACCGCTGCAAAAACAGCAAAAGCTTCTACACTTTCACAGCGCTGCAGCTGGATGTTGGATGTTGCCCAAAAGCTGCGTGAAAACAGAGAGAATATCGCCCGGACGATTACCGATGAGGTCGGCAAACCGATACAGTTCGCACGTGTCGAGGTTGACCGCTGCATAGAGACGGTAACGCTCTCCGCCGAGACCATGCGGACTATGCACGGCGAAACGATAAATACAGACGCAATGCCGAGCGGACGCAAGACGACGGCGTTTTACCGTCGTGATCCGGTCGGCGTGGTTGTTGCCATTACACCGTTTAACTTTCCGCTCAACCTTGTTGCCCACAAGCTGGCACCGGCGCTGGTGGCAGGAAATGCGGTAGTGCTCAAGCCGACACCGGAGGCGCCGCTGACGGCATATAAATTTGCAAAACTGTTTATAGAAAGCAGATATGCCGTAGAAGATGCTTTGAGTGTCGTGTATGGCGATGCAGAGGTCGGTGCGGCACTTGTCGGCAGCGATATCCCCAGGGTTGTCAGCTTTACCGGCTCGGTACCTGTCGGCAATATCATTGTTAAAAGTGCAGGTATCAAAAAAGTGAGTCTGGAGCTTGGCGGAAATGCGGCGACTTTTATCGATAAAAGTGCCGATCTCGATCTTGCGGCACAGAAGTGCGCACTGGGCGCATTTATCAACTCCGGCCAGGTCTGTATTTCACTGCAGCGCATTTATGTGGATGCAGGGGTCTATGATGTCTTTGCCCAAAAGATGGCCGCAGAGACACAAAAACTGACAGTAGGTTCCCCATATGAGAATAATACTTTTATGGGCCCTTTGATAGACGATGACGCTGCCGACCGTGCGATGAACTGGGTGCAAAGCGCCATCGACGAAGGCGCGCGTGCCCTGACACAGCTGCGCCGCGAAGGGCGTATGTTCTGGCCGTGCGCTATGGCGGATGTGACGGACGATATGGCGATAGTCTGTGAAGAGGTCTTCGCCCCTATCGTCAGCCTGGTCAAGGTAGAGGGGTTTGACGATGCCGTGCCAAGAATGAACGATTCGCCATACGGCCTGCAGTTCTCCGTTTTTACCAATGACCTGAAACTGGCACAGCGTGCCATTGACGAACTTGAAGCCGGCGGTATCATCATCAACGATATGCCGACACTGCGTTTCGATATCCAGCCGTATGGCGGAGTGAAGCTCAGTGGAGTCGGACGTGAAGGCCCGCAGTTTGCCATCGAAGAGATGACGGAGATAAAGTCTGTTGTTATTGCATAACAACAGGCCGTGAAGCGTGATTGGTGATTGGTGTGGGGGTCGTGAAGCGTAAAAAGGTTGCGGTAAGTGCGTGTCTACTGGGTGAAGTTTGTCGGTATGACGATATCTCGAATGAGAAATGCCCTAAACGGGCATTTTCAATGTTGACAGTATCGTTTTAAAATCCAAATCCCCAAGCTGCGGCCTGGGAACGACACCGATTCTTGACAGCGACAGCAATGTTATCGGTTACGGTGACGGCATCGCGGCAAGTATGCTTAAAGACGCATTTGAAAATATCGATATCAGTGATGAAAATAGTTTTATTTAAAAGTATTTTTTATTAAATTATAATTTCTACTTTCTCTTTTTTAGCTACATCCTTTACGGTTACTCTACAGAACTTCTTTTTTTTTATGCCTTGAACTTTAAGATGTGCAGGTATATAATGAATAAATAGGGATAAAAAACATCTATCAATAAAGGAGATGTTATGAAAGCACGTTTTATTTTGGCAGCAGCAGCGGTACTTGCAGTAGTAATGTTTGCTGTGAACGGGTGTGGCGGAGGCGGCAGCAAAAATGCAGATAATGAAGTCACGCCGGAAAAGATCCTTAAAGAGGAGACGAAATACGGCCATCAGTTTATTTCCGGACTTATTAATTATGAAGCAGGCGCAAAAGAGATTGGTGACGCTTTGAACAAAACAGGCAATGATATGCAAACGCTTATGCAGTTGACTCCTGATAACATTCATAATTATCTGACAGACACGGAGATTGAAACTCTTGTAGGTATTATTGAAAACAAGATCGATAAACCGGCCAACAGTGCGAGTTTCGCGATGGATGAACTGATCAGCCTGGAAGAACAGCTCAAGAGCGGGGGGCACTTAAATTCAAAACAGCGGGCAGCCGGTTTTATCGCAAGTGCCTTATTGGCAATTACCGCAGCAGATATTCTTTTGAATTGCTGGGATAAGTATTATGCGGCGAGAGAGGAGTGTGAAGAGGACCTGCTGGAGGAGTGGAAAGCAAACCAGCCTGAAGGCGCCATTAATATTCTTCATGTCCCAACGGCTTATATTGCCTGTTATGCTCTTGCTCTTGATGGCTTTAATGAATGCAAGGAAAGCACGGCACTGAACATACTTACTTCTTTGGAGGCATCGGCTATAGCCCCATTTAGCGGAGCGGCTGAGGGTGCGATAAATCTTAATTCAGCATCCGGAAGCATCGACAGTATTCGCAAAAACGGTTCATCCATCTATTCCCGCTGGAATGGAAGATGTAAACAGGACAACACTGCCAAGGCAGCCGAAGAGGAGTGGGCTGTTGTTATGCAGAGCGATGATGAAAACTTTTCATTGCCGGAAGGGTATTGGGACATAACCGTTTTTTCAGACGGTTATGTCCGCAAGCCACTAGCATGCGTAAACGTGTCCGAATCTGAAAGTCAAACTATTGTTTTGGATGAAATTGATTCGATCAACTCAAGCGCATCAGCCGGCAGCAGTTCAACCAGCACTTCAAGCTCCAGTTCAAGCAGCAGTTCAACCAGCAGCGCAGCCTATGATTTCTCATACAGTTATTCGGATCCTTCTTCAGCTGAAGCAAATAAATATATTGTGAGCACAACCAATATTGAAATACACACAGAGGGAAGAACCGACAACGCTGTTACATATTGGATGCCAAGCAAAGGCGCCAAAACGGATGGGGTAAATCCGGGTATCATTGTTATGCATTTTCAGTTTCCCAAAACAATAAAAACAGCCTACCTGTATGCCCATATTCATACATATCACTGGAGTTATAGCAAAGGGCATGGTTACATGTATGCTTCAACAGATGGAAGCAGTTGGCAAAAAATAACCGAAGTCATGCCTCCTGCATACGGCACGGCTAATTTTGATGCCTATGATGACCTTCTGCCCGAATCGCTTACAGGCACACAGGATATTTGGCTTAAAGTAGTACTTTACTCATTTGCACCTACCGAAAAAGCCAAAGAGGGGAGTATATATCCGAATACGGCCCAGTTTTCACGCTATCGTCAAGGTGGTACAATACCGTTCAAACTTAATGTCAATTATGAATAAGGAGAAAATATGATAGAAGTTGGAACAAAAGCCCCGGAGTTTTGCCTGCCGAACCAGGATGATATAGAGATCTGCCTGCGCGATCTTAAAGGTAAATGGATCGTACTCTATTTTTATCCGAAAGACAACACTTCCGGATGTACCAAAGAGGCGTGTGATTTTACCGAGGCGACACCTGAATTTGAAGGACTCGATGCCGTTATTTTGGGAGTGAGCGCGGACAGCACAAAGAGGCACAGGGGTTTTATAGAGAAGCAGAATCTCGGTATCACCCTCTTAAGCGATGAAAGCACGGAGATGATGAACTCTTACGGTGTCTGGCAGCTTAAGAAAAATTATGGCCGCGAATACATGGGTATAGTGCGCTCGACCTGCATAATCGATCCGCAGGGGCAGATAGCAGCAGTGTGGAACAATGTGAAAGTACGCCAGAAGCGCAAAAAGCAGGGAGAGACTTATGAGGTCGTTCATGTTGAAGAGGTGAAAAAGAAGCTTAAGGAGCTGCAGAGCTAAACGTTTGTTGAAGTGCCGGAAACGTAAAAGCGCAACGGCGGCATCACAAGGGATCATAACTCGTAGCTGGTACGTTTCCCAACGCACCAGTCAACACTAGGTATAATTACATTTTACACCCTGGTTGCCACGTTAAAGACATTCTAAATCAAGTGACATACATAGATTAAGTTTAATTATGAAGAAAGCCTTCTATTTTTTGATATCAGCTGGAGGCAGGAGTATGGCTGAATCAGATTTAAAAAATTATTAGTATTTATTATATATTTATACAGCTGTTTCTATTTTTAGATATTGACATGCCGTTTGTTGGCATATCTTACGATATAATGAACTTAATAATAAAAAACGAAGGAGTAAATTATGAAAAATCTTTTTGCATACTTTGCAATAGTTATCATCCTTGCGTTTGGAGGGTGTGGGGGAGGTGGGGCTTCCGATAGTGCTCCTGCCCAAAAACCTGATCCGACAACAGGGCTGACTCCCGATACGGTGGAATTAAATGCTGAAGCTTTTGTTGATGCCCCGATAGACAAGAATGCGACCGTAGATATAAAAGGAGGAACGGTAGAGATTACCACAGGGCCTCTTGCCGGTACAAAAATTGTCATTCCCGAAGGGGCTGTTTCCGAAGCTGTAACTTTCAGCGTGAGTTATAGTAATATCTCTGCCAAAGGCCTTACTGAAAACGCAAAAGCTGCCGGCAGGGTGATCAGGATCAGTGCAAGCGGTTCAGAGAATTGGAATAAATATAGATGCGGGTACATCTGTCAGAAGTACGCAAACAAGGGTGAATAATACATATGCAGACTATGTAGCAGTCGGACTTAATGCACAATATTTCAGCAGCCTTTTGGGGGGAGCTACCCTGGATACCGGTTTCAGGCCTTCGAAGAATGGCTGGTATATTCCCAATTACGGCTCTTTTTACAAGGGTTCTAAAGGCGGAAACTGTATGGGAATGGTCGCTTTTGCCAAATTTTATTATGCCAAAGGATACTCAAAAAACCTGTACAGCAACTATAAGGACGCAGAACCGACCACTACCTGGCTGGATGATGAGGTTGCCATACAGTTGGCCAGCCGTGTGCATAATGAAATGGTTTGGGACGATATTGTAGATAAAGAACTTGACAAACAGTTGGCAAGCTCAATGGGTGTGTTTAGATCATTAGTAGGTGCACTGGTCGTAACAAAAAGACCTGCATTGATGGCCATATATGAAAAGAGGCTAAATCCCCTCAGTCTCGTTGGCGGACATGCCATATCTGTATACAAAATTGAGCTCTCCGGTACCGAGATAGTATATCATATCTATGACCCCAATTTTAAGGGTGATGACGACAACAGACGTATTACATTGACGCTTGATGGTCATGGAGGGGGAAGATTCAAGAGCTATCCCGGAGGTACTACGGCGCAGACCAGCAGGTATAAATACAACTACTTCAACCACTTCGGCTATAGGGCCGGATATACTCAGGCCATGATGGAAAATTTAAAAAAACTGGCTGATAAAGGATTTGCCGGCGATAATAGGTTTCCAACGTTCAAATTGACAAAAATCACTGCCAAGACAAGCGGTGAAGTTATATTTGATGCCGAAAATCCATCTGAGACGAGTGATGAAGAGAAGGGCTTTACACTTGAGGGACAGGAGAAATATATTACTGAAGACACGGCAGTAATAATTGAAGGCACGGTCAC
>MZGN01000027.1 GCA_002085085.1 Helicobacteraceae bacterium 4484_230
TTTTTAAATTTGAGTTGAAGAAGATTGTTGGCAAGACTGACCGGAAAATAGATATTTTCAAAAAACCTGTATACCGAGTCCCTTGCCGGTTCCGGAAGGATAAAATTATATCCCTTCACCAGAAACGGATCGAGCACATAGTCGAACAGAGTGTCATTAAATCCGGTCATAAAGCGATTATAGCCGCTTAAAGGATCAAAAATATCCTCTTTTTGCCCATTTTCGAATTCATCTTCAAACTCATCGAAACTTTCGTCAGTACCGAACTCTTCTCCAACTCCTTCTTCTGCGCTGCTATTTTGTTCTGTCTGAAAAATTTCTTCAGATATGTCAGCAGTCTGTGCCGTTGCGGCAGTGATTGAAATAAAAAACAGCACCAGAAAAAAACGCAAACTATCCCACTTCAGGCTACTAGCAAAAGCCCATACATAAATTTATTATCTATCATATCGTTATTTATAAAATATTTCGGTAACAAGAGAGAAAAAAGCATCACTTTTTTGCTAAAATGTATGGAATTGACAAAGGGTATAAATGAAAGTAGTCATATTTGATATGGATGGTACACTGATAGATTCGCAGCTTGATATAACCATATCTATAAACCATATTCGGCAAAAACACCATATGCTTGAACCTCTAAGCAGTGATTATGTGGTGGAGGCCATCAATCGTGACCAGCGCACGTGACCAGCGCAACCTTGCCAGGCTGTTTTATGGTACAGACAGTTATCTGGAGCAGGACCGACTTCTGTTTGAAGAGCATTACTTTAACCAATGCATACAAAATACTACTCTCTACAATGGCATAAGGGAGCTTCTCGAGGGGCTTAAAACCGCAGATGTAAAACTGTCTGTTGCTACAAATGCGCCGACTAAATTTGCAAAAAGAATGTTGACGCATCTTGATGTGGCAGACCATTTTGACCATATCGTAGGTGCGGACAAAGTGGATCATCCAAAACCGCACAAAGAGATGCTGCATTATATTTTAGACCGGTACGGTTTTGTCCGTGAGATAGATAGTGCATGGATGGTGGGAGATAACGCAAAAGATATTAAAGCCGCAGGAAATGCAGGGATCGGGGCAGTTTTTGCAACGTGGGGCTTTAGTCCCTATGGTATTGGAAAGCATATAATTGGAGAACCGGAAGAGCTGTTTAATATTTTATAATATTAATTTAATTGCCATCATTTAACGTGCTTTGAAACTCTCCTTGCTTTTGCATAATTTCTGCAAGAAACATTCCGTATCACATTTTGGATTTTTTGCAGTGCAGATGTAGCGGCCAAAGAGTACCATGCCCTGATGCAGGGCATGAAGGTCTGTTTTAAATTTTTTAACAAGGGTCTCTTCCGTTTTAATGGCTGTCTCGTCACTGCTTAAGCCCAAGCGGTGCGCAACGCGGAAAACGTGGGTATCTACTGCCATGAGGTTTGCTCCGGTATACTCTATCATGACGACATGGGCTGTTTTTTGCCCCACTCCTGCAAGCGTAATCAGCTCTTTTTCGTCAAGCGGTATTTCACTGTTATATTCACCGATGACCCTTTGAGCCATTTTGATAATGTTTTTTGCTTTGTTGTTAAAAAAAGAGCAGCTCTGAATAATTGTTTTTACGTCATTCAGGTCGGCTTTTGCCAATGTGTTAACATCGGGATATTTTTTGAAAAGGGCAGGAGTAATGATGTTCACTCTTTTGTCCGTACATTGGGCTGAGAGCATAACGGAAATAAGCAGCTCATAAATATTTCGGTAGGCCAGTTCGGTTACTGCACTGCTGTATCTTTCAAGAAAAAGTTTTTTTATCTCTTCTATCTCTTTTTTGGTAGCTTTTTTCATAGTTGTCCAAATGCCTTGTGTGATGTCGGTATTGTAGCAGTAATTGGCATTGGCAGTAAACAAATGATACAAATTTGAAAACACACTTGTGCAGCCTGTGTAGCATTGAAGGGTTTTGACAGATCCTTAAAGCAATTATGATACAATTAATCAATTAAGCATAACATCATGGAGCAGAGATGGGATTAAAAGAGTTTTTATATTCTCTTATTGGTCTTGAAAAGCAACAGAAATCGCGTGTTGAAAATATGGATGCAGGTGGTTCTGTAAGCAAAGACTTTTTTTACGATGTCATGGATACCCAGAGTTCCGTATTTCTTTTTTTTACTAAAGATGTTGGCTGGATAGGTGCCAACAGCCGCTTTTTTGAAACTTTCAATTATAGTAGTATAGAAGATTTTCGTGATTCAAACTCTTCATTTCGTGATTTTATAGAATTTGAAGACGACGAAGTGTTTGCTGATACAGATTTTGACTGGCTTGAATATATACGCAGAAATAAAAAAGACGGCTACCATGTAAAGATACGTGACAGGCAGATGAGACTCAGGGCCTACAGTTTCCGCTGTAACCTTCTTCACCACAGAGGGCATGATCTTCATACGGTAGAACTCAGTGATATTACTGCATTGAGAGAAGCTGAGAAAAAGAGTATTGAAGTCGAAGAGATGAAAAGCAGATTTCTCGGTAATATTGGACATGAATTTAGGACGCCGATGAACGGTATTTTAGGCTTTGTGGATCTGCTGGAAAAAAGCCACCCCACCGAGAGTCAGGTTGAATACATACGTATGATTCATGCATCTGCACAAAACCTGATGTACAACATTGAGAGTCTTCTTGATCTTGCCCAAATGCAAGGCGGCCGCCTGAAACTCAATACGAGTGAGTTTGGCATAGTTTCTGAACTGGAAAAAATAGCGAAGCAATATTTTCATGAAGGACTGGATAAGGGGGTGCATGTTTCATTTTACATAGATCCGAAACTGCCTACCTATATTGTCGGCGATGTCAGAAAATTAAAACAGATACTGGGCAACCTGATCAGCAATGCTGTCAAATTTTCCCAGAAAGACGATATGGTCTTTGTCGATGTAAAACTGCTGAAGCAGTATGATGATGACAGGTGTGATATAGGGTTTGGTATCAGAGATACCGGCGAGGGAATTGCAAAAGGTGATATTGCCAGAATAACGCAGCCTTTTGTTTCCGGCAGACAGGCTGACAATCGCCTTGGTGTAGGATTGAGTCTCTCCAAGGGTCTTATCGAAATGATGGGTGGTGAGCTTAAGATCAGCAGTGAGGAAGATGTAGGATCGCAGTTTAATTTTGTATTGACTTTCCCAGCTACTACCGTTCAGATGTTTGATCAGATAAAAAATAAAAGAGCGAAGGTCGCACTTTTTGACAAAGAACGTATATCTGATGCGGGATTATTGACAGACTATCTGCGCAGCTTTGGTGTCCAGGTGGCAAAAGTGCATGTAGTGGATGAAGATATATTTGAAAACACAGACATGGTTTATATTGTAGCCAAACAGGAGCAGTCATCATGGATGATGAAGCTTGGGTCGTACAGCAAGAAATGCAGGGTTGTGATGTTGCTGGAACATGGTGAAAAGCTGCACTCAAGGACTGCATCAATTGTAGATTATACAATTACAAAGCCGATACTGCCTTCAAAAATATCGATACATCTTACACAGATCTTTCATCTACCGTTGCCTGTTCGAAAGCAGAAAAAATACAAAAAAGAGGGGGTCAGCGCCCTTGTTGTAGAAGACAACCTGATAAACCAAAGATTGATCAAAATACTTCTGCAGGAGTATAATCTTAAAGTTACAACTGCATCTGACGGTGAGCAGGCTGTAAGGTTGTGCAGAAATTATAGTTTTGATATAGTGTTTATGGATATAGATATGCCGGTAAAAGACGGTATTGCCGCGACTCGTGAGATTAAACAGCTTGGCGGAAGTTCAGAGATGCCGATAGTTGCGCTGACAGCTATGGCAATGCAGGGTGACAGAGAGAGAATTATGAGAGAGGGGCTTGATGACTACCTCTCCAAGCCGTTGACGCGTGAGAAGCTTGAGTTTGTCCTGGAAAAGTATTTAAAAGTAAAAGCGTAGGTAGTAAATGCAATCATTAACCAAGATTACTGCAAGATATCCAAAATTTGCATCATTGATAGAGACGTTTGCAAAAGTTCAGCATGAGGTGTTGTTTTTTGTAGGGGAAGGCGAAGAACTGCTCGGTGCCAATGAGCAGGCACTTGGTGCACTTGGATATGCAAGCTTTGAAAAACTTGAAGCAGCGTGCTCCAAAAAAGTATCGTCACTGTTTTTGAAAAGTAAAGGTTTTTTTACACCTCAGCATGAAAACTGGATGGCACCGTTGGGAGAAGGCAGGCCGCTTGTTCTGCTTGCCGATAAAGACAAGAGGGCTGTTCCGTATCGTTTAAAAGTACAGCGTGCCGATATAGAAGATACATTTTTTTATATTCTTCTGCTTCAAAATGTCGAGGCGATTGAAAAAGCCAGAAAGGCACAGAACTATTTTGAGACATTCAAACAGCAGTTTTTAACCAATATGTCACATGAATTCCGTACACCTATGAACTCGATTATAGGTTTCTCCGGACTGTTGGAAAGTTCCGGTATAAACGTACTGCAGGCCGAGTATGTCCATAATATACAAAACAGTGCAGCTGCAATGCTGGAAAACGTTGAGAACCTGCTCGAGCTTATGCAGGTGGAGAGCGGTGCTATCAAGCTTAATCAGCAGGCATTTAAACCTTATGAAGTTTTTGAAACATTTGCAGCCACTTTTTATCCCACTGCGCGTGAGAAAAGGATCGGCCTCTTTTTTATGATAGATCCACGGCTTCCGGGTGTGATAATAGGGGATGAAGACAAAATTAAAAGGATTTTGAAGAATTTAATCTCCAATGCCTTAAAGTTTACATCAGAAGGCGGCCAGGTTCTAGTTGAGATTGTGGTTAAAGAATCTGACGGTAAAAGCGTTGTCAGGTATTCGGTTACGGATACCGGCGAGGGAATAGCCAAAGAGCGGCTGCAGACTCTGCTTCGTCCGTTTGCCTCAGCCAGAGAAAACAAGTTAAAAGGGAAAGATGGTTTCGGCGTAGGGCTGACACTCAGTTTCAAGCTTCTTAAAATGATGAAAACGCAGTTGAGCGTTGCAAGTGAGGTTGGCAGAGGCAGCCGTTTTTCCTTTACGCTTAAACACTCCAAGTTGGCAGCGGTACCGTTTGAAGTAATGAGCGGCTCCCAGATGGCTGTGTTTACCGAGGATCCTGATCTCATAGTGCATGCAAAGATACTTAAGAAGTACTTGAAGAGTTTCAGTGTAAAAACAACGCATGTGAAGGCGATAGTATCGGAAGAGTTGCGCGAGATGGATGCGCTTTTTATAATCGGCGCCAATGCAAGTAAAGAGAGATTTGAATCTATACACAATATGTATCCCAGCCTTCAAATCGTTGTGGTAGCCCCTCCGGAAGAGGAGGAAGAGTTTCTGCATTTAAGTTCACAAATAGAGGGGTTGATCCTTTTTCCTATCCTGCCCAGCAGGGTTTATGAGACATTGAACGTTGTATGGAAGAAAGTTCCCAAAGGTCTGTTAAAAAAGAAAGAGGAGAAAGAGCAGGAGGCTCATGTCGGACATAAAATACTTGTCGCCGAAGATAATCCTATCAACCAGAAGCTGATCATTACAATACTTGAACAGGCCGGTTATCAGGTTACGGCGGCAGATAATGGCCAGATAGCAGTTGATCTCTATATGGATGGCAAGTATGATTTAGTCTTAATGGATATTGATATGCCTGTTATGGACGGTATTACTGCAAACCGACTGATCAAAGAGATTGATGACAGGGATAACCGGCCTTTTACTCCAGTTGTTGCTCTTACAGCCAGGGCTATGGCGGGTGATCGGGAGCGCATTATAGGTGCCGGTCTCGATGCGCATCTTTCCAAACCTGTAGACAGAGAGTTCCTACTGCAGACAATAGACCGTTTTTTAAAGATGAAAGAGCAGCGAAATCTAATAAAATAGCCCTTCTGTTGGGTATTTGTTTAACATACGAAGATAAAATCACAATAATTTAATTATTTGTACATATAAAGGATATAAATGAAATTTGCTTTAAAGACAGTATTGGCAGCAGCATTGATAAGCATCAGTGCGTCGGCGGCGGTTGTTGCAACGGTTAACGGAAGTACAATTACATCTGAAGAGGTTGACTCGGTATTGATGGAAGGTACTCAGGGGCGCTTTACTACTCTACCGAAAGATAAGCAGGATGAGTTAAAAAAACGGGTAGTAGACGGAATGATAACTCAGATGCTGGTTTATGAAGATGCTAAAAAAACCGGTGTTCTTGAGAGCAAAGTTTATAAAGATGAGCTGAAGAGTGTTATGGCTCGGGTTGAAAAACAGCTTGCTGCCAAAGTATGGGAAAAACAGCAGTACGACAAGATAAAGGTTTTTGAAAAAGAGATCAAAGAGTACTATGATACCCATGCAGAAGAGTTTATAGAAAAAGAGAGAGTGCATGCCCGCCATATTTTGGTCAAGACACAAAAAGAGGCTGAAGATATCATAGGTAAACTCAAAGGCCTTCGCGGTGAAGCTCTGAAAAACAAATTTATAGCGCTTGCAAAAACAGAGTCGACCGGCCCAAGCGGTCCAAAAGGCGGTGACCTTGGATATTTTCCAAAAGGGCAGATGGTTCCGGAGTTCAATGATGTCGTATTTGAAATGGAAACGGAAACCATTACTGCCAATCCTGTAAAAACACAGTTTGGCTATCATGTTATCTACCTTGAAGACAAAAAAGCAGGTAAGAAAATGAGTTTTGATGAAGTTAAAGGTTTTATTGAACAGCGTTTGAAAGCAGAAAAATTCAAGACTCAGATGGAGGCCAAGATGAAATCACTCAAAGCCGCCGCAAAGATCTCTTACGGAAAATAAACTGCCAAGTATTCCTTCAGCCGTTGAAACGATCATGTTTCGCGGCAAACCTATCCATGTTAAACGTGACGATCTTATAGACCCATGCCTCAGCGGAAATAAATTTCGCAAACTTTATGCATTAACCATAGCAGATCCGTCAAAATACAGCAGGGTCATCTCTTACGGCGGCAACCAGTCTAACGCTATGCTTTCGATTGCATGTTTGTGCCATCAGAAAGAGTGGCGTTTTGAGTATGTTACAAAAACCATACCTGAGCATTTGAGGGCTGATTTGACAGGCAATTTAAAAAATGCCCTCTCTTTGGGAATGCAGCTTCGTGAAGTTTCTGCTTTGGAGTATGAAGGTGTCATATCTGATTTAAAAGAGAAATATCCGCTTTATTCCGCACCTGTTGATCAAAATCAAAAAACCCTTTTTATACGCCAGGGTGGTGCAGATCCTCTGGCAGAATCCGGTGTAAATGTTTTGGCGGCCGAGATAGAGGCGTGGAGGGTTGAGAAAAACATCGACTTTTTAAGCGTTATAACTCCATCCGGAACCGGAACAACGGCTTTTTATCTAGCAAAGGCGCTGCCGGGACTTAGTGTATACACGACAGCCCTGATAGGTACAACAGAGTATTTAATGAAACAGTTGCGGCAGCTAGGGGAGATACCTCAAAATCTGCATTTTTTGGAGACGGAAAAAAAGTACCGTTTCGGTAATTTGTATCCGGAATTTTTTAGAATTCAAAATGAGCTTAAAAGTTCGGGAGTAGAGTTTGATTATCTTTATGCTCCAAAGACCTGGCTGTCATTAGCAGAGAATTTGGATGCAATCAACACCCAACTGCTTTATGTCCATAGCGGAGGAGTAAGCGGTAATGAGACAATGGTTGCAAGATATAAAAGGTTTTTTGAAAGAATGGGTAAATAGAGCTTTTCTATTTACCCGCAAGTAGAAAATAAATTAATTACGGTCGAGTGCGTTAAGATCCCTAAAAGCCTGTTTTACACGCTCTACAAGAGCAACTTGTGCAGCCCTCAGCCATTGGCGCGGGTCGTAGTATTTTTTATTTGGCTTGTCTTCACCCTCGGGGTTTCCTATCTGTCCCTGAAGATAATCATGATACTTCTCTTCATACTCTTTCAGACCGGTCCATGTAGCCCACTGGGTATCGGTATCGATATTCATTTTTACTGCACCGTAGCTGATGGCTTCACGGATCTCAGTAAGTGATGAACCGGAGCCTCCGTGAAAAACGAAGTCGACAGGTTTTGGAGGTGTTGAAAATTTCTTTTCTATATATTTTTGCGAGTTGTCAAGTATAGTTGGGGTTAAAACAACATTTCCGGGTTTATAGACTCCGTGAACGTTTCCAAATGAAGCGGCTATACTGAAACGCTTGCTTACCTTGCTGAGCTCCTCATATGCATAGGCAACTTCTTCAGGCTGCGTATAGAGCAGGGCATTGTCAATGTTTGTATTGTCTACGCCGTCTTCTTCACCGCCTGTGACGCCCAGTTCTATTTCAATAGTCATGCCCAGCTTGTCCATACGTTTGAGATACTCTGCACAGGTGGCAATATTTTCTTCTATAGGCTCTTCGGAGAGGTCAAGCATATGGGAGCTGAACAGTGGCGTACCAAAGGTTTCAAAATGTTTTTCACCTGCATCCAGCAGTCCATCTATCCACGGAAGCAGTTTTCTGGCAGCATGGTCTGTATGAAGAATGACGGGAACCCCGTAGGCCTTTGCCATTATATGTACATGCTGTGCGCCTGATATTGCACCGGCAATCGCAGCTTTCTCATCTTCGTTGCTCAGTCCCTTGCCTGCAAAAAAGCTGGCTCCTCCATTCGAGAATTGAATAATCACCGGCGAGTTTACCGCCTTGGCAGCTTCCAAAACACCATTTATGGAATCTGTTCCGACAACATTTACTGCCGGCAGTGCAAAACCCAACTCTTTGGCTGCAGCAAAAACTTTTTGAATATCATCTCCACTCACTACACCTGATCCAACCAGTTCCAAAATACCTTTGCTCATTGTGTTTCATCCTCAAAATATGATTTATATTATTATAGCATTTTATTGCCATTATGCATGATGATACCATGAGTTTGCGCTGTTGTCCTGTTTGACCGGATGAGGCATATATGGTTTGCAAGAAAGGGTATAATTGTCATAAGGAATATTTTAAGGTGTGCAGATGGGCAGAAATACCATTTCAAATAAGGGTCAGGTCAAAAGATATGTTCAGGACATAAAGTCCGGGGACGTATGGTCTGTTTTTAAAATTATCGCTGATTTCGTTAAAGGTTTTGACGAACTGGGTGATCTGGGACCCTCTGTCAGTATTTTTGGCAGTGCCAGAACAGACAAAGATGATCCGTATTATAAAAAAGCGGAAAGTCTGGCCAAGATGCTTGGGGAGAGGGGTTTTAATATTATCACCGGCGGTGGTCCCGGCATTATGGAAGCTGCCAACAAAGGAGCGTTTAAAAACAGTGGCATAGAGTCCGTAGGTCTGAATATCGATCTGCCGAGGGAGCAGATAGACAACTCGTACACAACTAAAAGTCAGGATTTTGATTATTTTTTCTCCAGAAAAGTCATGCTGGTAAAGTATTCTATTGCATATGTAATATTTCCTGGCGGCCTGGGAACGCTTGACGAGCTTTTTGAAGCATTGACATTGATCCAGAGCGGAAAAATTGAGGGCGTGAGGGTGTTTATCGTAGGTGAATCATTCTATAAACCTTTGATGGATTTTATGAAAGAGGTGCAGCTGAAAGAGGGCATGATCGATGCTGCTGATTTTGATATGATCTGTCTCAGCGATGACCTTGAATACATAGTAAGCGAGATCGAGGCTTCCATAATCAGGCAGATCAATGCACTTGACGAGGAGGGATTGACCTCGACGGATTATTATAAAAAACTCTTATATTTTTTAGAAAAGAGAAAAACCTTTGAAGGAAAAGAGCAAAAAGATGGCTAAAAAAAAGGTGTTGGTCGGAATGAGCGGCGGTGTCGATTCGACAGTTGCAACGATGCTTTTGAAAGAGAAAGGCTATGAAGTAGAAGGCCTTTACATGAGACTGCATGAAAAGCCAGGCTACCATGAGATCCATCAGGCAAGAGCACAGAAGGCAGCTGATTTTGCCGGAGTAAAACTTCATGTGCTGGATCTTCAGAAAACTTTTGATGAAAAGGTTTTCAGACCCTTTATAGATACATATAAAGAGGGGCGCACCCCTAACCCGTGTGCGCTGTGCAACAGAAATCTGAAATTTGGCGAAATGATCCGTTTCGCCGACAGGATAGGAGCGGATTACCTCGCTACCGGCCACTATCTTAAAACGGACGGTACCTATCTCCTTCAGGCAGAGGACGACTCGAAAGATCAGAGCTATTTTCTCTTTTACATCAACAAAGATATTGTGCCGCGTCTGATTTTTCCACTGGGTGAGCACCTTAAAAGCGAGATTAAATCATATGCCGCTTCCATCGAAGGGCTGGAGTCCTTTGCCTCACAGAAAGAATCGACTGAAATATGTTTTGTGGAGACGACCTATACCGACCTGCTTAGGGAGTATGTCGATGTAGATATGGAAGGAGAGGTGCTCGATACCGCGGGCAATGTGGTCGGTACACACAAGGGGTATATGCATTATACTATCGGAAAACGCAAAGGTTTTACAGTCAGAGGCGCGCATGATCCCCATTTTGTACTTGAGATCAAACCGGAGACAAACCAGATCGTTGTCGGAAAAAAAGATGAGCTTCAAGAGTACCGTGTGGAAATAGAGCATCTCAATATGTTCGATGACAGGGTCAGTTTCGATACGACCGTAAAGCTTCGCTACAGAAGCCACGCGACGCCATGCCATGTCGAAATCTGCGGAGATAGTGCCGTAATCACACTTCAAGAGCCTGTTTTTGGCGTTGCTCCGGGTCAGGCGGCAGTATTTTATGACGGTAAGAAACTTGTTGGAGGAGGGTGGATAAAATAGATGGCCAGAACACTCTTTTTGCTTTTTATTTTTATCTCTACGGCCTATCTTGTTTTTATCAGCAGTGAGTTTAAGGTGGTCGCAACCGGCATAGCCATCTTCCTTGTCGGGATGTTTTTTATAGAAGACGGCTTCAGGGAGTTTGCCGGGAGTTTGCCGGTGGTATTTTACAAACTATCCTTGAGAAAAGCACCAATACATTGTTCAAGGCTGTCTCCAGCGGATTTTTCATTACGGCTATCGTCCAAAGTTCATCACTTGTAGCCGTTATAGCCATCTCTTTTCTTTCGGCTGAGATGATAGGCCTGTCACAGGCCATCGGGATCGTTTTCGGATCCAATATCGGCACAACGGCAACTGCATGGATAGTTGCCGGGTTTGGAGTCAAGGTGAAGATCGCGTATTATGCGATGCCGATGCTGATCTTTGGCGGGTTGATGCGCTTTTTTACACAGAAATCCTACCGCGGTGCCGGTGATGTGCTTTTGGGACTCGG
>MZGN01000028.1 GCA_002085085.1 Helicobacteraceae bacterium 4484_230
AACTGCATAAAGAACTGCAATAACAATAAGCAATAAAGTGATAAATAATATTTTATTTTTGAACATATATTACCCCTATCTAGTAATATGCTATCACTCATTGGATAAAACAGGAGTAAAAAAATTAAAATAAGTTGATTTTACATGCAGCCAAAGTCAAGCAAGCAGCTCGACTTCAAATAAAATTTGGTGCATCATTTGCAAAATAGATGATATCGCCGCTTCTGGTTTTTTCACCCAGTATTTTTGTCAGCCCTGTCTTGTCTTTGAGCATAACTGTCTCATTTACTTCAAGATACTTTTCAAACAACTCACTGTTCAAAGTACCGGTAACGATAGCCAGATCAAATATTTTATTTATCGATTCGATCAGTTTGAGGTTAAGCTCTTCCGTACTCTCGACCAGTCCTGGCGTAACGATCACTTTGCGCCCTTTGTGAAGGCTGCAAAGACGAATCCCTTCCAGTATGCCGTCAATATTGCCGTTATAGCCGTCATCGAGTATGATCTTGCCTCCGGCATCTATGCGCTGCAGCCTGTGCTCTACGCTCTTTAGCAAAGATACACCTCTGACTACTTCGTCTTCACTCAGGCCAAGGGAGAAAGCCACAAGCACGGCGGCATTTATATTGATAGCGTTAAAGCTACCCAAAATGCTGCTGTGGAGGTGAATTTTTCCATTGGCAACTTTAAGATCAAAATCCAACCCTTCAAGAGTGGCAACGACATTCTCTATGCCATCTCCAAAAAACGTTACTTTTTCGTGAGGTTCATCAGTAACGGAACAGTGGACAAATGCATTTTCAAGCCTCTCAGAGTGAATGATCTCCAACTTGGTACGCTTAATATTCTCCAGACTTTTAAAGTACTCCAGATGCTGAGGACCCACTTTGCCGACCACGACTGTTTGGGGATTCAAAAGCTGTGTTATCTCATAAATATCACCCGGCATTCTGGCCCCGGCTTCACAGATATAGACTTCCGTATCATCCGGCAGAGACTCGTTGATATCCCGAATTATCCCCCCGATAGTGTTTACGCTGCGCGGAGTCGCATAGACTCTGTATTTTTGCGACAGCACTTCGGCGATAAAGTTCTTCATACTCGTCTTGCCGTAACTGCCCGTAACGGCAACGATCTGCAGCTTTGAAATGTCGCGCAGCTTCTTTTTTGCCTCTTTTTTATAAGCCGCAAACAGAAACTTTTCAATACCCATGCTCCCCGCATAAGCCAGCGCCAACGGTATGAACACTCCAAAAGCGGCACAACCGCCTTTAAGAAGGCATAAAAAATTAAAAAACAGTGCCAGAAAAAGAAGAAGAGACAAAAAACGTTTGACACGCCATGTCACCACCAGACGCTTGTCAAGCCTGTAGTTCCAAAATATCAGTGCCGGAAGATAGAGGAGAAACAGGGGTATCCAGAAAAGTTTTCCCAAGACATAGTAGGCAAAGAACGGAATAATGAAGTAGAAAAGGTGCCAACTCCACTTATGATGCTTGAGGACCACCCTCTCTATCTTGTAGTCATACCACTGCAGGTTGGTTATCAGGTACCAACCAAGCGCCATTACAAAAACCAGATTGCTTATAAATAAAAGTGTCGTCTCCATTACTGCCCAGATGCCTCCGTCTCTATCTCTCTGCAGACCTCATCCGCATGTTTCATAAAAAAGTAGTGGTCTCCGCCATAGACGACAAGCCTGGAATCTTCTATCAATGCATCGATTTTTTCCGCGCTTTCAAGAGGAGTTGCCGTATCTGCATCTCCCCAAAGCAGAAGTGCCCTGCCCTTAAATGCCTGAAAACGCCCGCTCATATCTTCATCAACCACAATTTTAAATGTCTCGTACATCTCTTTGCTGAGAGCTTTTGCATCTTCAGCCGCAAAAATAGACCTCAGCTTGCCCAGACCTAAAAATTTAAGCGTTTTGAAAAGCATTATTTTAAATTTTACCGTTAGCGGTTTTGGCCTATTGATACCGGCAGAAGCAACCAGCACAAGCAGTTTGGGATCTAGAAGCAGAGCCACTTTTCCACCAAAAGAGTGGCCAACGACTATCTCTGCATCAGCATTGATCTGCGAAAGAAAAAGAGCTGTTATGGAAGTATAATCATCCGTTGTAAGCACTGTACTGCAGCTGCTCTTACCAAAACCGGGGAGATCTATATAGATATGCCGAAACTCATTAAGACGTGCTGCAAAAACACCTTTCATCAACTCCTTGTTCGAACCCCAGCCATGTAAAAAAGCTATATCTCTTTTTTTATCAGGATTGACGACCTCGTAGCTGATCGAAAAGTTCTGCCCTTTATATTGGATAGTCTTGAGCGCCACTATTTACCTTTTACGGCATTTATAGTGTGAATATACTTATAGTCGATGCCCGCCTCTCTTCTTACCGGAAGATTTTCAAGAAGTTCGATAATGGCAGCCTCAAAATTTTTGAAAAGATAGTTCGACATCGAACCCGGAATCGGATTGATCTCATTGATATAGATCTCACTGTCAATCATAAAAAAATCACAGCGTATCAGAGCACCGTCGAAGAGATTCCGATAGATGCGCTTAAAGACCTGCCTGAACTTCTCCTCTGCCGCATCGTCTATATCTGCGGCACTGACTGTCGTAGAGCGTGAAAAATCCAGATATTTTTTGTCAAAATCAAGAAATACATCTTTCTGGGGCTCTTCTATCATAGAGTATCTGATCTCATCACCGGCTCCATAACCCGCAAGATTGTACTCTTTGACACCATCAATAAAAGGCTCTACAATAACGCTGTCATCAAACTCAAAAGCGACATCGAGAGCGTAATCTATCTGGCTCTCTTCCTGTACAACACTGACGCCGATGGAACTGCCGAGGCGTGAAGGCTTAATGATAAACGGCAGCTTTGTTTTGATTTTGCGCTCACCGTCTGAAAAGAGAACCTCATACGGCAAAGTTTTTACGCCCAGGGCGTCTGCCAGCCATTTTGTATAACGTTTGTCATAACTAAATACCGATGCCGCCATACGCGGACCGATATAGCTGATCTTGTAAAAATCAAACAGAGAGGCAATCGTGCCGTCTTCTCCGTCTGCTCCATGGATCAGGTTTAACACTTTAAAAGAGTATTTGTCACTTCTCAACCGTTTCTTCTGCACAAAACAGCCGATATCGAGTGTAAGCCTGGGCATCTTCTTATATGCGCCGGAAGCAAAAGTCTTTGCCATCATGTTGTCTGCTTCAATCAGATAAAAAGAGTGATCCTGGTCACAGAAAATAAATTTCAGATCAAATGAGCTCAGTTTCTCCTTTACGGTTATCGCACTGACAATACTGATTTCATGCTCAAAACTTGCACCCCCGAAAAGTATGGCTAATTCCACATAATCTCCTTATATCTTTTGAAGTTTTTTCAACGCTTCTTTTACCAGTGAGGCAGTATCGGTGCTCTCACACTCTCTAAGCACTTTCGATATCTGCTCTTTTTTAAAACCAAGCGACTCAAGTGCCAAAGACGCCTCACCGGAAGCGGCAGTCCCAACAGAACCCTGCTGCATCAGTTCGGCATCGAACCCGCTCAACTCCACTAAAATACGCCCTGCACTCTTTGGCCCTATGCCGGGCACACGCTTCAGGCCGGCAATATCATTGGAAGCAATGATCTGCGCAAACTGTGAAGCACTGAAAGTAGAACAGATGGCCATTGCAACTTTTGGGCCTACGCCACTGATTTTTATAAGACGCTCGAAGAGTCTCTTTTCACCAATCTCAAAAAACCCGTAAAGCAGTTGTGCATCTTCTCTGATAATATGTGATGTAAACAGCTTGATCCTCTCAGAAGTGATCGCTCCGTAAGTCTGCAAAGAGATAAAAATCTCATAGATCAGACCGTTGACATTAAGATGCACAAGTGTAGGCTCTTTCAACTCAACGACACCTTCGATACCGACTATCATGGCACTTCCTTTAGAAAGAGACATTTTAATCAGTAATTCGTTAATATATCGTAAAAAATGGCATTCAGATATGTATAGGTCTATCTTCACCAACAGCTTTGGCATTCTTTTCTCACGAATATTGGGTTTTTTAAGAGATCTTTTGACTGCTTCTGTTTTAGGCGCAAATATCTACAGCGATATCTTTTTTATCGCCTTTAAGCTGCCGAATCTTTTCCGCCGTATCTTTGCGGAAGGTGCTTTTACCCAAACTTTTATCCCGGCATTTATCCGCTCGCGCCACAAAGCGGTCTTTTCCATACATATCTTTTTTGTTTTTCTTTTAATCATAGCCCTGATGACCCTGGCAGTCAATATTTTTCCCCAGATTGCCACCAGGCTTATTGCATTGGGTTTTGATGCCGCTACGATAGAGACAGCGGCACCGTATGTAGTCATAAACTTCTACTATCTGCCGCTAATCTTTGCCATCACATTTCTAAGCACATTCCTGCAGTACAAGCACCATTTTGCAACAACGGCTTTCGCTACTGGCCTGCTCAACATAGCCCTGATCATTGCACTGCTGCTCTCCAGGGGAAAGAGCGATGAAAGCATTGTCACATACCTGAGCTACGGTGTCGTATTTGGCGGCCTGCTGCAGCTTCTGGTACATCTGATGGCAATCTACAAGACCGGACTGATGCCCCTTCTTGCGGGCGGAGTGAAGTATTATAAAGAAAGATCCGCCCGGATCAAAAAAGAGGCCAAACAGTTCAGCAGACAGTTCTTCCCTGCCATCTGGGGAAACTCAACGGCACAATTCTCCGCATTTTTAGACACATGGCTGGCGAGTTTTTTGAACGCAGGTGTCATCAGCTATCTCTACTATGCCAACCGGGTTTTTCAGCTTCCTCTCGCACTTTTCGCAATTGCCACATCCACAGCCCTGTTCCCGCGCATAGCACGTTACCTCAAACATAACGACGAAGAGAAAGCTCTCTCTTTTATGAAAAAGGCTTTCTGGTTCCTCACTTTTTTGCTTACGGCAAGTGCCATTGGCGGATTTGTACTCAGTGAAGAGATTACCTGGCTGCTTTTTGAGCGTGGTGCTTTCAGCACGGATGATACACGGCAGACAGCACTGATTTTGCAGATGTATATGATCGGCCTGCTGCCTTTTGGCATCAATAAACTTCTCCTTCTTTGGATCTATGCCCAAAACCGTCAGCTGCAGGCTGCCAAGATAGCCACACTCAGCCTCTCTGCAAATATTGTTTTTTCCCTGCTCCTGATCTCGCCTATGGGCGGCATGGGACTGGCGCTGGCCAGCACTATCAGCGGCTTTATAGCATTTTACGCAACCGTTAACGCATTTGGCAGAGAGCGGTTTTTGGCTATAATTTCATCCAAAAATAGTCTTATCTGGATTATCGGTACCATAATATTTACTGCCATTTTAATTTTTCTAAAGGGATTTTTACATGTTTATTTATGACTCGGCAACAAGAAAAAAACGAAAATTTGAACCACTGATTCCCGGAAAAGTCTCACTCTATGTCTGTGGACCGACTGTCTATGATGATGCCCATCTCGGCCACGCAAAAAGTGCCCTTGTGTTTGACCTTCTCAGACGCGTACTGGAAGCAAATGGCTATGAGGTCACATTTGCCAGAAATATCACTGATATAGATGACAAAATCATAAAAAAAGCAGCCGAACAAAATATAGATATTACGACGATTACAGATACATATACGAAAGCATACCACCGCGATATGGATGCACTTGGCGTGCGTCGGCCAACTATAGAGCCCAAGGCTACTGAATCGTTAAATGCCATGTATGACCTGATCCAAAAACTCATAGAAGAGGGGCATGCATATAGAACTTTAGACGGAGATGTCTATTTTGACACCAGGAGTGATTCAAAATACCTTACCCTGTCCGGCCACAACCAGGATGAAGCTGATCTTCAAAGCCGGGTGGAGAGTTCAAGAGAGAAGCGTCATCCGGCTGATTTTGCACTCTGGAAATCGGTGAATGACAACTCGATAACTTTTGATTCGCCATTTGGCCCGGGACGGCCCGGATGGCACACTGAATGTTCGGCCATGATCGAAAAACATCTTGCCGGAGACAAAGAGTACGCCATAGATATCCATGGAGGAGGAGCCGACCTCTTCTTTCCCCACCATGAAAATGAAGCGGCACAGACACGCTGTCTGGGCAGGCATGAACTGGCGCACTACTGGATGCATAACGGTTTTGTAAACATAAACGGCGAGAAGATGAGCAAAAGCCTGGGTAACAGCTTTTTCATTAAAGATGCACTAAGTGCATACCAAGGCGAGGTGCTTCGCTTCTACCTCCTCTCTACCCACTATCGAAGCAATTTTAATTTTAACGAAGAGGACCTGATCGCTTCAAAGAAACGCCTTGACAAGCTGTACCGTCTGAAAAAACGCCTTTTTGGCATGAAAACCACAGAAGTAAAAACGGATTTTCAGACAAAACTGCTGGATGCTTTAAGTGATGACCTGAATGTTTCAGCAGCACTGTCGCTTATCGACGAAATGGTTCAGTCAGCCAATGAAACGCTTGACTCGAATCCAAAAGACAAAGTTGTAAAACGAGAAACTCTGGCGAATCTGGCCTATATAGAAAAAGTGATGGGGTTTGGGGTTATGAATCCTTTTGAGTACTTTCAATTCGGTTTCGACAAAGAGACAAAAGAGAAGATAAACACCTTGATAGAAGAGCGAAACGAAGCTAAAAAAGCCAAAAATTATGAGCGCTCGGATGCTATCAGGGATGAGCTTGCAGAATTGGGCGTCTCCCTGATGGATACTGCACAGGGAACATTTTGGGAACGTACAAATTAAATTAAAGGAATAAAAATGAGTTACGAAATTACAAAAGTGGAAAAAGGTGCAAAAGTCGATTTTAAAAATCCTGATCCGGCATTTTATGCTGCATTGGGCGAAGACGGCATGCGTGATCTTATGTACCGTTTTTACGACAAGATATACGAGAGTGAAATATCCCACTTTTTCCCTCAGGATGAAGAGGAGTTTGCAGAAGTAAAAAAGAAAAATACCAAGTTTTTCATTCAGATATGCGGCGGCCCCAAAGTCTACGAAGAGGAGAGCAAGGGAGTAGAACTCAACGAGTTCATGATACGCGTCCATGACGACTTCTCCATTTATGAAAAATCACGAAATGAGTGGCTTGGAACTATGAGAGAGGTGCTGGAGGAGACAGACATAGACCAGAAACTTAAAGATGATTTTTGGGATTATCTGGAAAAATTCTCAAAACTGACCGTTAATACTTTCAGTGACGGCAGTAAGTGGTTTGCCCAACTCTAAACAGTGAACAACAGGAGCGTAAAATAAAAACTTTTTTTCCAAAACCATCCATACAGACTGCGAAGCTGTGGCTCTTTTTAAAGAGCAATCTGATCATCAGTTCGCTTCTTTTTCTCGCTTTTCTGATATTTAACCCCGGATACGATTTGCTGTCATTTCTATTCGCGGTATTTGCAGCCATATCGACCATCTCAACAGCATATCTCATCTTTGCACTGCTGCTGATACCATTTCTTTTTATAAAGCGCAGCGCCTTTTATATCGCATTTATTTTATTCGTACTGTGTGATTTTCTGATTGTGGCGGATTTCTTCATTTTCCGTCTTTACAAGATGCATATCAACCCTATGATACTGAACCTTGTCTTCTCCCCTGCCGCGCAGGACAGTGTACACATAGGTATCATTCCGCTGATCTCTATTGTAGTTACCATCATATTGTTTATTCTGCTGGAGCTTTTCATATTAAAAAATATCACAAATATAGATAATGAAAAGGCGGCTCGGCTGAACAGGAAAAGCAGGCTCTATTTTGTATTGCCGATCTTTTTGATCATACTCTCTGAAAAATTTACTTTCGGATACGCATCACTTACAAGCAATACGAAGATAACCCAAAAAGCACTGGTTGTTCCCCTGTATCAGCCTCTGACATTCAACCGTTTTGCCAAAAGGCATTTCGGAATTATACCGCCAAAAAAGGCTCCAACGCTGCCCGAAGACTCATCTCTTAGCTATCCACTGAAAAAACTTGCTTACGAAAAGATGGACAGACTCCCAAATATCTTTATTTTCGGTTCAGACGCAACACGTGCCGATATGATAAAAAAAGAGATAATGCCGAATCTTTACGATTTCTCCAAAAAATCGGTTTATTTCATCAATCATCACAGCGGGGGAAATACCACCCGTTTTGGTATATTTTCACTTTTTTACGGTCTCAACGCCACCTACTGGTTCTCATTTTTAAATGAACAAAAAGGAAGCCTGCTGTTCGATGCCCTGATGAACAGGGGTTACAATATAAACATTACCACAAGCACGAACCTGCAGTGGCCCGAATTTCGCAAAACTGCCTTTGTAGATATCCAAGACAGAATCAAAGATGATTTTGAAGGCGAACCGTGGGAGAGAGACAGACAAAACACAGACTATTTCAAAAACTGGCTTGCGAAACAGAAAACCGATAAGCCAATTTTCTCCTATGTATTTTTTGACTCGTCCCACCTGCCCTATTCGTATCCAAAAGAACATGCAATTTTCCTGCCGGATGGAGATATGAAGATAAACTTTATGACCGTAGGAAAAAAGAAAAAAACAAAGCTTTTCAATATGTACAAAAATGCCAACCATTATGTTGACTCGCTGTATAAAGAGCTCATCGATGCCGTAAAAAAGAAGGGGCTTTTTGATAACTCGATCATCATACTGACCTCTGACCACGGGGAAGAGTTTTTTGAGTATGGCGGATTTGGGCATAATAATTCATTCTGCAATGCCCAGACAAACTCCTTCCTGATAGTTAAAACACCCGATTCAAAGCCCCGCACAGTCGACAATCTTACCAGTCATGTCGATATCGTCCCTTTTCTGATGAAGAGTATCGGGGTAGTCAATGATGCGGGAGACTATTCAAACGGAACAGATATTTTAAAAAGCGACAGAGAAAGCGTCTCTATATCCAACTGGAACAACTATGCCATAAGGACAAAAGAGTACACTATAGTATTTTCCAAAAAACCCAGTGCAATGCTTGCGCCTGAAATCAGAAAAAACAGTGACTACAAGATCGATAAAAATAAGAAACTGGACGACTTCAACCTGTACATCATGAAATCTTTAAACGAGAGTTCAAGATTTTATAAATAACTTATATTTGACTCTTGATATTCAAGCTCCTGCTTTTACAGGAGACCCCTTCCTCCTTCCACCCCAAAAGAGGTGGAAGGAGGAAAAAATCCCATTTTTTACAATCATATATTTGTCAGATATTTACAAAATGAATTTTATTTTATTATTGATTTTAATTAAAAAATAGCTTCCTATTACCGATAAAACTATTACAGTAATAGTCAAAATACTTTTATCCAAGTCTGTAAGCCATCTAAGAGTCAATAAAAAAAACAGATGTATAAAATATATTCCATTTGCATAAAGTGACAGTTTTTTACTATTTCCTTTAATATTGATTTTCATAAACAAAATAAAAACTGCCGGTGCAACGACAATCAACGATATCAAGTTATCAAACTCTCCGTCATTTAAAGGATTTATGTAGTTAACATAGGATTCGCCGATAAGTAAAAACACTCCCAGAATTGCCAGTGATACCGACGAAGAGATCGATATCTTTTGATGCAATTCAAGCTTATTGATAAGAAAGCCTGTAAAGAAAAACGGCAGTGCAAAAAATATGAAATTTCTATGTACAGGGAGAGTATTAAAAATTTCATCAATAACCGGATCGGCAACAATATGATAATTACCCAGATATTGGATAGCCACTCCCGATATAAAAGTTACGATGATCAATAAAAAAATCCGTCTCAATGGCATTTTATTAAGAAATATAACTAAAATAGCGGCTCCCAGCAAGCCGACCAAGTACCACAAATGCCAATAACCGACCAGGAGCGTTTCCAAAAAATAAAAAAAAGATATATCTTGCATATCAAACCAAAAACATGCATAAAACACCATCCAGAAACAATAAAGATAAAAGACTCTTTTTAACCAAAAAAAAGTTTTACCCTCTATGTATGTTTTATAAAAAAAGAAGCCGTTTATTGTGAAAAATATTGGTACTGCAGCTCTGAATATCCCGTTAACCGTTAAAAATGATCCGGTTTTAGTAATATCGGCTAAAAAATCTGCATGCACGCCAACCACCATGCACGCCAACACTATTTTTAATACATCCAGTGAAATATTTCTATTCATTTTTCTTTTGGTCTCTACGTTAACCTATCTTGCAAAACAGACTCATGAGAGCTCTGGTAAATAATCTGATTGTATATAAAAGGGTGTTTTGTTTACCTGAAACCTTTAGCACTGACATATTATCCCTGATTATCCCTGCAAAAACAGAAATTTAAACTCATACAGCTTTGAAATTGCAGAAAAAGAGCCCTCCTTGCAACAAAACATTCAGTCATAACAGACGCATTGAAATTATTTAGGGTTTTTAGAGATGCCATTATCATTTTTTCTGTATAATCAGAAAAATTTTTACAGGCTTTAATTATAAAATGAATTCATATGAACAGATAAAAAAACTGCTTTTTAAACTTCAACCGGAAAATGCACATCATTTGGCAGAGATCCTGTTGCGAAGCGACAGGTTTTTGCCGGGGGTATTTGATTATATCGCCTCAAAGAATCTTGTTACTTCAGAAGTACTGAAACAGGAGCTTTTTGGATGCACTTTTCCAAACCCGGTCGGACTGGCCGCAGGGTTCGATAAAAACGCCACGATGATCCGGGGCATAAATGCTCTTGGTTTCGGCTTTAGCGAGATTGGAACTGTAACGCCTATAGCGCAGGCCGGCAATCCAAAACCGCGAATGTTTCGCCATATAGAAGAAGAAACGATCCAAAATGCCATGGGCTTTAACAATGACGGCCTGATTGCCGTTCGCAACCGTCTTGAAAAACAGTACCCTTTCAGTACACCGATAGGGATAAACATAGGCAAAAACAAGTCGACATCCGAAGAGAACGCTATCAGCGACTATGTCAAACTGATCAGGGCCCTGCATACACTGGGTGACTATATAGTTATCAACATATCCTCACCCAACACACCGGGCCTGCGTGATCTTCAGAACGAAACCTTCATTGCCGAATGAACAGTGACCAGGCAGTTGACCTCACTTCTCTTGCGGTTGAAAAAGGGGCTGACGGCATCATTGCCACCAATACCACTGTCGACTATTCGCTCGTAAAAAATCCTAAAGAGATCGGCGGTCTCAGCGGCGCGGTACTAAAAGATAAGAGTTTTGAAATTTTCGATGCTGTAGCGAAAGAACTTTACGGTAAAACCGTACTTATCTCCGTAGGTCGGGATTGATACGTGAGATAAATGAAGGACTTTCCAATCTGCTGAGCATAGATGGATACGACAACATTACCGAAGCGATAGGAAGCGGACGCTGATGCGATTTTTATCACTGCTATTTTTAACATTAGGGATCTTAATGGCCAACTCTCTGCCTGATTACACTACCAAAACCTTTGACAACGGTCTGCAGGTCGTCGTTATTCCAATGCAAAACGACTCAAATGTTATCTCTACGGATATCTTCTACAAAGTCGGCAGCCGTAATGAGATCATGGGTAAAACCGGCATCGCCCATATGCTCGAACATATGAACTTCAAGTCTACCAAAAACCTTAAAGCCGGCGAGTTTGACGAACAGGTAAAAAGCGTAGGCGGGGTTAACAACGCCTCTACCGGATTTGACTATACACACTACTTCATCAAGTCAAGCAGTGACAATGTGGACAAAACCTTCTCCCTGTTCGCAGAATTGATGCAAAATCTCAACCTGAAAGACGAAGAGTTTCAGCCTGAGCGCAATGTAGTGGCTGAAGAGCGCAGATGGAGAACCGACAACAACCCTCTCGGCTATCTCTATTTCAGACTTTTCAACAACGCCTATCTCTATCACCCGTACCACTGGACGCCGATCGGCTTTATGAACGACATCAAAACCTGGACTATAGACGACATAAGAAACTTCCATGCGACCTACTATCAGCCCAAAAATGCTATTTTGATAGTAACGGGAGATATAGATCCGAAAACAGTTTTTACAAAAGCTAAAGAGTATTTCTCAAAAATCAAAAACAGTGTCGATATTCCAGAGGTCAAATTCATAGAGCCAAA
>MZGN01000127.1 GCA_002085085.1 Helicobacteraceae bacterium 4484_230
GGAGTTATATCTTTAAGGGGGATGTCTATAACGTTTCCGCGCCCTCCAACCTCGTTGTCGTAAACCTCTTCCATCTCTCCAAGGAGTTCACCGAGACCGCGTCCAAGAGATTTTGCCTTTTGCATATTTTCCCGTGATCCCATCTCTGCTATGCAATTATGGCTTGTGCCAGGTTTTGATATGCTTTTGAACCTCTTGAGCGGGCATCATATAAGAGTACGGGCTTGCCGAAACTGGGACTTTCCGCAAGTTTGACATTGCGTGGAATTACTATAAAACCGTCATCTACATCTTTAAAAAGCTTTCCTTTGAAATGCTGCCTAAGGTCGTAAAACACCTGCTTGGAAAGATTGTTCTGTGAACTGTACATAGTCGGCAAAAAGCCTTTTATCGACAGTTTCGGATTGATCGTTTTTCGAATGAGACGAACCGTATTCAGAAGCTGGGCAAGCCCCTCAAGGGCGAAAAACTCGCACTGTATGGGAATAATTACCGAATTTGAAGCAGAGAGGGCGTTTATGGTCATAGGACCAAGAGCAGGAGGCGAGTCGATAATGACATAGTCATATTTGGCTTTAACCTGCGAAATAGCTTTTTTCAGTATAAGCTCGCGACCTTTGGTTAATCATTTCTGCTATATCCGAGGGAAGTGGTGGCGTTGGCCTGTGGATCAGCATCGATCAAAAGGACTTTTTTCTCTTTGATCGCCAACGATGCAGCAAGATTCACTGCTGTTGTTGTTTTACCGACTCCGCCTTTTTGGTTGGCAATTACTATTACTTCACTCATCGCAGACTGTATATCCTTTGCCCATTCAGCTCTAAAGAACCGTCTTCAAGCAGTTTCGCATCTTTAAGCGAAATTTTTCTGTTTTGCACAGTGCTCGTTTTGATTCTGCATCTTTCGAATTCTAACTTGTATTTTCTAAAAATCTGCTTCCATGGGATCATCTTGTCAAACAATTTGAAATAGCTCTGCAAAAGCTCATTTTTGGATATATCCACATCCAGAAAACCAAACCCTTTCGGAGCCGCTTTCATATTTAAGCCGATGCCGCAAAGAGATTTCCCTCGACTCCCTCCCAATGGTTACCCCTGCTTCCCTGTCCGCTGCTCTGCCGCTCTGCCACTACGGCAACAGGGGCAGAGAGCTCCCTGTTTTGAAGAGCGTCTTTAAGATAGCGCTGTGTGGAATCGACAGATTCAAGCCAGAATATCGTCAACACCCAACCTTTTGCCGTTGAGATAATCAACTGCTTTCATCTCTTTTTTAGAAGATGGCTGAAGTGTGTAGATACGTAACTCTCCTGAGCGGCATCCCACAGTAACACTCTCTTTGTCAACTGTAAGGATACGGCCGGCTTTATGTTTACGCAAAGAGTCGACAAGTTCTATCTTTTTCAGTTTTAAACCGCTTTCAAGATAAATACCGGGCCATGGAGTAAAGGCACGATAACGGTCGAAAAGCGAGGCGGCATCATCAAACCTGACCAAACCATCACTTTTTGTAATTTTTTTACAATATGTAGCCTCTGAGTCATTTTGAGGTAGCGGCTTCAGAGAGGAGCCAAACAGGCTTTCTAGCATCTCGTCATCGGCAACGGTAATCCGTTCTATAGTAAGAATGGGTCCGGTATCGAGCCCCTCCTCCATCAGCATTGCCGTAACACCGGTCTCACGGTCACCATTGAGCAGAGTCTGCTGAATAGGACTTGCGCCACGGTACTGCGGCAGTATGGAAGCATGATGCAGATTGATACATGGTGCATGCCCAAGAATCTCTTTCGGCAAAATCTGGCCATATGCCGCAACAACGATAAAATCACACTCTATTTGCAAAAGCTGCTCTACAACGGCATCATCGCGCAGTCGGCCAGGCTGATATACGGGAATGTTTTGCTCTTCGGCAAGTACCTTGACGGGAGGAGGCGTCATTGTCTTTTTGCGCCCAACCGGCTTATCAGGCTGGGTATATACGGCGACTACATCCATATCCTTCTGCGCAACAAGGCTTTCAAGAATACGCGAGGCGTAATCTGGTGTACCCATAAAGATGATCTTCATCACTCTTTCCCCGGAACAAACAGGGTACCGCCGTTATGAACACCTTTAAGGAGAAAATCCTCGGCATCGCACAGGTCGAACCCGCTGGCAAGAAAAGTAGACCGTCCTCTGGCAAGCATAAAATTGGCCGCTTTAAGCTTGGTCACTATGCCTCCCGTGGCAAAACTTCCATGAGGGGTCACCTCCCTCTCAAGCTCATCCCTGTCTATATGATTGACAATTTTTCTTACTTTTGCATCGGTATGGTGTCTCGGATCTTTATCGTAATACGCATCGATATCCGAGAGGATAACCAGCATATCGGCATTAAAGTGGTAGGCGGCATAAGCCGAAAGCTGATCATTGTCACCCAGGACCAGTTCTTCAACGGCGGTTGCGTCATTTTCATTAATGATTGGAAGCACTCTGTTCTCAAGCAGTTTTTCTATAACACTCTTGGCTTTTGCCACCTGCTGGTCAGTATTGAAGTTTGCTGCCGTAACCAGCACCTGCGCCGGCAAAATACCAAAACGTTCGAGTTTCTTTTTGTAACGTCTTAGAAGCAGAGGCTGTCCGATAGAAGCAAGCGCCTGCTTGTTGGCCAACACTTTTTTATCGAGTTTCAACTCGGTATATCCGGCTGCCACCGCGCCGCTTGAAACAAGAATCACCTCATGGCTCTCTTTGAGTTTTGCGATCAGATTAACCAGGTTCTGCATTCTCTCGCCTGCTATCCGGTTTTGTTCGGTAAGTACCGCACTTCCTACTTTCAGAACGATACGTCTCATCCGCGGGCCATCTTCACAAGCTCATAAAGTCCATATCTGAGTGCATCTATATTTATGTGCATAACCGATGACAAAGGCGCTACAAAAAAAGGCTTCTTCAGATCTATCTCCAAATCACCCTCGGTACTGCTCTGCTCATAATAAGGAAAATTCTCGTCAAAACCATACTCGCTGTGTCGGCTTGGCGAAAGACCTATCTCTTTTATGAAATGTTCTGTTTTTTCCCGGGCTTCTTCCGGGCTTAAAGCATCAGCACGCGTCAATGCTATGGCAAAACTGCTTTCATGCAGCTTCTGTGAGAATTTCATAAGCTCTTCTCTTAGTGTATTGTACTGCTCTATCATCTCCCTGTAAGTTGCCATATCTATCATGAACAGCAGTGTTTTGGTACGTTCTATGTGACGAAGGAACTGCAGGCCCAGACCCTTTCCGTCTGATGCACCGCCGATAATCCCCGGAATATCAGCCATAACAAATGAATCATAATCACCTACATCAACCTGTCCGAGTTTTGGCGTCAGTGTCGTAAACTCATAATTAGCCACCTCAGGGTGTGCATTGGATACCGTAGAGATCAGGGTCGATTTGCCCACATTGGGAAAACCTACAAGACCTACATCTGCAATCAGTTTCAGATCCAGTTTTACCTCACGAACCTGTGCAGGCTGGCCCGGCTGGGCATACCTGGGCTGCTGGTTGGTGGAGGATTTAAAGTGGTAATTTCCCAGTCCGCCTTTACCACCTTTAAGAAAAAGGACTTCTTCACCGTCTTTCAGAAGGTCGAACAGCACTTCACCGGTTTCGGCATCGATTACCTGTGTTCCAGGAGGAACAACTACCACCAGCTTCTCTCCCGATTTCCCGGTCATTCGCGAACCCATACCTGGTCTTCCGCTCTCTGCCTTGAGATTGCGGTTGCCTTTAAAATGTGACAGTGTGTGGGTATTGTTGTCGACACGAAACCACACATCGCCGCCTCTGCCGCCGTCGCCGCCGTTTGGCCCGCCTTTGGTTACAAATTTTTCACGGCGAAAGGCAACACAGCCTGCTCCGCCTTTGCCCGATGACAGTGTCAATGTAACATGATCAGTAAACATGATTTTTCCTTTGAGAAACAGGAGACAGGAAATAGGACAAAATCCTCTTACCTATAGCCTGTTATGAAACGATAAGCCGTTATTTTAGTTCAGAAGAGGTTCAGGCAGAAGCCTGAAAAAGAGTTAAGCAGCCGGAATGATTGAAACCTGCTTGCGTGTTTTGTCTTTGCGCTCGAATGCAACGACACCGTCTACAAGTGCAAAAAGCGTATGGTCTTTACCCATGCCGATATTTTTACCAGGATGAATCCTTGTCCCGCGCTGACGCACGATGATGTTTCCTGCTCTTACAGTCTCTCCGCCGTATTTTTTAACGCCGAGTCTGCGTCCCGCCGAGTCGCGATTATTCTGTGTACTACCCTGACCTTTTTTATGTGCCATTTTTCTCTCCTGCCTATGCTGCTATTTTTGTTATACGAACTCGTGTGAAGCTTCTGCGGAAACCACGCTTGAGCTTACTGTCTTTTCGACGACGCTTTTTGAAAATAACCACTTTTTTCTCACGGCCCTCGTTGACTACTTCAGCCGTTACCGTTGCGCCTTCTACGTATGGTGCGCCTACTTTCAACTCACCGGCATTTACTGCAAGGACTTCTTTGATCTCAACGGTATCTTTCGGCTCAAGATTCATATTGTCAAGAAGAAGAACATCACCCTCTTGTACTTTATACTGCTTGCCGCCGTTTTTAATAATTGCGTACATTTTTTCCCTTATATAATTAAAAAAATCTTTCCAAAGACTCGGCACGTCACAAAATCATGACTTCGCTTTTCCCGTTTAAACGAGTTTAACAATATCAACGATCAGGCCCGTATTGCCTGGAAGGAGGAGAGTCTGGAAAAAACACCGTAATCAAAAGTACATTACGGTGCCGGCAGACAATCCTCTTGTCACGCTCTCAGTCTTAAGAGAGGTTCCTCTGGTCTTTAGTGAGCGAATAATACTAAAAGTAGGTTTAAGTTTTAATTAAACAACTACTGCAATTGCATCTATTTCGACAAGAGCATCTTTTGGAAGTGCTTTAACGGCAACAGTGGCGCGTGCAGGTTTATGGTCTCCAAAAAATTCGGCATATATCTCATTGACTATGGCAAAATCAGCCATACTGTCAAGGTAAATGGTGGTTTTGACCACCTGCGAAGATGAACTGCCGGCTTCATTTAAAATAGCACCGAGATTTTTCAGCACCTGCTTCGTCTGCAAAGCAACATCATG
>MZGN01000029.1 GCA_002085085.1 Helicobacteraceae bacterium 4484_230
TGATTGTTGGTAACTATATAGCCGTTTTTACTTATTATGACACCGGAGCCCAGGCTGTGGCGTTTTGGAGCTTCCTGCTGTCTGTACTGACGTCCAAAAAACTGTTCAAAATAGGGATTCATCTGATGCAGCATCTCCTGCGAGCGTGTCTGCGTTGTGGCTATATGGACGATAGAGTGCATGGTTGCACCGATGATATTGTTGTAGGAGAAGATCGTATCGGAAGTGAGCGGAGACGTTCTGTTTTTAACTTTGTCGGCCTCATTGAAATCTATGGATGCGGCTTGCAGGCATAGACTGAAAAGAAGTATTGATGAAAGTAGTATTTTGCTCTTTTTCATACTGTAGATCCTTTGTTTAAAGATATGTTATGAAAAAGTATAAACCCCGTAGGTAAATAGTGCGTAAACTTCAAGGTTTCTAAAAAAACTTGGAAAGTGTTCCTGTTTTAGGAGCGGATATATCTTTTCTTTTTGACTTCCTGTATCTCCAAAAATGAGTCTTTGAAGTCGTTTTGTATTTTCTTTGCAACCTCGAGCGAGGTGCTTTCACCAATCACTTCATCATACTCTATTGTATTGCCGGCAACAGTCTCATAACGTTTGATCTTAACGGTATAGACTGTTGTTTTTAAATTGTTTTGATCGGTTTTCATAATTTGTCCATTTGTCAAGGTGTCTAAAACATCTATATGGACTTTGCAAAATTATCCATAAGTAAACATTATGTTATTCTATTTTAATTATTCTTATAAAAACATAATAAATGGTTATTTTAAATTTATAAAAAGTATAATTATATTTTATAATAAAATTTATTTTGCATTAATAAGTTCAATAGCGGTTTTTACGGCATTGATGTAGCTTGTCATTTTTGCTTTGTCGGTATATGAGATATCAAAAGCAGTGCCGTGATCTACTGAAGTCCTTATTATCGGAAGGTTTAGGGAGACGTTTACACTCTCGTCAAAATAGAGGGCCTTGAGAGGTGCAAGTCCCTGGTCGTGGTACATGGCAACATAGTAGCTAAAGTTGGCGCGAAACGAAGGAGAAAAAGCGATATCGGGAACAACCGGGCCAAAGAAAATATCTCTGCCTATCGTTTTGTTTGCCTTTACTATCGCTTCTGTGATCATCTTCTCTTCATCGCCCAGGACGCCATTGTCACCCGCATGCGGGTTCAGCCCCAAAACGGCAACTTTTTTCTCTCCGATGGCGCGGTAGAGATCCATTAGAAATAAAAACAGCTTCTCTCTGTCCAGATAGTCTGCTACATTTCTTAGGGGTATATGTTCGCTAAAGAGTGCCACATAGAGTTTATCGCAGCCAAGCATCATAATGGCATCTTTACCGAAATAGTCTCTCAGCATATCAGTATGGCCTTTGTAATTTATGCCGGCGCTGGCCCATGCCTCTTTATGGATAGGCATCGTAACAACGGCATGGGCCTTCTTGGATTCGACAAGAGAGATTGCTTTTTTAAAGGAGTCAAACGAGTATCTGCCTGATTCCGCACTGACTTTGCCCGGTATTATCTCAAAGTCACCCCCTGCAGGTTCGATTTGAAAATCTTCCGGCAGTTTGAGATTTAAAAGATGCAACGCCTTACCCAGCATGGTTTCATTGATGCAGTAGACGGGATTTGTCATCTCAGATATCGTTCTATGTGCTTTTAAGGCAATCTCTATGCCGACACCGTTCAGGTCACCGATGCTGACAGCTATTTTTGGTTTCACTGTATACCTTTAGCGTTCTATTAACGATTTCATATCACGCACCGCATCAGAGAGTCCGCTAAATACGGAACGGGCTATGATGCTTTGTCCAATGTTGAGTTCCGTGATCTCGCTGATATCAGCTATGGCTTTTACATTCTGGTAGTTGAGTCCGTGTCCGGCCGCAACCTCAAGTCCCTCGGCGACTGCAGTACGCGAACTCAGCACTAATGCGCCATAAGCTTTATTCAGCTTTTTTTTCAGCTTCTCCCTGGGAAGTTCCAGCTCTTTGATGCTGTGATGTGTGTAGGGAAGTGAACTGTTGAGCATGGCAAAAATATTGGCATAGCTTCCGGTATGGAGCTCTACCATCTCCGCACCCGCCTTTTTTGACTGTCGGACACTCTCTTTTGTGGGGTCGATAAACAGTGAGACCGGGATCGATGCTTTATGGAGCCTGCTTATGGCTTTTGTGACGGCTGCTTCCTGATTGAGAATATCCAGACCGCCTTCCGTAGTCACCTCCTCCCTGTTTTCAGGGACAAGCGTTGCGCGGTGCGGTTTTAGTGCGCATACGATATCTATGATCTCGGGATTGATGGAGCATTCCAGGTTGACTGGAACAGGGGAGTTCTCTATGATCTTTTTCGCGTCTTCATCATGGATGTGGCGGCGGTCTTCACGAAGGTGGATAGTAATCTGGTCAGCTCCGTTTTGAACGCAGACAGCCAGTGCCATCAGAGGGTCGGGATCATTGATTTTTCTGGCCTCTCTCAAGACGGCTATATGGTCTATATTGACACCGAGTGCGATACTGTTGACTGCGGACATTCTGACTCCTTGTGTTTGTTGCTCATAGAATAACCGCAATGGTATTAAAAAGTCTCTTAAGGAGTCATGGTGAAAAGCAAAAAGCGCATTGTACGGCTATGTCGGGATAGGCGGGTGACATAACCGTTTATTCAGGGAGTGATTTTATGAAAGAAAGGCGAAGGAGGAGTATTTATTTAGGAGTTGCCTCTCTTTCTTGTTTGTATTGTAGTGGCAAATAGTGTAGAAATAGTGTGACGCATGATTAAATTTTAGGCAATAAGAGATTTTATGGCAGGTAAAAAACCGGAAAAATGAAACTTTGCTATAATCGGTAAATATTGAAAGGGAGGTTCAGTATGCTAAAGAGAGATGATATAGAGTCGGCAAGCATAAGTAAAATATGTATAGCAACAGCAATGGCTGTTCTGTTTTTTGGCAATGCCCTTCAGGCTGGAGAGAAGATATGGCACTTTGATGACTCGCAGGCCCAAAAACTTCCAGCAGGCTGGAAGGCTGATGTGACCAACGGGAAAGAGGGATCAGCCATATGGCAGGTTGTGGTAGATAAAAGCGCACCTTCTCCAGAGCATGTACTTGCCTTGACGGACATCAACCATCACAGTGGAGCCGCTTTCAATCTGTGCCGAATAGACAGTCTTGTTTTTTTGGATGGTGAGATAGAAGTCAAATTCAAGGCCAACCGCGGCAGGATCGATCAGGGCGGCGGTATTATATGGCGGGTGCAGGACAGTAAAAACTATTACATTTCCCGCTTCAATCCCCTTGAAGACAACTTTCGTCTCTATTTTGTAAAAAACGGCTATCGAAAGCTTCTGGCCAATGCTGATGTCATACTACATGCCGGAGAGTGGCATACTATGAAAATTGTACAAAAAGGCGACCGGTATGCCGGATATCTTGATGGTAAAAAGTATCTTGAAGGCAGAGACAAAACTTTTACAAGACACGGGGGAGTCGGACTTTGGACCAAAGCTGATGCCGCAACATCTTTCGATGACTTTTCGGTAAAAATGCAATGAAAAAACTTTTTTCTGTCTTGTTGCTTCTTCTGGTAACGATTACGGGATGCTCCGAAAAAGAGAAAGAATCCGGCTTGAGCGTAACTGTCTATGTCTCTGAAGACCAGGTCTTCTCGGAGCCTATACTGAAAGATTTTGAAGAAGCTACAGGTATTGCAGTCAATGCAGTATACGATACCGAAGAGTCCAAAAGTACCGGAGTGATGAACCGCCTTATTGCTGAAAAGAGCAATCCCAGAGCGGATGTCTACTGGGCAAATGAGCCGATTCGTGCCGAAGTGCTGAAGCAAAAAGGAGTTTCGGCTCCCATTCATCCGGAAAATGCACGCCTGGTTCCGGATACCTTTAAGGATTCTGAGGGTTACTGGAACGGTTTTTCGGCCAGAGCCAGAGTTTTTATAGTCAACGATGCCGCAGAGCGGAAACCGATGCGTATTACGGCATATATCGATCCTGCCAACAGGAAAAGATCGGTAATCGCCAATCCGCTTTTCGGAACGACGACATCCCATATGGCGGCGTTGGGTGTAACCTGGGGCGATAAAAAAGTAAAAAATTTTATGCACTCTCTAAAGCAGAACGGTGTTTCGCTTTCGACAAGCAACGGTGAAAGTGCTGACTTCGTGGCCGCAGGGAGATATGATTTTGCCCTGGTGGACAGTGATGATGCAGTCAGCCGTATACGCTCCAAAAAGCCGGTTTTCATGATCTATCCGGATCAACAGGACGGCGGAATTGGGTGTTTTATCGTACCCAATGCCGTCGTGCTGATAAAAGGGGCACCACATCCGAAAGAGGCCGCAATGCTGATAGAGTATCTGCTTTCAAAAGAGACTGAACGCAAGCTTGCCTATGCTGACTGTGCCCAGATTCCTCTGCACCAGGGTGTAGAAATGCCGCCGGAGCTCAAACCGATTGAGAGGATCAAAGTTATGCCGGTGGATTATGGTGATGTTGCCGAAAAGATGATCGAGTTGCAGCCTTTTTTTAAAGAGTGGACGGGGTTGTAGGTGAGAAAACGCCTGTTTTTGATGCTTGTCATAATCCTTTTTGCGGTCATAGGCGTATTACCGCTGCTTTTTATGCTTTTTAAGAGTGTAACGGCTGATGGGGAATTGAATTTAAGTGTCTTTACGGAAATTCTGGCAACAAAACATCAGTGGATATTGATGTATCACAGTCTGATACTGTCTTCCGCCGTAGCCTTGCTCAGTACTTTTGCCGGTGTTTTGCTGGGCATACTTTTCGGTAAAACAGATCTGCCGTTTCGTCGTTTTTTTACAGTCTTGTTCGTAATACCGCTGCTGATTCCTCCATATATTTTTGCAATATCCTGGTCTGATCTTCTGGCCGGTCTGAATTATGAATCTTTTTTTGGACTTATGGGCTGCATTATGGTTTTGTTTAGTGTTTTTCTTCCTGTACCAATGCTTCTTACGATCTTTTTTCTGCATACCGTAGATCCCCGCCTCGAAGAGGCCGGTCTTCTTGCTGCCTCATGGAAGGAGGTGATGACAGGGATCACGCTTCCGCTTCTTATTCCCGCGGTCATACTCTCTTTCATGCTGGTGTTTATTTTAAGTTTTGGAGAGTTCAGTGTGGCAAATTTTCTCCGTTATGATGTTTATCCCGTGGAGAGCTTTACGCTGTTTGCAGCTTTTTATGATGCCGGACCGGCTATAGCTGCCGCTCTTCCGCTGGCCGGTGCGGCTCTGCTGTTTTTGCTGGCTGGAGAGCTGTTTTTGCGCAAAAGGTCTTACCGGCCATATCTTTTTTCAAGATATAAAGTGCTTACTGTAAAACTGGGTCCCCTGCGCCGCCGGCTCGCTTTTGCTATAGCACTGTTCGGTTTTGTCATTGTCATTGTTCCGATGATTATACTTTTAGTCAATTCCGGCGGTCTCGAGAATTATCTGGAGGCTTTTCGAAGGGCGGGAGACAGTATGTTCAGAAGTCTCGGGTTTGCTGCGACAACTGCGACACTAATGACATTTTTCGGATTTTTTATCGGCTATCTTGTCCATACAAAAGCGCTTGCGATCTGGCGTATGGCAGATGCGGTAACGATATTTCTTTTTGCACTTCCCGGCACGGTGATCGGAATCGGTTTGATCTCTTTATGGAATACGCCATGGACAAACATCGTCTACGGCACGCCTCTTATCGTTATTTTCGGACTTCTTGCAAAATATACGGCACTGACCGGTAAGGTATCGGCTGTCTGGCTGGCACGGATACCGTCGTCTATGGAAGAGGCCGCACAGGCTGCAGGGGCCGGATGGTTTCGAAGGATCGTCTTTATTGTCATTCCCTTGATGTGGCGGGGATTGGCTGTCGCATGGATAGTCGGTTATATCTTTTCCCTGCGTGATACATCTGTAACGATGCTTGTTTATCCGCCGGGCCAGGATACTCTTCCTGTGCGGATATTTACCCTGATGGCCAACGGCTCGCCTGAGCTTATTGCCGCACTCTGTGTAATTATGATAACCATTACGCTCCTGCCGGCCGCGCTTTTATGGCTGATATTGAAAACAACTGCAGCAAAGGTATCTTTATGGCAACGATAACCCTGAAAAACATTACCAAATCCTATGGTCAGAATAAAGTTCTGGATAATGTTTCACTTACGGTAGAAGCGAAGGAGCGTATCGTCATCTTTGGACCTTCCGGCTGCGGAAAAACCACTCTGCTTCGCATTATCGCCGGATTTGTCGCTCCCGATTCCGGTACTCTCTTTATCGAAGATGAGCCGGTTGCCGACAGCGGAGTGATTATCAAGACTCCACAGGAGCGAAATATCGGTATGGTCTTTCAGGATCTGGCGCTCTGGCCGCATATGAGTGTAAAGGAAAATATAGCTTTTGGATTGAAGGCAAAAGGCGTTTCCGGTGCTGAAAGAGAGGAGCGCATCAGGGAAATGCTGGAACTGGTAGATATGAGCGGTTATGAAAAACGCAAACCGTCCCAGCTTTCCGGCGGAGAGCAGCAGCGTGTAGCTCTTGCGAGAGCACTGGTTCTTGAGCCTAAAATACTTTTGATGGATGAACCCCTCTCAAGTCTTGATGCCAAATTAAATATACGTCTGCGAAAAGAGATACTCTCTTTGCAGCAAAAGCTCGGGTTTACGCTGGTGTATGTAACACACAATGAAGATGAGGCTTCCGATATCGCAACGCGTCTTATAAGAATGGATTTTGGCAACAGTATTTAAGGGCTGTGCTGCTGCCAAATTTTTACAGGATCGTAATAATCATTTTTGCCGTTTTGCGTAGAATTTCCGTTTGAAATCGGCGAACCTGTTTTCTAAAATGGCAGCTCTGGCCTCTCTCATCAGGTTTAGATAGTAGTGCAGATTGTGTATGGATGCGAGCCTGAAATAGGAGAGCTCTTTTGATCTGTAGAGGTGGTTCAGGTATGCTCTGCTGTATCTTTTACAGGTGTGGCAGCTGCACTCCGGATCTACCGGCTTTTCATCCAGCTTGAATTTGGCTCCTTTGATATTTATCTTTCCAAAAGAGGTAAACAGCGTGGCGTTTCGGGCATTTCGTGTCGGCATGACACAGTCGAACATATCGATACCGCGGTCGATGTTCTCTATAAGGTCCTCCGGTGTTCCGACACCCATCAGGTAGCGCGGTTTTTTCTCGGGCATATACTGTACGGTATGTTCTACAGTCGCGTACATCTCTTCATTGGCTTCACCGACGCTCAGCCCTCCTATGGCAAAACCGTCATAGTCGAGTTCGCACAACTCGGTAGCCGATTTGGTGCGAAATGCATTGTCAGTACCGCCTTGAATGATGGCAAAGATATTTTGATCCGTGCCGATGCCTTCGTTCTGTTTTTTCCGAAAATACTCTATGGACTGCTTTGCCCACTGCGTCGTACGTTCTATCGATGTGGCTATGCGTTCCTGTGTTGCGGGCAGGGCGACAAGATCGTCCAGGATCATCATAATGTCGCTTCCAAGGTTCAGCTGTATATCGATCACTTTTTCCGGCGTGAAATAGTGTTTTGAGCCGTCTATATGGCTGCGAAACTCGATTCCGTTCTTGTCCGCTTTAGAGATATCGCTCAGACTGAAAGCCTGAAATCCGCCGCTGTCTGTCAAAAAACTTTTTTTGAAGGTCGTAAACTTGTGAAGGCCGCCCATCTGCGCAACCGTTTTATCTCCCGGACGCAGGTACATATGGTATGTGTTGGCAAGGATGATCTTGGCATCGAGCTCCTCCATATCTTCCATATCCAGTGCCTTTACACTGCCTACGGTGCCGACAGGCATAAATACGGGTGTCTGAATGGTCGAGTGGGCCGTTTCAATCGTGCATGCACGGGCTTTGCCGGAGACGGCATCAATCTGAAATTTCATAAAACTTCCTAAAATTTTCTGTGGTTGTGTATTGTAACACTTTATTGCTCCAGCAAACAAACACCCAACTCTCTTTTAGACCGCCGGGCTTTTTTCCAAATACACCTTGGAACCGCGAACTTGTTGTGGGCATGATTGTACTTCAGAGCAATATCTCCAAAAACCTGAAGAGCATTTCATAGATATTTAAACAGTGAGAAGAGAGGTTTGACTGTAATCAATGCATATGTAAATGGTTATGTGTAGTCAAGTATTTTCAAGTATTTAAATCTTTCAAAATCTTTGGTTTAAAGGTAGTTAAAAGGGTAGATATTGCAGTAAGGGTAATCCCCCCCCCATTTCCACCATAGTGAAAAGTATGTTGCCCAACAAACCTCAAAAGATTTACTAAAAAAGCAAATGAGCTTATTAAAAATGATGAAAAACCGAAATGGATAAAAGTAGTTATTTATAACCTTATGCCTTCACTATTAATAATATATTTCATACGAAGGTTGTATACTTGATTTACAAGTCTTTTGAAAGTCATACCTTAAAGGATATGCTATGAGAATACGTTCATATTTCCCACTGTTTTTATTTTTTCTAACCATAAGTGTATTTTTTGGTTGCGGTGAAGATGATGAAGGAGGTGGAGCCTCCAGCTCTTCATCGCAATCATCGATTACACCAGACACAAGCAGGCTTAGGGCGGTATCGGATTCATATGCTTATGCCTACTCTTATTTGGATTGGGACAAGGCTAATTTTGGAGCATATGATCAACTTGGTGCCGGCTGGGATTCGACTGGTGGTGAAAGCAGGGCGTATATTAAATTTGATTTTTCATCTGTTTTAAATACTGCCGAGATAAAAAAAGCCGTGCTAAGACTTTTTTATCTTTCCAATTCTGGAGACAATGGTGTTGATCTTGGAATATATAATGTAACATCAAGCTGGCTCGAAGGCGGTGGTACCTATCACCCTGGAGAATTGGAAAAAAAAGCGGCTCCCGGTGAGCTATCTTGGACTCAGCAGCCCTCTATGGGTGCAAGAGAAGCGGTGTTTAATCCAGGAGCCAAGCAGTTAGACTGGATTGACATAGATATAACCCCTATGGTAATGAAATGGCTGAATGGCACACAAAATAACGGTTTGGTCATTAAAGCGGAAGGAGCGTTGTCGAACAGTGTCGGTACATCTGTCTATCGGTTTGCCTCTAAAGAACGGGATGTAAACAATGATAAGCCAAAGGGTGAGTTTAAGGGGCCGATGCTGATATTGTATACCATTGGGGGATCAGGTTCTAGTTCAAGTTTGTCATCTGCCGCTGCTTCAAGCAATTCACAAAACAGCGACTCCTCACTCTCCTCATCCAGCAGTTCATCTTCAACAAGTGCTAATAACTGGGCGGGTTGGCCATTACCGCAATGGTGCCCGGCAAAACCGGAGGCAGGATTGATCCATATGTATTATTACCAAAACAGCAATCCTGATTCGGTAACTTGTGAATATTATGAGAGCGGTCAGCTACACAAAGAGTGGCCCTGGTTTGATGGTTTGGAGTACGGAGTTGCCAAAACGTATCATGAAAATGGTGTTTTGCAGGAGGAGGTTCCTTATAAATTTGGCAATGTGATCGGTGTGGCAAAACAGTACTATACAAGTGGTCAACTATATATGTGGGAGCCTTATAACGAGAATGGCAATCATGATGGGATCATAACATGGTATTATGAAGGCATTGATCAAGTGTTTCAGGAGTGGTCTTATGTTGATGGCAAACGGCATGGTATGGAGAAGGTATATCGCAAAAATGGTCAGTTGTCGGAAGAGATTTCATATGCAAACGACAAGAAGCATGGTACGATGAGGTACTACTACGAAAATGGTCAAATAAAATATGAAGCGACTTGGATAGAAGATAAACTAGATGGTATGAGAAAGGAATATTATGAAAATGGACAAATAGAGTCTGAAATGTTTTTTGCAGCGGGCAAAGTTGGTGGTTTGGCAAAAGGATATTTTGAGAGTGGTGAAGTGAAGTATAGAATACATTATGTAGATGGACTAAAACATGGCCGTGAAGAATTTTATTTTAAAAACGGAGCATTAAAAAGCTGCATTATTTATGATAGGGGTACTAAAGCGGCTTCGTGTATGCAATAAATGATTTGTTTAACTGTTGGGTAACATAGGTTTTGAGTGGTCTCTTTTTGGAAATGGCTTGAATACCTGAGAGTACTCTCTCTGTTCATTCCCATCATAGGCCAGCCCCAGAGCGCACTAACCGTTACCTCCTCTTTGACAAAATGCGGTTCTGTCAAAAATGTGCAGCTAAGCACCGCTTCGACAGGGCTTCTGTTTGTCTCGCTGCCGCCTACAAGATCAATCACGACTGATCCGGCAGGGATAATCCTTTTGAGGTGGTCGTTGCTTATAAGGTAGTTTATCCCCCTTAAATGCCGCGGCTGTTCCGCGCCGTTTACTACCAAGTCTACATCTTCGAGCCAGTGGTCGATCCTCTCTTTTGTAGTCTGGGTGCGTCCCAGTACATGGATGTTTTTCAAACCCTGCTCATAGATCTCATGCATCGCCCCGCGTGCCACATTGCCGTATCCCAATACAACAACTTTTGCTTCCGATATGTCGAGTCCGGGTTTGTTTTTTTTGAGGAGTTCGATGCCGTATCTTGCACCGGCCCGTCCTGTTTCATGCAGGCATTGGATTCGGCGCAGGCCAAATTCAAGAGGCGGGTGAGACCTTCTGTAGTCGGCGATCGCCTCTTCCCCTTTCTCTTTCTCGAACCCATACAGGTCAAAAAGATGTGAACCGGCCTTTTTTAATTTTTCCAGAATATTGTTTGGATCGCTGAACTCCAGGCTGTCGTAAAAGTAGAGAGTATCTTCTCCCGTCTCCTCCAGCTCCTCAAACTTTATATCTTTATGAAGTATCCTGAGAGAGAGGGGATCACGGTTTCCTGCACGCCTTATAGAGCCGGCCAGCCGTTCGTTCCGTCCTATAACAGATATTTTCAGATTACCGATAGTTTTGTTTTCCATAAACGGCTTCAGCGCTTCCGCCATGGCAACACGGGCAAGTATCTGTTCATCTGTCTGGACTTTTGGGGATTCAAGTATCTCTTCCATGGCAATGACGTTTATTTTGTACTCTTCAAGCATTTTTGCACGCTCTGGAAAAGAGTGGAAATGTGCCATACAGAAGAGTGCACAGCCCTTTTTCATCTGGGAAATGGATTCCAGGGAAGGACCTTTGAACTTGATGACCATATCTTTATCTTTGTATATCTCATCAGCACTCTGCATAACGGCACCGTTGCTGACATACTCGTCATCGGAAAAACCGACCCCTTTGCCTGCACCGTGCTCTACAAACAGATTGGCTCCTGCGGAGACAAGTTTTCCGGCATCTTCCGGTGTCAATGCAACACGTTTTTCCAGTCCTCCCGGGTTTTCAGGAGACTCTATCTCCCTGACTAAAGCAATATTTTTAAAACCAATCGATAATTTTGTCACTATAATCCTTTATCTATCTGCCGGGTATTGTATCACTTTTTAACAAGTAATTATTTATTGTCTCTGGCAAGACTAAATTTAGTGTATGCGAAATTTAGAGAAAAATGGTACAATCACGACTTCCTAAAACGGTATTTTAATGCGAGTATAATGAAAAAGATCTTGATTATCAGTGATTGCACTATCGGTAACCACTTTATAGAGCGTACGATAGGTGCGTATTCCAGTGATAACATCTACTATGTGATCCAGACAAAGGCGACCGAGTTCAAAAATGCCAATCCGTCAAGATATAAATTTTTTGAGTTTGATCCTACGAGCTACTATAAACTTGCAAACGTTCTGAAAATGGACTTTTTTCAGATATTTGTCGTTATGAGCAATTATGACGATGTCCAAAATACGGTATCCAACATTCGTCAGCTTAAGCAGCAGGTGCGTATTGTCGTGCTTGACAGGTGGGGGTTGAAGCATGATGATCCAGGCCTTCTTCTGCTCAATATCAACGAACAGATGAGCTCGCGCCTGATAGACTATCTTCCGAATGTTCCTACAATTGCACAAAATGTTGGTCTTGGTGAAGGCGAGATCATGGAAGTTCTTGTTCCTTTCGGAAGCAGTTTTGTCTACAGACACGTAGAGGTCATAGAGCAGAACAGTTGGCGTATTGTCGGTCTTTACCGTGACGGCAGGCTTGTTATGCCTACTCCCCACACCATGATCCATCCAAACGATCTGCTTCTGCTGATAGGGGAGCCGCACGTACTGAGATCGGTTTATCGTGCCATTAAACGTGAGCTTGGGCAGTTTCCGGCACCGTTTGGGAAGAATCTTTATCTTATAATCGATATGGATTTGGATAAGCCAAAGAAGATTACGAAACTGCTGCGAAACACTTTTGCGATTCATAAATATTTCAAAAATAGATTGATTATAAAAGTCCTTAATCCTGGCAGCCTCGATCTTTTAAAAACATTGAAATCCATTAAAAACAGCAATATAGACGTAGACATAAACTATCATGACGATGACAGGGAGAAGATCATCTACAAGGATTTGAAGCAGTATGATGTCGGACTTGTAATTGTCTCCCGACTTCTGTTTGCACGTCAGCAGATGCGTGAAATACTTTTTGAAGGCAGTGTTCCGGTATTTAAACTTGCAGAACGTTCGCTTTCAAAAATAAAAGAGACCGTGGCAGTGGTTTCAGATACGGATGATCTGGAGAAGATAGCCACTACCATATTTGACATTTC
>MZGN01000030.1 GCA_002085085.1 Helicobacteraceae bacterium 4484_230
AGCCGCTCGATCTTGTTTAGCGCATAGTTGAGGATATCTTTGCTCGGCATATACTCCGCATGAAACTGCTTTGCCTTCTCGAAATAGTCCTCTTTGGCATAAAACTCCCATGATTCGTCAATGCCTCCGAAGATATCTCCGGAAAAGAGTGTCTTGGAATTGGGATCGTAAGTCACGAATGCTCCGGGAGAGTGGCAGTAGGGCGTAGTCAGAAACTCCAGCCGCAGACCGTTTTCTGTCTCCAGCCGCAGATCTCTTTTGTCGATCTCATAATAGTCGGAAGTTGCCAGGTAGTGCTTGATCAAAAGGCTCATGCGGCTGTGGGTTATAATCTGAAGGTCATCCCTGTCGATAAGCTTTTCGATCGCAGGTACCGCAGCACAGAGGTCCGGGTCCTGATGGTGCAGTATTATATATTTTATCTTGTTTATAGGTATCAGCGAGCGCACTTTTTGAACTACGGCATCGAACTCCAGCATCGAGCCCGGGTCCACAAGTATAGATTCATCGCCGTTTATTATCAGGTAGGGGTGGCACTGGAAGGGGTCGTTTTCCAGATACATGCCTATCCAGTAGATATTAGGGGCTATGCATACTGCCTTGCTGAAATCGTTTTGCGTATTCATAATGGTCAATTTTATCTAAATATGTATGAATGTATCTTTTTTGTTGCCCTGACGGACAAATATTGAAATTTTTAAAGAAGGCTAAAAGCAAAATATGGAAATACAGGTATTTTTTGTATAATTGCGTATTAAAATTTAAGGATACCATATGAAATATTTTTTGTTTGTCGGGGTACTTCTTTCATCTCTTTACGCCCTTGAGATCGATTATGAGAAGGCAGCCGACTCTGTTGATAAGGAAAAAGCACTCAACTCTGTCGATAGCGCAAAGGCTGCAGAGGGTATTGCAGAGATGGATAGTGAGAAAGTAGTCGATTCTGTTGACGGCGTGAAGGCACTTGACTCTGTAGACGCACACAAACTCCAAGATGCGGTAAAGCTCTAGAAGGCTATTTTGAATGCAGCGGCAGTCGGCAAAGGTTTGCCCGATGAAAGCAGCATATGATGCCATACCTGCGGATAGGCGTCCATGTGGACCAATCCCAAAATTTATAGAAGGAAAGTAGATTGAAAAAAACGTTATTGTCTTTTGCAGTAATTGCTGCTGTATGTTCTGCGGCAGAAACGGATGTCGAAACACTGAAGGTGCAGATTGCAGATAGAGAGTCCGAGGTGGAAGCGCTGAAAAAAGAGCTGGCGGCGGCTATGGGCCCTGAGCCGGAACCGTTAAAGACTCATGCGGAACTTGGATACATCAAGACAAACGGAAATACGGAGACAGAGTCGTTCTCCGCCAATCTGAAGATCGAAAAAGCGTTCGGAGACCACCTGCTCCGTTTTGATGCAGAGGGGTACTACTCGAAAGAGGACGAGAAAGAGACCAAAAACCGCTGGAAGGCGGTCGGCAACTATGATTACCCCGAAACATCATCGTTTATGTTCAACTATATGGCCGGATATGAAGAGGACAAGTTTTCCGGATTTGATTCGCAGTTCTATACGGGACCGGGTATAAAATGGAAAGCGATCGAGCCGCCTGCGCACCAGCTCAACCTTCAGGCAAATATTCTCTACTCTTCAGATGATATTGCTGACAGCATAGACCCTGATACAAATGCAACCATAAAGGGTGAGACGCATGACTATGCCGCTTTCCAGGCAAAACTGGACTACAACTGGCAGATCAGTGAGGACTGGAAATTTATACAGATAGCTTCATACCGTGCAGAATTGGAGGAGATGGGCGACAACTATTTCATTAACTCAAAGACCGCCGTAGAGAGCAAGATCAGCGATATTTTTTCTATGGGTATCAGTTATACGGTCGATTACAAGAATGATGCTCCGGCAGACAAAGAGAAGACGGATTCCACTTTCCTTATTTCATTGATTATGGATTATAATCCGATAATTTTTTAATTAGTTATTAGTTTCTGGTTTCTGGCTGCTTCGCTTCTTCCTGCGTGGAGGAGGGCCAGAAAAGCCAAAAATGCTACTGCCGCGGCACTTAAAAAAAGCTCATTAGGCCAGATCTCGTAGATGTACCCGGAGCTTACTGCCCCTATGAAGCCGCCCAGTCCGTAGCTAAGGCCGAAGAAAAACTGCTGTGCGAGTTTGCGTTCCTTGTAAAGAGTAAAGAGGTAGCTGATCGCAGCCGTATGAAAAAGGGCGAAACTGAGTGCATGCAGGCTTTGTGAAAAATAGAGCAGCATCAGATCATCTGGGTAGAGATAGAGCAGCATCCACCGCAGTATGGTTCCGGCAACGGCAAACTGCAGGAGTTTTTGCAGATTATGCTTAAGAAGCGGACCCTGAAAATAAAACAGAAGTATTTCCGCTATTACCCCAAATGACCAGAGGTAGATCGTTGTGTCCATTGACAGTCCGCGATCAGTCTCATAGATGGTAAAAAAGTTGTAAAATGCCCCAAAGCTGACCTGCATAAGTATAAGGCCAAGCCACAGGCTCCAGTGGAGCAGGGGGTTGAACGAAATGTCAGGCGCCTCTTCTTCCTGTTTTGTCCTTTTTCCCTCCAGTGAGGCAATCGCATAGCCGAAAACCGAAGTCAGAACAGTCATTGCCAAAAGGAAGCCTATGGCGACATTAGGGGTGCTCAAGGCTTTTACGAGAACCAGTGCAACCGCTATAAAACCGATGGAGCCGAAAAGGCGGACTTTGCCGTAGCGCTCTTTGCCTATAACCATAAGGGCTATCACTTCGATATACGGAAGGATCAGGCTCAGTCCTATACCTATGCCGATATTTGCGATCAGAAGACCCCAGAAGGAGTTGAGTGCCGCAAAAAAAGCCAGAGCACTCAGGCTCATCAGCACCAGGGCCTGGTTGAAGACCGTCCGGTTCAGCTGAAGCCCTTTTATGAAGGCAAACGGAACCGCAAACCTTACAAGTGGCGCAGCCGCAAAAATAATACCGATCTCTGAAGGGGTATAGCCGACCATAGAGAGGACTTTTGGCATAAAGATGACATATACGGCGATTATTGCAAAATAGAAAAAATAAAAAGCCGCTATCAGATATGAGGGCATTGTCTAAAAGCTGTCACAAACAGACGGGCTTTGTCTCATTTTTTTATCTCCGGAGCATCTATGACCGCTGTCCGGCTGATGAGGTCATGCAGGGTCCGCTTGTCTTCTCTGAGCAGGCCGGTAAAAAAACCGACTATGGATATAAGAGAGACAAAGTAGCCGATATAGCGTATGCCCAGCTGAAAATATGAAGCGTTTTGCATGGTTTCCGCATCTACCACTTTGATTTCTGCCAGTTTTTTACCCGGAGTTTGGCCGGTTTTGTGCCAGAAAATAGTGTAGGCAAGCATCGAGAGAACCAGTTGCAAAATAGAGCTGACCGGATTTGGCGCATGTGCTTTGGCTGCCTCCGGATCCATAATGACATCGAGACCCGTGGCTGAGTTCATCTGGTCATGACCGAATGTAAACATTATAAAAAGTGTGATCGGCATACCGATCATAAACAGGTCCGTCATAAAAGCCAGTACCCGCTTCCAGAATCCGGCATAGGTTACAGTGATTTTTTCGGTTGCATTTTTACTCTTTTTAGAGTGTGTCTGCTTCTTTACATTTCTCCATCGCATATGAAATTATAACCATGATTTTTAAAATCATGAAATCCGGAGACCTTTAACGCGGTATTTACAATTTGTTAATATATATGACCTATAATTTTAATATCTCAGCAATCAGCAGCAGTTGTTGAGTTTTCATTTGTACACTCCTTATAAATTTTCAAAGCAGGCCGGGATTACTCCTTAACCGGCCACCTCCTTTTTTAAACTGTTTTATTTGCCGTCATATCACATTTCATGGCAGCATCGACCAGTATTCGTGCAACCTCCCGTTTCCCGTCTATCATTACCGAGATAGGAAGGTCTGAGAGCATCTCCTTCTCTTCAAGGGAGATGACTTTCACAACCAGGTTTGCCTGGGGGCTGTATTTCAGGACTGCTTCACAGATAAGGCGTTTTTTCTCTGCATTGTCGAGTGTGATGATCACTGCCGCCGCACCTTCAATATTTAGAGCCTTGGAGATAGATGGTCTCGAGAGGTCTCCAAAATAGATCTCCTCATTGTTGGCAAGTCCTTCATATACATGTTTAAGGCTGTTATCGATAACTATAAAATCAGAGCCCTTCTCTCTGAGTTTTTTTGAGACGATTTTACCTACTATACTGTATCCGCAGACAATGATATGGTTTTTTCTCTGTCCAAGGCCGCTATAGTCGTTTTGAAGGGCAGGTTGTTTGAATATTTTCAGTACAAATGCATTTACTCTGCTGATGATAAACGGAGTCAGTACCATGGAAAGCACGACCATCAGTACTATGATCTTCTCAAGTGAAACATCCAGCAGTCCGGCAGAGCCGGCAAGTGCAAAGATGGCAAAAGAGAACTCTCCCACCTGTGAAAGTGCAAGCGCGGTTTTCATCGCCACGGCGTTTTCGGAGCCAAGGCGTATAATACCGAAGATAATGATGCTTTTAAGCAGCATAATGCCGAAAAGAAGCGAGACGATCAGGCCGATATGCCCAATCAGAAAGCCGATGTCGATCTTCAACCCTACGGTAACGAAAAAGAGCCCCAGAAGCAGGTCTTTGAAAGAGGCGATATCGGCTTCGACCTTATGGTGGTATTTTGTCTCGGCTATAATCATTCCTGCTACAAAAGCTCCAAGAGAGTAGGTAAATCCCAGCAGGTGGGCCAGCATGGAGGCCCCGACGGCTATCAGCAGCACGGAGCCCAGAAAGAGCTCTTCCTCGTTGCTTTCTGCGGCAAAATGGAGCAGCCATGTCATCAGCCGCTTGCCGACGACAAAGAGCAGCCCGATAACCAGAACGGCACTGAAAAACGTCTCCAGAAGTATCATGGAGAAGTCCCCTTCTCCGCCGCTGAGAAAGCCTATCATCAGCAGGATCGGGATTACTGCGATATCCTGAAATATCAGTATCCCCATAGAGCGCTGACCGTAAGGCATATGTATCTCTTTGGACGATTTCAGGTGGGTAAGTACGATGGCCGTAGAAGAGAGTGAAAAGGCAAGCGCAATTATCAGTGAGGATTTGAACTCTATGCCGAACAGGTAGTGTATCAGCAGATAGACAACAACGGCCGTAATGCCGACCTGCATCGACCCGTTGCCGAAGACAGTCTGCTTCATGGTCGCAAGCCTCTCCAGCGAGATCTCAAGACCTATAGTGAACATCAAAAAGACGATACCGAATTCAGCAATCTGTTCGAGGGCATGCGAACCCGCCAGGTAATGCAGATCGAAACCATAGGCAACGATCGTTCCCGTCGCTACATAGCCGATGATCTGCGAGATACCGAACTTTTTAAGAATGATGTTGAGTACGACCGATATGGCAAGTGCCGCGATCATATATAAGAGTGCATGTTCCATTTTATTCCTGCGAAAGTATAACTAATTCAGACCCAGTCTACACCCATACCCGCCCCCTGCCCACCCATACTCACACCCACACCCACATTTCACACTCCACGCTAAATATGCCCATAAGCCACCGTGGTATATAATTCACGGATTATCATGGTGCGACAGGGGTTAAAATGACTAAGTACATCTTTGTTACAGGAGGGGTGCTGAGCTCTTTAGGCAAAGGGATCACGGCTGCAAGTATCGGTGCATTGCTAAAGCATTCGGGAAAAAAAGTAGGGATGCTGAAGATCGATCCGTATATCAATGTAGATCCGGGCACCATGAGTCCGCTCGAGCATGGGGAGGTGTTTGTTACCAAAGACGGCGCGGAGACCGATCTCGATATCGGTAATTATGAGCGCTTTTTGGACACCTCTTTTCTTAAAACAAGCAATTTCACGACCGGGCAGGTTTACAGCTCTGTGATCGAGCGTGAGCGCACAGGCGGTTATCTGGGCCAGACGATCCAGGTTATCCCACATATCGTAGGAGAGATTGTAGACCGCATCAAGGCCGCGGGCAAAGGGCATGATATCCTGGTAGTCGAACTCGGCGGTACGGTCGGTGATATAGAGGGTCTGCCGTTTATGGAAGCGGTTCGCCAGATGAAACATGATGAAGAGGTTGCCGGGACTTTTTTCGTCCATGTGACACTGATCCCTTATATAAAAGCGGCAGGCGAACATAAAAGCAAGCCGACGCAGCACTCGGTACAGGAGCTACGGCGCATAGGCATTACGCCTCAGATGATTATTGCCCGCAGCGAAACCCCTTTGCCAAAAGCGTTCAAAAAGAAGCTGGCTTTCAGTTGTGATGTCAATCAGGACAGTGTTATCGAAGCACTCGATGCTTCAACCATTTATGCAGTACCGATGAGTTTTCTGCAGCAGAATATTTTGACTCCGATCGCCAAAGAGCTCGAACTGGGAGAGCTGAACCCTGATATGGCACAGTGGGATTCGCTTGTCAAGAAGATCGTTGCGCCAAGCAAGCGGGTGAGTATAGGTTTTGTCGGGAAGTATCTTGAGCTTAAGGAGTCCTACAAGTCGCTGATAGAGTCGCTGATCCACTCCGGCGCCCATCTGGATGCCAGTATCGATATCTGCTGGGTGGACAGTGAAAACATTGAAGAGAGGGGGGCTGAGGAGCTCCTTGGCGACTGTGATGCCGTTTTGGTGGCTGGAGGTTTCGGGTCGCGCGGAGTTGAAGGCAAGATAAAAGCCATAGAGTATGCCCGCATCAACAAGCTGCCCTATCTTGGAATCTGCCTGGGCATGCAGCTTGCGGTTGTAGAGTTTGCACGCAACGTACTCGGATACGAAGATGCCAACTCGGTTGAGTTCAATGAAGAGACGAAGCATCCGGTGATCTACCTGATCGACAATTTTATAAACAGAGACGGGGAGTTTGAAGTACGTACGCACACTTCTCCGATGGGTGGAACACTGCGCCTTGGTGAATACAGGTGTGAGACCAAGGCTGGTTCGCGCCTGCGCTCGGCTTATGACGGCGAGGAGATCATTTATGAGCGCCACCGCCACCGCTATGAGGTAAACCCCACCTACCGTGAGGCGCTGGAAAAAGCCGGTATGACGGTTGCGGGTGAGTCACACGGATTGATAGATGCCGTAGAGATCGACTCCCATCCGTGGTTCCTTGGTGTTCAGTTCCATCCGGAGTTCACTTCGCGCCTTCAGTCTCCCAACAGCACTGTTCTCGCTTTTGTCAGCATAGCCCTGGAAAATGCCAAAAATACCTGATGCTCCTCTTTTAGACAAGCACTCCCTCTCAAGGCTGTTGAGGGAGCGTTTCGCGGAAGGTTTCAGCAGGCTTTCCGATATTCCGCCTCCCCATCTCCTGCATCACGGTGAAAAGGCGGCAAAACGTATTGCCGAGGCGGTCAGAAACGGTGAATGCATAGTCCTGGTTGGTGATTATGATGTGGACGGGGTGAGCGCAAGCGCACTGTGCAGTCTTTTTTTCAGCCAGATTCCCTATCCTCTTAAAACCGTTATCCCAAACCGTTTCAGTGACGGTTACGGTGTTTCGCCAAATATCCTGAAAAGGATCGATGCCGATCTTGTGTTTACGGTAGATAACGGCATAAACGCCTTTGAGGCGGCAGATATCTGTAAAGAGCGCGGGATCGATCTTGTCATAACGGATCACCATACACCGTCGAAAGAACTTCCTGATGCCTATGCCGTTGTCGACCCGAAGCTGGAGGGCTGCAGTTACCCGTTTAAAGAGATCTGCGGAGCGCAGGTTGCGTGGCTGTTGATGGCCCTGGTAAAAAAAGAGCTTGGGATCTCTGTCGACATGGCACAGTTTATGGATCTGCTTGCCCTTGCCGTTATTGCCGATGTGATGCCTCTTGTGGGTATCAACCGTACTATCGTCCAGGCCGGTCTGAAGCAGATGATGACTTCACGGAGGCCGTCATCCGTGATTATACGTGAGTTTATCAATAAGTCCTCTATAAACTCTGAGGATATAGGTTTTCAGATTGCCCCGCGTTTAAATTCTGCCGGCCGTCTGGAAGATGCCTCTATAGCATTTGAGTTTTTAATTGCCGAAAGCGAAGAGAAGGCATTTAAGCAGTTCGAACTTCTAAACCGGCTCAATACACGCAGGAAAGAGATGGAGGCGGATGTGACGGAAGAGGCCATGGCCAAGGTTAACGAAGACGACAGGATTATAGTCGTTGCCGGAGAAGAGTGGAATGAAGGGGTTGTGGGCATTGTGGCCTCGAGGCTGGTAAGCCGTTTTGGCAGGCCGGCCATAGTGCTGAGCATCAATGGCGACAGGGCAAAAGGGAGCGCGCGCAGTGTCGGTGAAGTAAATATATATGACCTGATAAAATCGCAGTCGGATATGCTGGATAAATTCGGCGGGCATAAAATGGCGGCAGGGCTCTCTCTGAATGCAGCTGTGATAGACGAATTTCGTATTGCCCTGAACAGGAAGGCAGATAAGCTGCATCCCGATGACTTTCTTGTCAAAGAGGAGATACTGGGCAGACTTGATGGGTCTGTCATCGACCTTGAGCTGCTGAGAGTGATAGATGAGTTCGAGCCTTATGGAGAAGGAAACCCAAGACCGAGATTTCTTGCCGAAAAGGCAGAGGTGCTGAGCGTAAAACTGCTTGGCGCAGACCGTTCGCACAGCCGTGTCCTTTTGCGCCTGCAGTCACACGAACGCTGTACTTTCGACTTGATGGCATTTAGAAAAGTGCTCAGTGTACCAAAAGACAGGACTATGACCTGCAGCTATACTTTAAATAGAAACGAGTGGGGAGGAAAGGTGTCTGTCCAGTTGATGCTGGAAAAGATATATGGAGTTTAATGTTTTAGAGGCGCCCTGCAGATATGTCTATTTCTTTCGATACTTAAATAAAAAAGAATTTATGTAACTATTGATTTAAAGTTATTCTTTATTTCCGCTTTGTTAGAATTAGGCAACTTAACATGAGGATAGTGAATGAGAACAATTACGAAAGTGGCAGTGGCTGCCATTCTTGGCATGAGTGTTTTGTCTACCGCAGCAATGGCTGACAGTGCAAAAGGTCAGAAGCTTTATTCTAAGAAACTGAAAAAAGCTTGTGGTAAGACAGGTGCAGTATTTGCTGGATCTCATACTCAAGATGAGTGGGAAAGTGCAAAAGAAGAAGGCACATTGACTGATATGATGGTAGGCTCTTGTCCTGGTGGCGAGGATATCATTAAAAGTGATAAATTCCAAAAGAAATACATAAATCATATTTATGATTTCTGTTACGAATTTGCAAGCGACAGCGGTAACGTCCCTTCTTGCTAACCCTCTCATGAACTGCTTCGGCAGTTCACTGCTTTTCTTCCAGATCTATTTTAAATCAAATCTTCAAACTATACCTATTTTACAAAAATAAAACTATCTTTTTGAATGCCATTTCTTGAATAATTATATGTATAGTTTCTAAACGATAAAATTATATATTTTATCATCTACCCTTATTTTAACTAGAAATTAATCCAAATATAACTATTATCTTCTATTATTTCCAATATAACAGAGGAGCATAACATGAAGAGAACAATTATAGCGCTTTCAGCTATCGCAGCACTGGCAACAACAGTGTCTGCAAGTGAAGCAGACATGCAAAAACAGATAGATGCACTGACCAAAAAGGTCAAAAAGCTGGAAAAAGGGCAAAAGAAAAATAAGAAAAAGATCAGCAAGGTCAATATTCAAAGCGCCAACGACAATATTAAATGGAGTTTGGATTTCCGTACGGCATACGACAATTTGAATTATAAATATAGAGATGATGCCAAGACTGCCAGTGGAAAACCGGACTCCACAAATGCAGGTGAGTCGTATTCGAATTCTGCGCTTTGGACAAGCAGGCTATGGCTTGGAATGTCTGCAAAAGCTACAAACAACCTCTTCTTTTTCGGTCAGATAGCTGCATATGGCTACTGGGGTGCTGAAAATACAGCTCACTCCGATAACGGCTGGCGCGGAAGCTCACGGAAGAAGTGCTGCTTCCGGGCTCATGGCTGAGAATGGTTTATGGCCGTGCTCACGATCCTGTGTCGGTCAGTATGGGAACTACCCAAAAGGGATCCACTCCGTACATCGACCCTGAAAATCCTGCAACAGATGATGCAGCGGTCGACTTTTTCATTTTCCCTATGAGTATCTACAATGACGGCTCAAATAATGTAATGGCGCAATATGGCATGATCATCAATTCAAAAGGTGTCAATATTAAAGACCCTGCCAAGCCAATTAAAAAGGCCGGTGCAGGAACTACCCATATGGCAGCACTCTCTTATCAGCTTGACGGACTGGGTGAGGACAGTGATTTTCTGGACGGCTCAACGATCTTTGCAAGTGCCGCTATGACGATGACTGATCCTGATGATGGTTATAAGATGCTGGGCTCTACGGACAGTGAAACAGGCTATAGTTTCTGGGCCGGCTTTATCTTCCCTGATATGTTCACTGACGGCGGACGCATAGGTCTGGAGTATAACTGGGGCAGTGAGTACTGGACTCCAATGACCTGGGCCGAAGATACTATAATCGGTTCCAAGATAGCAACACGCGGTAGCGCATACGAGGCGTATTGGAATATTCCGATCGTAGGCAAAAACCTGACGGCACAGTTGCGCTATACATACCTGGATTATGATTATCGTGCAAATACAACATGTTATTGGGATGACCCGGAAGATAAAAACCTGGACTACTCACAAGACTTCCGAGCTTATCTACGTTATAGATACTAACCCTATTTCATAGCGTCAGGCAGGGGCTTTCCTGCCTGTAAAGGCACTTTTTGGCTTTATCGATTAATATTTAGTATTATAAATTCTTATATCAAAAGTGTTTCGTTTGGTAATCTATTTTGTAAAATAATTACTTTGTCTATAGTTAATCAACAAAAACCACCTCGCTTTCCCTGTAACTGTATTATAATAAAAACATATGATACACAAGTACTAATATTGTAGTTTTCATAAACCGTATTGGTAAGGAGATACAAATGAAAAAAACACTAATTACACTCTCGATCGCTGCCTCATTGGCTACGGTTGCATTTGCAGGCGAAGCAGAGATGCAGAACCAGCTTAATTCTTTAAGCAAGCAGAATGAAGAGATGGCAAAGCAGATTAAAAAGTTGCAAAAAGAGCAGAAAAAGGCAAAAAAAAGCCTGAGTGCGGTTAAAAAGCAGACCGGTGGAGACAACATCAAGTTTGATGTCGACTTTAGAACCGCGTATGATTATATTTCATATGAAACAGCGAGTGGCAAAAAATATACAAACGATGCACTGTTCTCTAACCGCTTATGGCTGGGAATGGGCTATACGCCGGTTGAGGGGATGATCTTCAGAGGCCAGCTCTCCATGAACAAGGCATTTGGTGCAAATCCGCCGGCGGATAGCTCTATCAGCGGTATGCCGCAGCGCGGTTATGGCTTTGACAGCTTTGACTGGGTGGTCAATGAAAATCTTACTGACGGATCGGTGAGGGTTCGTGAGGTATATTGGCTTTACAAGAGCGCTTCACTTTTCGGAAGTGATGTTTCATGGAGTACCAGTATAGGCCGGCGTCCGTCGACAAACGGCTTTCTTGCAAATTTCCGTGATGACGACGATGCCAAATCGCCTCTTGGACATGTAATTAATATGGAGTTTGACGGCGGCAGCTTTAAATTGGGATTTGATAAGGTGACGGGAATTGACGGCTTGAGCTTCAAGCTGTGTTTTGGCCGCGGTCTGACAAATGCAAATGCAAGGTTTACACAAACCGGTCTTGATTATGCAAAAGATGAGGGCAGTCTCTCCGACAATGTAGATTTGGCCGGATTTATTTTCGTGCCTTATGACGATGGCCAGTATTCTGTAAAGACTACATATTACAGAGGATTTAACGTGCCGGGTGTCTATGCAAATGATTTTACTGCAGGACCGGGCGGGCAGCCTATGCCGACATCATTCGGATTTGCCAGTGTAGGAGATATGGACGGGGCGGCTATCTCCGTTCTGGCCAATGGTCTGGGTGACGGATGGAGTGACTTTACGGATGAGATGATCCTCTTTGGAAGTTTTGCCTGGTCACAGACCAACCCAGATAACAAAAGACTGCCTTCAGGCGGTCTTCCTCCACAGGCAGGCGGAGCATATGACCCGGGAATGCTCGGTTCTACCGATAAGGAGTCTGGTACATCATTCTGGCTGGGCGCGCAGATACCTGTGATGTTCACGGATGACGGAAAGTTCGGACTGGAGTATAACCATGGAAGCAAATACTGGAGACCGTTTACATACGGTGAAGATACTATGGCCGGATCGAAAATAGCGGTTCGCGGTGATGCATATGAAGCATACTATACGCAGCCTCTTCTCAAGTCATTCTCCTTCCAGGTGCGTGCCACCTATATGGATTATGAGTATACAGGAAGCCAGGGCTTCTTTGCCCAGGGCGGAACTCCTATGACTATGGATGAGGCGACGGCGATGGGTATGGATCCTGTCGAAAAAGCGACAGATATCCGTGCGTATTTGCGATACCGCTATTAGTAGCGGCTTCGCCGCGGTTTTTAGTTTTTAGTTTTTAGTTTCTGGTTTCTGGTTTCTGGTTTCTGGTTTCTGGTTTCTGGTTTCTGGTTTCTGGGGGCGCCAAGGGGGATGACCTTTCATCCCCCATTTTATCAATCCCATTTCCTATTTCCTATTCCTTATTTCCAATTTCCTATTCCCTATTTCCCATTTCCAATTTCCTATTCCCTATTTCCCATTTCCCATTTCCCATTTCCTATTCCCCGTTCCCCATTCCCGAACCACCCCATCATTTCCTATTTAAAGCTATAATTTTCCCATGTCTACAAAAAAAGGATATGGAATGCTTCCTAAAATTTTTCTATCACTCTCATTTGCAGCTGCGGCTGTGCTTTATGCCGGATCGCTTTCACCAAAGCCGACAGACAGCTCTCTTGTCGTATATAACGGAAATATAGGTCTTGTCCATGAGGATAAGAGAATTTCCCTTGAAAAAGGTGTCCAGGAGATCATCTATAAAGATGTGGCACAAAGTGTTTCAACAGATTCGGTTAACGTCAAGTTTCCTGATGGCGTAACGCTCTATTCTCAGCAGTACCGTTTCGACAGGATCACGGCAGCAAAACTGCTTGATGCCCATATAGGTAAAAAGGTCAAGGTTAAGACGCATGGAGATAATGAGAAGATAATGGTCAGAGATGCGACCCTTCTCTCTTCCGCAGGCCCACAATGCGTCGTTAAGACTGCCGATAATGAGATTTTTTCCGTCAATCCGTCCATGATCATAATGGAGCATATTCCCAGTGAGCTGATTACACAGCCCTCTCTTGTCTGGAACATAGATTCAGAGAAAAAACTTGACGGCAAGGTTTCACTGGATTATCTGATCAATAATATTAAATGGAAAAGCAATTATATACTCGACCTTAATGGTGAAAACGGGAATCTTGGAGGCTGGATTACCATCGACAACCGTTCCGGCAAACGTTTTGATGATATAAAGCTGAATGTGCTCGCCGGAGATGTCAACCGTGCCAGCATGCCTGCACCGAGAGTCATGTACAAAGCACAGAGGCTGATGAGCGCTGCGCCTGAAGTTTCACATATTGCTGCAGAGGGCTACCACTTCTACTCTGTTCCGTTTCGTGTAACACTGGCGAACAATGAAAAGACCCAGATAAAGTTTATTGACGAGAAGAACATTCATGTCAAGCGCCGCTATAAAACATGGCTGAACAACCCCAATTATCTGAATTCGCAAAGCAGGCATGATGTCAAGCAGTATGCAGAGGTGGAGTCGCTTGAGATACCGCTGCCCGGCGGAATAGTAAGAACATATTCAAAAGTCAACGGCACAACACTGCTTTTGGGTGAGAGCAGGCTTGAGCACACTCCAAGGCATCAGAAGATATCTTTGATGCTCGGCACAAATTTTGATATCAAGGTGAACGAGAAGGTTATGGAGCGGGATGATGATGAGTATTATTTTGATGAGACTATAGCGTATGAAGTCATAAACCGAAGTGATAAAGAGAGGGTGGTTGAACTGCTTATACCTTTTAGCAGGGGCAAAAACTCATCGCTTACGACTGATCAGAAGTACAGTCATAAAGACGGAAGTACCCTGCTGTTCAAAGTTCGTCTTGCGGCTGATTCAAAAAAAGAGTTTAAAGTTCATTACAGAAGCAGAAAGTGAGCCGCTAACAGTATGCTAACACAGGCGCAGAACATCAGGTGGCATATGCAGGGTGTCGCCGATTCTGGCCTATCCTCATCAAGCTCTGGCGGCAATGGTAATCAATACGGCAATATGATCGGCAACGGCACAGCTTCATCGTCTTCACAGAGCAGTGTTGCAGCTTCAACATCCAGGCTGAGCGAGGAGCAGAAATATGCCCTGGCGTTTATGTGGAATGAAGAGAAGCTTGCAAAAGATATCTATCTGGCATTGAATGATGTATGGCCAAGCCAGACATTTTACAATATAGCCACAAGAGGCGAGACACAGCACGAGGCCGCAGTAGAGGCCCTTGTGCAAAGATATGACATCAATATAACGAATCTTGCCGATTATGAAGAGAGCTACTCCGAGGCCGAGCTTAGGGCTTTTGCCCCCGGAAAGTATGCAATCCCCAAAATACAGGATCTTTTTGACGCGCTTTATGCAAAAGGGGTTCGATCGGCATAGGAGTCGGTAGAGAATGGTGTGAGTATGGGTATGGCATCTACCTTTGGCAAGCCAGTCCATTTGGCCCGCAACAAGTTGCGGGTTCCAAAATGCTCTCTAATGGAGTGATAAATGTTTTGCTGGTGCAGCATGAGGGCACTGTGTCTTACACCTGCCCCCCACTTCCAACTTCCAACTTCCAACTTCCAACTTCCCTATTCCCTATTCCCTATTCCCTATTCCCTATTCCCTATTCCCTATTGTCATCCGTTATATATTTCAGTATACTACGCTTTATGGATCAGATACAAAACAGCCTTGACGGACGTCTCTGGCTTAGCAGGTCAGAACACAGCTTTTTGGGAAAAGGGCGTATAGAGCTGCTTGGGCAGATAGAGACGACCGGCTCCATAACCAAAGCCGCCAAGGCGATGAAGATGAGCTACAAGGCGGCCTGGGACAGTGTGGACACTATGAACAACCTTGCCGAAAAACCTCTTGTCGAGCGTTCGACCGGAGGCAGGGGCGGCGGCGGTACCCACCTGACGGCATATGCAAAAGAGCTTATCTCGACCTACAAGATACTTGAAGAGGAGCATCAGCGTTTTTTGCACAACCTCTCTTTGCGTATCAACGAGAATAACGGGCATCTTCGTCTGATTGAAAGGATGACTATGCGTGTAAGTGCGCGCAACCAGCTTGCGGGAAAAGTGATCATGATACATAAAGGTGCTGTAAACAGTGAGATAGTTCTGCAGCTTCAGGGTGAAGATACCATTACCGCCATTATCACCAATGACTCTCTCGCGGCGCTCGATCTGAGTATCGATACCGAAGTCTACGCCCTTTTCAAGGCCGGTTCGGTGATGATAGGTACCGATGTAAATGCGAAGATAAGCGCCGACAACCGTTTTGCGGGAAAAGTGAAGCGCATAGTGCGCGGCAGCGTGAATGCCGAGGTAGTGATAGAGCTTGAAGGCGGCAACACCGTCTGCTCTTCACTGACACTCTCGGCACTCGATGATCTACAGCTGGGTGAAGGGCTGGAGGTGCTTGCATTTTGCAAAGCAAACAGTATTATTCTGGGAATGCAATAGTACGTTATATAAAAAAATATATATAGGATAAAAAGATGAACAAAGCCGGCTTGTCTGCCATACTTCTTCTAAATTTCTCTTTTTTTGCAGCAGCGGCAGAGCAGGGGACTCCAAGAGTTGCTATGAAAACCAATGCACAGTTGGTCTATTATGACAAACCTGGCAAGACGGACAGTTTTACAGGTATGTTTGCGCAGGGAAAGTTTTACGGAAGGCTGCGTTCAAACACTTTCTACTTCTGGTGGGATGCTCCCGAGGTAAACAAGAAGAATGATATCCATCTCATCAGCGGTCTTGGCGGCTCACTGGTGTATAAAAGTGCCTCATTGGGCGGATTCGACTTTGGCGGCGGACTCTACTATTCAAGGGCATTCTTCAAATCCAAGTCTGACCCTCTCTCCGGGCTGAAGGCAGGCAAGGATGCATTGAGCCGCTATGATTTTGCAAATACCAAAGAGAAGTCCCTGGCCGTTTTAGGCCAAGCCTATCTGCGATACAGCGGTATTGCACAGAGCGAGATAGTTGTCGGCCGCCAGCTTGTCGAGACCTTCTATGCCAAATCAAACGATACAAAGATGATTCCAAATACCTTTGACGGAGTGGTT
>MZGN01000031.1 GCA_002085085.1 Helicobacteraceae bacterium 4484_230
CATTCCTGTTTACTACTCATATTTTCCCCATATTTTACATACAACTTCATACCTAAATCCATAAAATGCTATTATTACATCTTTAAAATCTGCAAGCGGCGGAGTACAGATGAAAATTATCGTAGCCATTAGCGGTGCAAGCGGTGCAGAGCTTGGGCTCAAGACACTTCGCGCACTGCCTGAAAGTTTTGAGAAACATCTCATTGTCTCTGAAAATGCCAACATAGTTATGAAAAAAGAGAGCGGCATAGAGATTCATGATGATAAAGATATCGGGGCCTCAATCGCGTCAGGATCTTTCAAAGCGGATGCAATGATGGTAATCCCGTGCAGTATGAACACGCTTGCAAAGATCTCATGCGGCATAGCCGACAATCTTACGACACGTGCTGCCGGAGTTATGATAAAAGAGCGAAGAAGACTGCTGCTTGCGCCAAGGGAGATGCCTTTTAGTGCAATTGCACTGGAAAATATGCTGAAGCTTTCACGTCTGGGCATCATGATTGCCCCGCCGGTAATGGCCTATTATTCACAGCAAAACTCACTTGATGAGATGGAGAACTTTATGATAGGAAAATGGTTTGATCTTTTAGATATAGAGAACGACCTATACAAACGATGGAACGGTAATGGCTAAAATAGCACTTTATCCGGGAACTTTTGACCCTATAACAAATGGACATTTTGACATTATAGAGAGGGCATTGAAACTCTTTGATGAAGTAATTATCGCCGTTGCAGCATCTGAGAGTAAAAAACCGATGTTTAAACTTGAAGACCGGGTTAAAATGGCAAAAGAGGCAACCAAAAGGCTTGAGAATATCAGCGTTATCGGCTTCGACAATCTTACTATAGAACTCGCACACCAGAAAAATGCATCCATCCTGATACGCGGCTTACGTGCCGTAAGCGATTTTGAGTTTGAATTGCAGCTTGGATATCTGAACAACTCTCTTGACAATACCATAGAGACAGTCTATCTTATGCCAAAACTAAAACATGCATTCATAAGCTCTTCGATCGTCCGCAACCTCCTTGGCTTTAACGGAAAAACCGAACATCTTCTGCCTGAAGCCGTAGAGAAGATAATAAGGGAAATGAGATAATGTATATAGCCATAGAAGGGGTCGATACGGCCGGCAAAAGCACCCAAATTACGCAGCTTCAAAAAAGTTTTGAAAATGCCGTGATAACAAAAGAGCCCGGCGGTACACCTGCAGGATCGATGATAAGAGATATCGTATTAAATACGGTACTTGAGAGCCAAAAGGCTGAGTTTCTTCTCTTTCTTGCAGATCGTGCCGAACATATTGAAAGTGTTGTTAGGCCCAACCTTGACAGGTTGATCATATCTGACCGCAGCGTTGTCTCTGGAATAGCATATGCGCTGGTAAGAGGGGAAATATCCGAAACTGCCATCATACATATGAACCGTTTTGCGACCGGCGGCGTCTATCCGGACAAAGTCTTTTTACTGCAGCTCAGCGAAAAAGAGTTACGGTTTCGTCTCTCCCAAAAAGAGCTTGACGGCATAGAGATTCGGGGAGTTGAGTATCTTTTGGATATTCAGGATGCACTTGTCAAAGCGGCAAAACTGATAGGCATAGAACTTGTAATTATCGATGCAAGCCGGTCAATAGATGCCATAACTAAAGAAATATTAAATAATATAAAGGAAGCAAAATGATCCGCTCACTTCGCGGTATGAACGATATCTTGTCTGAAGATTACGAGAGATTTACCTATTTTCTGCAGACTGCATCCAGGATTGCACAGCACTACGGCCACCACTACATAGAGACTCCACTTCTTGAGGAGACTGCACTTTTTAAACGCTCTGTAGGAGAGTCCAGTGATATAGTCGGAAAAGAGATGTACCAGTTTACAGACAAGGGCGGCAATGACGTCTGTCTCAGACCGGAAGGAACTGCAGGTGTCGTTCGTGCTTTCATACAGAACAAACTCGACCGGAAAGGGGGAATCCACCGTTTCTTCTACCATGGTCCGATGTTTCGCTATGAGCGCCCGCAAAAAGGACGCCTGCGTGAATTTCATCAATTTGGAGTGGAAAGCTTTGGCGTCTCCTCTGTATATGAGGATGCCGCAATGATAATGATGGTTTCGGACATACTGAATGAGTTGGGCATAGGCTACAGGCTTCAGCTGAACTCTCTTGGCTGTCAGGAGTGCATGCCGCCATACCGCAAAAAACTGATAAGCTTTCTTCAGGCTGCCGAGGAGCATATCTGCGAAGACTGCATTCGCCGCAAATCGACCAACCCGATCCGTGTTCTTGACTGCAAAAACGGCAGCTGCCAGGAGAAGTATATAGATGCTCCAAAACTGATCGATCATCTCTGTGAAAACTGTGCCGCTGATTTTGCAACCCTTCAGAAGATTCTAAAAGACAATGATATAGAGTTTGAGATCGACACCCACCTCGTGCGCGGACTGGATTATTACTCTAAAACGGCCTTTGAGTTTGTCAGCGATAACATAGGTTCGCAAAGTGCTATTGCCGGGGGAGGACGCTATGACAGACTCGTCGAGTTTCTTGACGGCAGAGCGACACCGGCTGTCGGTTTTGCCATCGGTATAGAACGCCTGCTTGAGCTGATCAAAATGCCGGAGGCCGGACTTGAGGGTTATTATATGGGGGCAATGGACAAAGAGGCAATCCCAACCATCATAAAAACAGCACAAAGCAAACGTCACAGCGACAGGGTAGTAGTAGAGTATGAACCAAAAGGGCTCAAAGCACATCTCAAAAATGCCGACCGCATCAAGGCACGCTACTGCGTCGTTGTGGGTGAAAACGAACTTAAAGAAAACACCCTCTGGGTTAAAGACCTGCAGGAGAAAAAAGAGCTGGTCATTCCGGCCGACGAGTTTCAGGAGATCTGATCTATGCCGTATGGTCTGGATATCTGGGGGGATGACAATTTTTTCATCTCTGACGGTAAAGTCAATATAAACACCAAATCGTCTCCATCTCTGCTGGAGATAACGGAAGAAGTACGAAAAAAAGGGATTCGCGGGCCGCTGCTGCTCAGGTTTCCCCATCTTGTTGTCAAACAGATAGATAAACTTTATGCCCATTTTAACAGGGCTATAAGAGAAAACAGCTATACCGGCAGTTTTAACGCTGTCTTTCCTCTTAAAGTCAACCACTACCCCCAACTTGTCGATACTATAGTCGATTATGGTAGAAAATACGGTTATGGTCTTGAGGCTGGATCAAAAGCTGAGCTTGTAATAGCTATGGCCAAAACCCCTATAGGATCACCTATTACAGTTAACGGCTTCAAAGATTTAGAGATGGTGACCCTGGGCTTTATAGCGGCTCAAATAGGACATGATATAACACTTACCATTGAAGGGCTTGGTGAACTCGAATCTATTATCGAAGTGGCTTCCAGTTGTAAAATGAAAATCCCGAACATCGGTATCCGCATCCGCCTTCACAGCAGTGGAAGCGGAGCCTGGGCAAAAAGTGCGGGGGTAGATGCCAAATTCGGCCTTACTGCTACAGAACTGCTCGAAGCGATCGAGCTGCTTCGCAAACACTCAATGCTGGATCGCTTTACAATGCTGCATTTTCATATAGGCTCGCAAATGGAGGAGATAACACCGCTGAAAAAAGCCCTTCGTGAAGCGGGAAATATCTATGCGGAACTAAAAATGATGGGTACCGATAACCTCCGCTCCATCAATATAGGCGGCGGCCTTGCGATAGAATACGCCCAACACGCCTCAATGCGTCTTCGAAACTACTCTATCGATGAGTTTACCAATGATGTCGTCTTTCTTTTAAGAGAAATAATGGATGCCAAGAGTGTGGAACACCCAGATATATTTACGGAGTCGGGCCGTTTTATTGCAGCTTCACATGCCGTTCTGATCGCGCCTGTACTGGAGCTTTTCAGCCATGATTACCAAGAGCATTCTCTTAAATTCAAATCTGTAAACCCCCCGCTCATAGAAGAGCTCAGGGACCTAAACAGACTGCTCAATACAAAAAACAGCATAGAGTATCTCCACGACGCACTTGACCATATGGAATCTCTCTTCACGCTGTTCGACTTGGGCTACATAGACCTTCAGGACCGCTCAAATGCTGAGATACTGGTACACCAGATCATAAAAAAATCACTTTATCTCAGCCAGAACAATCCCACACCGGAGCTGGAAAAGCTTCAAGAACGTCTTCAGGAACGCTATCTTGTAAACAGCTCTTTTTTTCAGAGTATCCCCGATTACTGGGGACTTGGCCAACATTTTCCGGTAATGCCTCTCGACCGCCTGGACCTGCCAGCCATTCGTGCGGCATCACTGTGGGATATCACCTGCGACAGTGACGGGGAGATACAGTTTCAGCCGAATGCACCGCTATATCTGCATGACATAGACCTTGACAAAGAGGAGTACTTCCTGGCTTTTTTCAATGTAGGCGCATACCAGGAGACTCTTGGCATGAATCACAACCTCTTTACCCATCCAAATGTCTGTACCGTCACTATTGACGACAGCGGCTTTGAGATAGTACAGACAGATGAATCGGAGAATATATTGAGTATCCTTAAAAATACCGGCTATGACGATAGTGAAATATTAAACAGACTTAAAAATAATCTTCTAGAATCTCCCTTTACTACAGAAAAAGAAAAGAACGATACACTTCAAAAACTTGAACTCTACCTGCATCAGAACGGGTACCTCAGAACAACCAACTAAAGGCAGACTTTGGGTCTTTTCTCTAAAATCAAAGATGATTTCGTAAATGTTTACCGAAACGACCCCGCCATTCATTCAAAATTTGAACTGTTTTTCAACTACCCGGGTGTTTGGGCTATCGTTTGGTACCGGATAGCAAATCATCTTTATGGTATCGGAATGAAGCGTTCCGCCAGATTTATAATGGCGTTTAACCAGTTTTTGACAAATATAGATATTCATCCTGCAGCAACTATAGGCGAGCGTGTATTTATAGACCACGGTATTGGAGTGGTCATAGGCGAAACCGCTGTGATTAAAGATGATGTACTTATCTACCAGGGCGTCACCATAGGCGGAGTTGATCTGAGTGCCGGGGTCAAACGCCACCCAACCATTATGAGCGGTGCGGTCATAGGCGCCGGCTCAAAAGTACTTGGAAATATTATTATAGGCAAAAATGCCAGAATAGGTGCCAACTCCGTAGTAGTCCGTGAAGTACCGGATGACTCGACTGCTGTCGGGATTCCTGCCCATGTAGTTCAAAAAGGCCGCGACAAAGGACTCTTGAGTCACAATAAACTTCCGGATATCAACAAAGAGCTGTTTGAATACATGCTTAAAAGGGTAGCTATTCTGGAACACATCCTGATGGAAGACCATAAAGACGTACTTGAGCAGGATATAGAGCTTGAGCATATTTATGAAGCGTTCATCCAGTCTATGAAGAGCTGATGCGTCTGTTTTTTAAAATCACTTTTTTCATCACACTCGGCGCAGTCTCCATACTGTCGGTTGTCAGAAGCTATTGTGCCCTCCCCGACTTTGTCTCCGTCAGCGACCTTGTAAACCATACCGCTGCCTTTTTTGTGCTGTCAATTTTGCTAAAATGCTCCTACTCATATTTCAGGACACTCCTCTGGGGCGGCCTGATGATAATTTACGCCCTGCTGATAGAAATAGTACAGTATTTTATACCCTACCGTTCCGCCTCTTTCAGCGATATAGCCGCTGATGGTGTCGGTATACTGCTGGCTCTGCTTATATTGAAACTGCCTGCCTTGCGGTATTGTAAAATTATAAAATAATTACTGAGCTGAAAAAGAAAAAACAATGAAGTTTTTGATCATACTTCTGCTGCTTAACAGCCTGGGTGACTGCAATATCAAAATCATGCCTGACCACCTGCCCTATTATAAACACAGCAGTGAAAAAGAGCTCCATATATCTTACGGACAAAAAATATCTCCACATTTTCAAAAAGTTCCCCTAAGGTATTTCACGGGTGAAAAAAACTTCAAGCTCGCATACAAAATTTTTAAAGTAAAAGATGAAAAAGCTGCCATAGTCATCTCAAACGGACGGACAGAAAGCCTCCTTAAATACCAGGAGCTGATATTTGAACTTAACTCCAACGGCTACAGTGTTTACATCTATGATCACCGCGGTCAGGGTTTCTCGCAGCGCATCAACCCGAAAAAACCGCAGATGGGCGACATAGAGTCGTTTGACTACTATGTACACGACCTGAATACATTTGTGGAAAAAATAGTAAAAAAAGAGCCACATAAAAAACTTTTTCTATTGTCTCACTCGATGGGCGGCGCTATCGCATCACTCTATCTTGAACAGCATGCCGATATTTTTGATGCAGCAGTCTTCAGTTCACCAATGCACCAGCCAAAACTCATATCGAAAGTCACGACCGATCTGCTATGCCATATGTTAAAATATGATCCACGAAATATAGAGTATGCACCGGGTGAAGGAAAATACAGGCAGGCGCACTCTTTCGACTCCGATTCAAATATTTTAACCCACTCCCTGATACGTTTTGCAATTGCGGAAAACGAATACGCAGCCCATAAAGAGGTTCAGCTTGGAGGCCCAAGTACACGATGGGTAGTCGAATCCTGCCATGCCTCCAGGCGGGCCGTAAGCAATGCAGGCAAGATCAAAACACCATTCTTACTGCTTCAGGCAGGTGGCGATAAAATCGTAAACCTTTCCCCGCAGGAACAGTTTTGCTCAAACAGCAAAAAAATGTGCTATGGCTACAAAATACCGGATGCCGACCATGAGCTGTTTATGGAATCCGACATTTACCGCGATCAGGCATTAAGCACCATATTGACTTTCTTTGACAACTTTGCAGAATCGTTTAAATTGAAAAAAGAGAAATAGCACTCCGGTTTTCAAAATCGACTTCTAATTTCAATAATGGTACAATTTCTAAAAATTGATCAAGGATCACAATATGCTTACAGACCGTATCAACGTACTTTCAGAATCCATAACAATCGCTATCACCACTTTAGCACAGGAGATGCGTGCAGAAGGAAAAAATGTCCTCAGCTTTTCGGCCGGAGAGCCTGATTTCGGAACACCGAAAGTAATTCAGGAAGCTGCCATAAAAGCGATTCATGACGGTCACACAAGATATACAGCCGTTGATGGGGTAGTGGAGCTGAAAAATGCCATTATAAACAAACTCAAACGTGATAACGGCCTAACATATTCACTAACTCAGGTAATCAGCAACAATGGTGCAAAACATTCGCTTTTCAACCTCTTCCAGGCTACGATCCAGGATGGTGACGAAGTGATCATACCTGCGCCGTACTGGGTAACATATCCGGAACTCGTAAAATACAGCGGAGGGGTGCCGGTCGAGATCAAGACAGAAGATATAAATGGTTTCAAGATCACTCCGGAGCAGTTAAAATCAGCTATAACGCCTAAAACAAAAATGTTGATACTGACCACCCCGTCGAATCCTACAGGTGCCGTCTATTCAAAAGAGGAGCTCACTGCTCTCGGAAAAGTACTGGAAGGCACAGACATACTGGTTGCAAGCGATGAGATGTATGAAAAACTCATCTACAACGGAGAGTTCACATCCGTAGCATCTGTAAGTGACGACATGTTTAAGCGCACCATAACGATCAACGGACTGAGCAAGTCGGTTGCCATGACAGGCTGGAGATTCGGCTATATGGCTTCAGCAGATGACGAACTCATAAAAGCGACAAAAAAACTTCAGAGCCAAAGTACCTCAAATATCAATTCGATCACACAGTACGCTGCGATCCCGGGTCTTAGCGGAGAGGCTGACGAAGATATCGAGATGATGAGAAAAGCATTTGAAGCCAGAAGAGTTGAAGCCGCCAGACTGGTTAACGAGATCGACGGGTTATCTGTCGTTGAGCCTGACGGCGCCTTCTATCTTTTTATAAATATAAAAGAGATAAGCAGTGATTCTCTGACATTCTGTAAACGTCTGCTTGAAGAGAAAGAGGTTGCAGTAGTGCCTGGTGTAGCATTTGGCTCAGAAGGATATTTCCGGTTCAGTTTTGCAACAAGCATAGAAAATATCCGTGAAGGCATCGCCCGTATCGCAGATTTTGTAAAAAATTATTAATTAAAGAGAGTCCGGTTTAAGGCTGGCGCCTTACCGGTTTTTCAAAACCTGCAGTGCTTCGATTACCTCATCCAGGTTTCCCATGGGAATATGTACTTTCCATTCAGGATTTTCGGCGTCTCCGGAAAGTGATATACCTATGCTTGCAACCGTACCGCTATCACTGCCGTAAGGCTCTTCGATCTTCAAAATAGAGATTACCCCGTTTTTTGTCCCTTCCAGGGGAATTGTCTTTTCTACTGTAATATTTCCACTCATCTTTGACTCCTTTATAACATGATTACAAAGTGTAACGGTTTTTTCTTGGAGTTTTATTAGTTTGCGGCCCCGGAAAAGGCTTTTAAGATTTACCTTTTAGAATTCTTGCAAGTTTCGCCTGAAGCTTGAGCCATGAACGCTGCTCCATCAATGGAAAACCGCCATAAACTTTATGGCTCTCTTTAACATCGTTGGTGATGCCAGCCCTTGCGGCAAACTGTGTAAACGGTGCTATCTTAAGATGTCCTGCTGCAGCAGACTGTCCACCCATAACGACATTGCGCCCAAGCTCTGTCGATCCGGCAAGGCCAGATTGCGATACAAGGACGGAATATTCGCCTACCACGCAGTTATGGCCGATCTGCACAAGGTTGTCTATACGCACACCCTGTTTTATCAGAGTAGACCCGAATGCCGCCCTGTCAACAGTGCTGTTGCTGCCGATCTCAACGTCATCCTCGATCACGACGTTGCCGTTTTGGTAGATCTTCACATGGGTTCCGGTTCTGGTTGTTGCAAATCCAAAACCGTCACTGCCGACCACCGCACCGGAATGGATCATACAGTTGGAACCTACAACACAATCGCGATAGACAGTTGCATTTGCATAAATTATTGTATTGTCTCCAATAACGGCATTAGGCCCGATATATGCACCAGGAAGAATATAACAGTTTTTTCCGATAATACTGCCTCTGCAAACCATAGCGCCTGCTGCAATTTCTGTCCCCTCGCCTACCTGAGGTTCAGCTGCACCTTCATCTTCCATAACAGGAGGTGCAAAAAGTTTACTTGCAAGGGCAAGCTTAAGATATGGCTCTTCGTCAACAAGGGCAATAATATCTTTTGGTACATGAACTGCCATATCCGGCGAAACAAATACGGCAGAAGCATGGGTTGATAGCAGGTCATTGACATATTTTTTATTCTCAAGAAAACTTACTTCACCCTTTTTGGCATCCCTAAGAGTATTAAGGCCGGAAATATCGATCGATACTCCATCATACCTGACACCTGCTATATCTGTCAATTCTTCAAGTGTCACCATGATCGGGCCTCCTTAACGCTCAAGCGCAACTGCACCGCTGCGCACGATCTCTTTTGGATGAAACCGTTTGACTACTTCCAGAAAATTCGTTACGCGCTTGGGCTCATCAGCCACCATTGCAATTATCACGTCTTTACCCACATTGACTATCTTGCCGTTATAGGCGCGGCACAATGTATCTATGTCGCTGAGGCTTTCTGAAAGTGGAAATTTTACCAGTGCCATCTCTTTTTCAACCAGGTCCGCATGCTCATATACACGCAAAACAGGGATAAGCTTGTGTAACTGCTTCAGGATCTGCTCGATTACACGCACGGAACCGGATGTGACTATCGTCAAGCGCGAATACTTTGACTCCGGGATTGGAGCAACTGTCAATGACTCAATGTTGTAGCCTCGGCCGGAAAACAGATCCGTTATGCGTGAGAGAACACTGGCTTCATTAACTACGATAACTGAAACAACTCGTCTTTCTTCCTGCATTATTGATCCTTGTACTCTAACATCATATTGAACAGTGAACCGCCGGCAGGAACCATCGGGAGAACATTTTCCATACGGTGGACTGCAACC
>MZGN01000032.1 GCA_002085085.1 Helicobacteraceae bacterium 4484_230
AGGGGCACCGCGGCCTTCACCAGCCCCGCCCCCGCCCGCAGCGCGGCCGTGGCCGCGAGCGCCACGGCGCCGGGCATGGCCCGGGAGCCGCCCACCACGAGGATCTTTCCGAACATTCCTTTGTGGGCGTCCCGCATTCGACGGGGCAGCACGGGCAAGATCATGGATGACACCCCCGGAAGAAAAAGACCCGAGGAACGGCGCCCCACCCCGTATTATTTACCCCGGGGCGGGAGCGGGGCGCGGACCGTCCCAGAAGATACCGCGCCCTCCACGGGGCTTCAAAGGAGAATTGACCGGCCCCGCCCCCGTATTAGAATGAACATCGGATTCCGCGCCGGGTCCTGTTCCGTTCGGGGAAGGGGCCGTGCAGGCACGGGACCGCCGCTGCCCCCCGGGCGGTGGATTCGCTCCGAAGAACGTGAGGAGCAAGGTAATGATACCCGTGGAACTCTCCAGGATCGTGTTCAGGGACAACGCGGACCAGCAGTACATCTACCTGAGGGAGATCGGCGGTCTCCGGGGGTTTCCCATCGTCATCGGGAGCAACGAGGCCATGGAGATCCGCCGCAAGGTGATGGATCTCTCACAGCTTGTTTCCAAAGAGGAGAGTGAAATTGAAGAGAAATTTGAGCGTTTGGAAACTGCGCAGAATGAACTGGATAAACTCCTTGAGCTGTATGACGTAAAACTGGCGGCGTTGGAAAGCTAGATCAGCTTTTTTAATACACCTTAAACAGTATGGCTTATCCATTCGTTACGCGTCAGGAGAGGTGGAGCAGGAAAGATTGTCAATAAAGCCGCTATAATCCATTCTGCAATATTTCATGATTACTGTCTAATAAATAACCATTTACCATATACTTATCAAGATTTTACATTTCAAGGGCAATATCTCAAGGATTTCCAACTATTAACTATGATACAATAAGTAAAATTTAAAAAAAGCAGGGATTTAGATGTATCCATCCAATATGCTTAAAATAGTTTTATTTTTAATAATTTCTACTGTTGCACTCTTATCTGCGGGTCTGCCAAAAGCTACTAATCTTCAGGTAGCACAAATTACCGACAGTGGGTTTACGCTTACCTGGACAGACAATGCGGCAACTGAAGATAATTACAGTGTATGTGTTGATAGCAAAACGGGGCTTAGAGACTGTTCTGGTGAATTACCTGCAAATACAACAAGTTATACAGTAGCGGGAGTCTCTGAATATACACGCCAAAAATATGTTGTTCTCGTCTATAACACAGGAGATGAAACACCTGTCTACTCAGATCCTCTTTATGTCAGAACAACACACACATGGAGTGACGGACTGCAGATATGCGTCAATGACCTTTTATCAAAAAAATCTTCACATACCCCTACAAAAAGTGAACTTGAAAGTTTAGATAGTTTTACATGCAGTGGAAACAAAGGAGATATTGCAGATATGTCTCCTATTCTGGACCTTATAAATATTGCAACCCTATCGCTTAATGGTTCACAAATCACTTTTATTCCTGCCGACATAGGCAAGTTGACAAACCTAACCTCTATAAATATTTCTTTTAGTTATATTAATCAGCCTGTTCCACCCAGCATTGGCCAATTAACCAATCTGCAATATCTGGGACTTGGTGATAATCTTTCACTTCCCGGGCCGCTTCCCATAGAGATGGCTGCACTAAATAATCTCCAGGAGCTTTCATTAAGCAATACCAATCTGGCAGGACCGTTTCCTGAAGCGATATTGGGAATGTCGAGCCTGTTTCGACTCCATCTTTCACATGCAAATCTCATAGGTACAATTCCACCAGAGATACAAAATCTTTCAAATCTCGATATTTTAGTGATAACTGGAAACCCCGAACTGTCTGGTCCAATTCCAAAAGAACTTTTTAATATTGACCTGCAGGTACTCCATTTGTCAGATAATGCACTAACAGGCACTATCCCGGGTAGTATCGAAAATGCTGTATCACTAAAAGAGTTCTTAATTGAGAAAAACCATCTGTATGGAAGCATTCCCGAGAGTATTCCCAATCTTCCTATTGATGATCTAAGTCTTTTTGACAACTGTAGCTTATGGAGTAACAATGCAGTTCTTCAACAGTTTATCAGAGACCGTTCTGATGAGGATGACGGGTATCAGTACATTCTTGATACCAACAACCATGAATGCCCTACTCCAATGCAAGTCTCTATCAATAGCCTGTTATTAGACTAATGCTCCTGCACCCCTTTAAAGGGAACAACATCTCCTTCTCGCTCTATCTCAGGACAGGTGTAGCGAGAAAAGTTTTTATTCAATCCTGATCAGGCGGCCGGTATCTGCCTGAAAAGCCTCAAGTTTTTCAATTGCCGCGGCCACTTTGATGTGAACATGCTCTGCCTCAAACTGTTTCCGTACATCGGTTATGCCGGCTTGCTGCAGTGCGTACTCTATCTGACCGAGATCCGGATAGCTGACATAAAAACTAAGCGGCAGCGATTTGACGTAAGGCAGCAGCTCTGCACTGTCTAGAACAAGATTTGCCGCATCGGAGTATGCCCGTACCAGTCCGCCGGTTCCCAGTTTGGTCCCGCCAAAATAGCGCACGGTAACAACGGCGGTGTTAATAAGGTCGTGCCCCTGCAGTACGGTAAGTGTCGGTTTTCCGGAAGTACCCTTTGGCTCTCCGTCATCACTACTGCCCTCTACAACCTGGTCAAACTCGTTAAGATAGCGGTAGGCCGTCACAAAGTGCCGGGCCTTGGGATGTTCTTTTTTTAAAGACGCAAGCAGCTCGTCGAACAGCTCATAAGGCACAAGATGGGCAATAAACTTCGACTGCTTTACAATAAGTGTCTCTGTAAAATGTCCACCCGGCATCAGCATACATAAACCTTTTTAGTTCATGGCTTTTTTGAAATCACCCTCGGTTGCAACAAACTCCACCTTGACTACTTTAAAGTGGTCAAGAGTGACGATCATTATCTTCTCTTTCTGCTCTGCATTCTGGTAGCTCTGGGAAAACTTTTCATCGAGTATCAGCAGAACAGGATATTTATGCTCCTGCAGGTCAGGAATAGCAAACACATTGCGGATAATAGACGGCATAGGGCTTACATCGGCTACAAAAAGCGTACTTCTCTCTTTAAGATATGACAGCGGTTTGTTGTTCAGGTACCCTTTTACCATATGGCCCATTGCCTTGGTAAACACAAAAATAACCTTTTTTGTATCTTTGTCGAGCGTATGCGGTCGCTCGAACTGGTCATCAAGCGTAAACGGCTTAAGCTCTTCACCGATCACTATTTTGGCAGCCACCCTGCCCTGATCGAACTCTTTTGGCGATGTATCCGCCTCCTGCTGGCTGCTGCAGCCCCCAAAACACAATACTGCAATAACCGCAGCTGCCATAATGGCTTTTTTCATCAATTGCTCCTACCTAAAAAAATAAATGTATTTTACCCTAATCCTGTTGTTGACAGTCCGGGCAGATACCTGAAAGCATCAAATCGATACGCTTCATTCTGTAATGGCTGTCATATTCGATCTTTGTAGACAGATCTTTTAGATCAAAATCCAGGTCCTTCAACTGTCCGCATTTTTCGCATAGCAAATGGGCATGCGCCGCCTTTGATATCTCGTACCTGGATTTCAGGCCGGACAAAGCAACCTCTTTAAGCAGTTCAACATCCACCATTGTATTAATATTTTTATACAGTGTTGCCAAGGAGATGGACGGAAATTTCTTTTTGATCTGCAAAAACAGATCATCTATCCCCATGTGCCCCTCTTCCTGAATAGCGGAAAGTATTCCCAGCCTTTGAGGCGTTACTTTGAGCCCATGCTCTCTTAAAAGTGTTTCATAATTCATAAGACGAAGTATAGCACTATGGAAATATAATGATTTACTTAAAAAAATATTTGTAAAGGATAATTATTTTCCTTTAAGATTATAGCGTTACAATTATCTAAAGGAAAAAAATTTTCCGTTAGAAAAGGAGTTTAAAATGAGAAAATACGAATCATATAGATGTAACATATGTGGAAATGAGATCGAAGTTCAGAAAGTAGGTGGCGGTAAACTACACTGCTGCGGCCAGGAGATGGAGTGCATAACAACCAACCTGACACTCGTAAATCTTTTGAAAGCTTTTGCCGGAGAGTCTCAAGCCAGAAACAAATATGAATACTATGCAAAAGTGGCGCAGAAAGAGGGCTTTAGAGATATTGCCGAACATTTTCAGCGCGCAGCCAATAATGAAAAAACTCACGCGAAACTTGAGTTGAAACTCCACAACCTGATGGATTGCGGTGAAGAACTTGGCGATACTGTTGCAAACCTCAAAGATGCTATTGCCGGAGAAAGCTACGAGAATCTGACTATGTATCCGGATTTTGCCAAGATAGCAGAAGAGGAAGGGCACAAGGATGCAGCACGTCTTTTCAAGGGAATAGGCAAGATTGAAGTTGAGCATGAAAATATGTACAGAGAGCTTCTGAGGCGTCTTGAAGCAGGTGAGGAGCATCTAAGCGAAAACGAAGATGAAGAGTGGATCTGTGAAGTGTGCGGTCATATACATCGAGGCAAAAAACCGCCAAAGGTATGTCCGGTATGTAAACATCCACAGGAGTTCCAGTCACGCCTTAACAGCAAAAAATAGTATTTTGGCCGTCAGACCTATACCAAAGATCGCGTCTTTGACGCGCATCATCCATCTGTTTAACCCCCTCTTTTTTAGTAATTTGAAATATTTTTGAAAAAATCATACTAATGGTGCTATACTTATATATATTGCACAATCATAAAGAGTATAAGGTGGAAAAAGAGATGAAGGGCCATATAAAAGTTTATTACAGCGTACTTTGCGAGGATGACAAAGGCAAGGACATAAGCATTAAACAATTGGTTGAAAATGAAAAGGTGGCCAATGCGATCAAGCGTGAATTTGGCGAGGGTGCCCGCAACCTGGAAGTTTCTGCCAACGGAAAAGACGGGATTCGGCTCTCGACGGCAAAAGCAGTTCACGATTTTATTATCGACAAGGATGACTTCATCGATGCGCTTGATCTTGCCGAAGAAAATGCCAGAAGCAGAATGTTAAACCGCAAAAAAGGGTGTGACCGCATTGCTCTTGTCAATCTTGAAACCATTGATTAAAGAAATTATTTGAAAATATGATATTATACAAACACTCTAAAGTCGGCTGCAACAATGCCCTTTTATCAAAAAGGAGTTTATGATGGCTTTTGGCTCTATCAACTTTAACCATGTAATTATGGTTTTGGTAGCTATATTGCTTTTGGTGGGTATTTTAATCGCCCTCAATGACCAGAGAAAACGAAACAGACCGAGACCTGCAGTTCAAAAAGCACCAGGAAAGACAAGCAGAAAAACTCTTAAAAGAAAGGCGGTAAAAAAGCGCCCCATAGTTAAGCCTTTCAACAATACAATCGTTTATCAGATACTGCAAGAGAATAAACTGGCCATCAACAATGTTCTATTTAATCTTAATTACCTGCTTGACGAAGTAGCAGGAATCATTGCTTCAGGCAACAGCGTCAATGGCAATGAGCTCATCTTCGATATTGAAAAGAATGTGCCTATAAAACTGATCGGCGACCCCATGCGTCTTACACAAATACTGATCAACCTGCTTGACAATACCATAAAGTCATCACATAACAGCATCATATTACTAAAAATATCTGTACTCGGCCAAAATGAAAATCTTGGTTCTTTACATTTTGAAATCGTTGACAACTCGGAAAAAATGGGCCCGACACAGATTGAAGAACTATTCACAGAGCCATCCGGAGAAGTTGTAGACGACAGTAAAATGGCATTTTATATCTCCGACAGACTTATAGCGTTGATGGGTGGAAAAATCTCTATTGCAGACTCGTCCGAAAACGGCAATACAATAGAGTTTGATCTTAAATTTTCCATACCTAAAAAATATCAGGCGTATAAATATCAAATCCCGTCTGCAGCATTTGAAAACGAGAAAGTCGCTGTTGCAGAAAACTTTCCTGAAACTGCCAAAATCCTGAAAAAACTGCTTAGCTATTTTTCACCAAATATAGATGTTATACCATATGATGTTCTACTTCTGAATCCATCCCAACTGGAAGATTACAATATGCTTATGATCGACGAGAATCTATATGATTCCGAGATAGCGGCCATAATCAAAAAAATCAAAGAGACAAAAGCCGTTAAGGTAGTTTTAACAGAAAACATACTGATACCGGAGCAGAAAAACAGTAAAGCAGCCGATACCGTAGACTCCTATCTTGCAAAACCTTTTACACTGGAGCGTGTCATTGAAATACTTATAGGATTCTACGGCGAAGGGAGTGTGCCTGTTGCTGAAGGCGATGAAATTGAGCCTGATACACAAACACGTCCAAAAAAGAACGATAAAATAAATGATACGTTCAAAAGCAATGAAGAGATCCCGGCACACGCAAATGTCACAAAAGATGATTTCAAAACTTTTATAGGTTCAAAAGTTCTTATAACCGAAGACAATGTAATCAATCAAAAAGTGATCATGGGACTGCTTGGGAGCAGCGGGATCAACCTGAAACTTGCCGAAGACGGGCAGGAAGCACTGGATATCCTTGAAGAAGAAGCACCTTTCGACCTGATACTTATGGATATAAATATGCCTGTTATGGATGGCTATGAAGCGACCAGGAGAATCAGGGAAAACAGACGATACGACTCTATGCCCATCGTTGCATTTACCGGGCTTAATTTAAAAGAAGAGATTGAAAAGATGCGCAGAGTCGGAATGAATGCCCATATGGCAAAACCTCTGAACATTGGTCGTATATACTCAGTATTTCAGCACTATCTTCCCAAGAAAAACCTCTCGGCATAAAAACACTATTGTGGCTCACTCTTTCTTTGAGGCACTGCTGCCAAGCGTAGATCGTTTGTATAAAAAAAGAAAATCACTCTCTCCGACATCAATGCTCTCAAGCGGTTTTTCTGCCGGAAGTATGGTTACGAATGGAAGGTTTGAAAGCCTTGAAAAGCGCATATTGACCCCCAACCCGTAAGAGAGATGAAATGCCCCGACAAATACTATCAGTTTGTCTTTTGGACTTTTCAGCAAACGTGATGCGAGCCCGGCACTCTCTGCCGCCATCCTGGTATCCCATGCTACCTGGACTCTGTACATCCTGCTTAGGCACTCTTCATCCGTTTCACTGTTTTTACGAAAATGGCAATGGGTAAAAAATCTTGAAAGCAGCTCTTTATGTGCCGTAGCGTTCATATCGAGCGAACTGTATAGATTCGCCTCCTCCATGCTCATATCTGAAATATTGCCATCAGATATCTTTTTACGTGTACTGCGGCTCATATTTATGCCAAAAAGTCCGGCTCTGCTCTTTTGTGCAGCATGATAGATCGGCAAAAATGAACTCAGCCTGTAGCTTGTCCTTTTCTTCCAACCTATTTTTTTGGAAAAATTGGCATCATCAAATCTGGAAGCGGCATACTCTTCAAGAAGAGCGTTATCCTGTGGAGTAAACCACTCATTGGCAACAAAAACCCTGTATCCTTTCTTGTGCAGTCTCCAGATCAATGAACCGGCAAACCTGTGCACTTCAGCGCTGTCGTGATGATCACCGACAAAAATTACGGGGTAATGTTCTACATCATCCAGCAGGCGGTCAAAATTCACACACTGTGCACTTTTAAGTGAATAAAAGTCACTGTTGCAGTTGAAGGTATGCCTGAGTGGTTCAGGCTGTTTTGCACATCCGGACAAAGAAAGAATTACTGCTGTCGTGCCCAACAAAATAGAGGTGATAAAGAAGCGCATCGGTACCGCCATAGCTATGAGATGCGCTATAATAGCATCATGACACTGATGTTTAAAATAAAGCACTATCTGCTTAGCGCTTTCCGTGAACTCTTCCTTTACCATCACAGTTCTCTTGAGTTCAGAGCCAAACTGTTTGCCGCACTTATTACAGCGAACGAAGAGGACAGAGAGTGCGAATACGAACTTGTGCAAAAAGCAGGAATGGCAATCTACAATAACGAGGACCGGGCAAACTCTTTAAAGCTCACTACAATGGAGTTTGTCAAGAAAGCCCAGGCCGACAACGGGGTCGCACATGACGATCTGATAGACAACATTATAAAAGACCTCAAAGAGGTTCCCAGGTATGCAAAAAAAATAGATACGTCACTGCTCGAACCGCTGATGAAATGCCACAAAAATGAAGATACACATATTTACCAAACAAGAATACTGGAGCTATTCAACAGACTAAAAGAAGAATACAGCAGCAAGTAAAGACATTTGTAAGAGACGATATCGATTATCTATAATTTAAATCTTCCGGGATCAAAAAAGGTATCATCTGAAATATTTCCGAAAGCTGCGTTTATGGAAGTAAAAAGATCCGGGTATTTCTCCTCCATTTCCGAAAGCATCTTTTTCATCTCTGCACGGGCATAGGGCATTTTTACATCGAAACGCATTGACGGACAGGCCTCATCACCGATTGTCGGCCAGCCATTATCTATTGCCGCGGCAGCAAGCTGACGCTCACGCATCTGGATAAGAGGACGGATAATAACCAGACCGTTTCCGGCAAGATATTTTGGAGCGAGCGAACGCATCTGGCCATTATAGATCAGATTCATAAAAAAACTCTCTGCTGCATCATCGAGATGATGGCCGAGAGCCACTTTGTTACATTCATACTTTTTTGCCGCACTATAAAGAGAACCACGCCTCATCCGTGAGAAAAAACTACAGTATGAGGAGTTTTTACGGATCTTCTCTTTGGCAGTATCGTAAATGTTTGTCTCATATATAAAGTGTGTGATATCATGATCCCTGCAATGGGCGATAAGATCAGTAAAATCCTCACCCATCCCATAATCTACCGTTACCGCAATAAACTCAAAATCAAAAGGCGCACGGCGGCGCTGCTCTTTCATAGCATGTACAAGAGTCAGCGAATCTTTTCCGCCGCTAAGGCCCACTAAAATCCTGTCACCCTCTTCTACAAGATCAAACTCGGCATTTGTGCGGCCGAGCTGCCGCATGATCTTTTTACTGAGTGCCATCTGCCATCTTGTCTAGCATAGCCAGAACAAAACTACTGCTGACTTGTGACGAGTGCTTCAAAAATTCATCAAAATCAAATGTAGCGTCCATATCCGCAGCATCACTGATAGCGCGAAGTACAAAAAACGGAACATCAAATGCATCACATATAACTGCAACTGCGGCACCCTCCATCTCAATAGCATCGGCATCGAAAGTCTTTTCTATCCACTCTTTGCGCTCAGGGTCGGCAATAAACTGATCACCGGTAGCAACAATGCCGCCTTTAAGCTCAATATCTTTTTCATCTGCAACCGCCTTGGCAATATGCAGAAGTTCTCTTGACGGCTCCACATACACACTGCCTTCGGGAACATAACCATGCGGATGGCCAAATGCGGTAATATCTAAATCATGCTGGCAAAGCTGTGTCGCGGCAATAAGGTCACCTATCTTCAGTTCAGGATTTACCGCACCGGCAACACCTGTAAAGAGCAGTTTTTCAGCTCCAAACTTCTCTATCATCGTTGCCGCGGTAAGTGCGGCATTGACTTTACCGATCTTGCTGTATCCAAGAACAATATCAAGATTCTTGTATTTTGCTTCGTGATAGAGATTGCCCCCATACACTACATCCGAATGTTTATTGAAATATTTTAAAAGCGGTTCATGCTCCCCCGCTTCCAAAAACGGCTCTACCTCTTCAAGCATTGCCCCCATAATGGCTATTTTCACACCGCTTCCTTCTCTTTTTCATATTTGTTACGCCTGAGGAGCGAAGCCCCTTTCGGCTGCGTTAACACTGGGTTTTGCTCGGCGCAATGCCCACGCGCAGGTGAACCGCGCTTTTTACTCTATCTTCGCCATCCACCGTTTTTGCTCGGCGCAATGCCCACGCGCAGGTGAACCGCGCTTTTTACTCTATCTTCGCCATCCACCGTTTGCAGTGAATGGCTTAGCGAGACCTCTTTGGTTTCCGGGGTGAAATTTGGCAGTTTGGCTTCGATCTCTCCTTTTGGGGTAATGACACGGCTGCCGCCCCAAAAGCCCAAGCCATCCTCAAACCCTACACGATTGACGAAAACTACATAGGCACTGCACAAAATAGCCGTGGATCTCAGCAGGGCATCCCACTGCTGCTCGATCAGCAGACCTTCATCTGAAAAATCCCGTGCAGGTGAAGCAGCAGCAATATAGATAATATCCGGTTTTGCGGCGGAAAGCTCTGAAATGGTATCTGCACGCCATAGATCTTCACAGACCAGCATGGCTGTCACACCATATACCGTCTCAAAAGTCGAAATAGATTCACCTTTAAAAAAATAACGCGCCTCTTCAAACATGCCGTAATTTGGAAGATGTACCTTATGGTGTATATGGAGTAGTTCACCTTTGGAGAAATAGAGTACGCTGTTATATGTACGTCCCCTCTCTTTTATAGCTGCTCCAATAACTATATCACACTGCCTGCTTGCCGCAGAAAGCCCCTCAAGTTCATAAAGCTGCCACGCATCTTCAAACACTTTATCCTGAAGCATATAGCCGTTTAACGCCAGTTCCGGAAAAACCAGCACAGCCTTATGTGCAGAGTTTTCTCCGATCAATTCCAGCACGCTTTCAAGATTGCTTCTGTTCAGGCGCGGAGCGTTCTGGATCAGGACTACCCTCATGAAAGCTCTTCGATGACCCGTGAAAGAGACTCCATATCAAATACATTGAGAGTCGGCATCTCTTTGTTTATGCGGCGGTTCAGTCCGGCAAGAACTTTGCCGTTTCCAAACTCTATCGCAATATCCACATCATCTTTTATCCCGACTATTGACTGTTTATAGAGCACAGGCTTGACAAGCTGTTCACTGAGCAGCTCGACAGCCTGCTGTTTCGTATGATAAGGTTTGGCAGTGACATTGGATATGACAGGCGCATCAAACGGATCTTTAAGCATGCGCTCAAGCTCAACCCTGAGCGGCTCCTGTGCAGAAGCCAGCAGCGGACAGTGGCTCGATACCGACATGTTTAGTACAAGGGCACGCTTCGCACCAGCTTCTTTAAAAACACTTTCAAGGCTTTTCAGATCGGCTTTGAGGCCGGCAATGACAAGTTGACCGTCCTGGTTGTAGTTGGCCGGCCAGACACTTTTGTTCTCTTTGTTGCGTGCATCTGTGCAGATCTTTTCCACATCTTCATCACCCATGCCTACGATCGCCATCATTCCGGCATCGATCCCCTCACAGGCCGACTGCATCAGGTTTCCGCGCTTATGTACCAACTCTACTGCATCAAGATAATCTATTGCGCCTGCAGCACACACGGCAGATATTTCACCCAGCGAGTGGCCCATCAGCAGTGTCGGTTCCAGTGGATGCGCCTCCTGAAACAGCCTGTAGGCAATCATGGAAACCAGTAGAATTGCCGGCTGTGTATAAGCGGTCTGATTTATCTGCCCATTCTCTTCAAAAAGGAGTTTCTGAAAATCTACACCGATGCGCTCCGAAGCTTTATCAAACATCTCGCGTGCAAGTGCCGAGTTATCATAAAATGCTTTGCCCATCCCTATAGTCTGACTTCCCTGCCCCGGGAAGATCATAGCTACTCTTCTTTTTTCCATACTCATTAAGCACCCCTGTTCACAGTTTTAAATTTCAAATTATACAGAAAATGTCCTTTACGCAAATCTCTCTTGAAGCACATCCCGGAAAATATAAGACAGACCGCTATCCCTTCTTTACCATCAATCCGCCAAGTATGATAAGCCCTATTCCTGCAAATACCCAAAAATCAGGAAAAACATCTCCAAGCATGCAGCCAAATCCAATGGCAAAAGGGATATTTGTATAGCTGACAACCCCTATTATCCCTGCATGGCTGAGACTGTACGCCTTTGTCAAAAGCC
>MZGN01000128.1 GCA_002085085.1 Helicobacteraceae bacterium 4484_230
ACCTGGTCGTTTTCATTGACATAGGTTATATCCATCGGCATATATTTGAAAATAAAATTGACCTGCTCGGGAGTCAGATACCCTTCATCATAATGGGTTTTATCGTCTGTATCGAACGGCAGTTTGCGACGCTGCCTGTCGTCTGACGGATGGATATATTCCGGTGCAGGATACGGTGTCGGGGGCTGGTCGAACATCCAGCCTATCTCCTCATCACCTTCTCGAAACTCTTTCCAGTCCTCTTCGCTCAGCATACCCATCGCGTTTGGCAGAAGCCTGCCCTCTTCTACCTGCATAATATGCTCCAGGCTGTTAAAAACTATGCCGGCAGTATGTGAGATACCTTGAATATCTTTAGCTTCTATCGCCTTGCGCACCTCTTTGATCTCTTCACGTATTCTGTCGTGAAACGCCCACATGTTCTGACTTGGACTTGTCCAGCCGTACTTTTCCAGGTAGGGGAAAAGCTGGTTCTCTTTTCTTGCAAAGTGCTGCTCTACCCTGCAGAGTTTGCCAAACAGCTCCTTGTAAAACTCATAGTTCTTTTCAATATTGATGCTTTGAAGTTCCGAGATATATTTTCTTATCAGAAGGTTTTCTTCCAAATAGACCCTTACGGGATGGCCATCCGGAAACTGCCCTTCAAAAGGGGATTTGTCCTGTATACCTGTTAAAAATTCACTCATATTTTACCTTGCGGGCATACGTCGCCCTTGCTTTTTTTTGCGAAGTATAATGTGATATTATAAAATTATGCTTGAGTTATATCAAACAGCAGAGAGATGGCAGTTTTTCTTAAAAATGGTCAAAAAGCCGTTTGAACAGTCCCGTAAGTCCGCTTTCATAAGCATTTACACGGGTGTTTCCGTCTATTTTCCGTGCGATTCTGTTGGCAATTTTCTCCAACTCCCGTGTGGCATTTGACGATGGGTGCTCTTTGACAAATATAGCCCGGCGTTTGACTGACTCGGAGACCTTGTCGCTTAAAGCAAGACTGCCCATCAGGTTCAGCTCCAGTTTTTCCGATATATTTGCCTGTGCGACTTTTTTAATCTTGCCAAATATCCCGTTGGCCTCTTTTTCACTTCGCACCTGGTTCATTATCATATAAATGTCATTACGTTTTCTGGCGGTAACTTTGATAGTAGCATAAGCATCGGTAATTGCAGCAGGATCAGGTACGGTGACGACAACCACATCGTCTGCGGCCTGTAAAAAAAGCTGCATCGATTCACCTATACCTGCTCCGGTATCGATTATCATCACATCCATATCATCAAGAATATTTGCCTCTTTGACAAAGTTTTCAAAGAGATCCGAATTGGAAAACTTCAGTATCTCCTCGCCGCTTTCACCGGGTATAAGCAGGAGATTTTTACGGATTGGAATCAGAATATCTTTTACCGAAGCCTCCCCTTTAAGTACATGCAGGAGATTTTTTCTGACACGGACATTGAACATTACATCCAGGTTCGCAAGCCCGAGATCTGCATCAAATACCGCCACCTTCAGACCGCTCTTTGCCAACAGCCATGAGAGGTTGGAGCTGATAGTGCTTTTGCCGACACCTCCCTTGCCGCTTGTTATGGCAACGAAACGTGTCTTTTTTGCCCTCTTTTCATGCATATTGATATCTCCTGCCGGTTTTTACAGTACGCATGAAACTCATTGGTATAAGCACGCTTTCACGCTCACACCACTGAGGATGGGGTATCTTTAGATGAGGTCTGTCTATTTTCAAATCATCAAAAAAAAGGATATCCAAATCCAGCGTTCTGGGAGCATTGGCAAAACTGCGTTTTCGGCCGAAACGCTTTTCCGTATGGAGCAAAAAGCGGAGGGTCTCATTGGGGCTCATTGACGTTGAAACAGTTATAATAGAATTTAGAAAATCATCCTGATCCACATAGCCAAAAGGGGGATTTTTCAACATGGGTGCCATCTCAATTACCCGAATCCTCGGATCCCTGTTCAAAAAAAGATGCAGGCGCTCAAACCTGCGAAAAACATTGCCGATATTGCCGCCCAGGCCGACAACAACATAATGACGGAAAAAAATATTTCTGTTTCTTAAAATAAAACGGCGGCTCCTGATAAATTTTTGATCTCATTCATTATCTGCATAATGCCGACCATTGCAAGATGATATCCAAACGGACCGAACCCTACTATGGAAGAGGTGCAGACTGGTGCTATCATATTCTCTTTACGGAACTCTTCGCGACGGTGAATGTTGCTTATGTGAACTTCAACTGTAGGCAAGCCGACTGCCGCAATAGCATCGCGAATGGCAATGGAAGTATGTGTATAGGCTGCGGCATTGATAATTATACCGTTAGCGTCACCGTAGCACTCCTGGATCTTGTCAACGATCTCACCTTCAAGATTGCTTTGGAAGAACTCGACCTCAATACCGTTTTGTGCGGCAAAATCTTTCATCTGCTGATGAATCTGCTCCAACTTCATCGGTCCGTAGATCTGCTGTTCTCTGATACCGAGCATATTGAGGTTTGGTCCCTGAATAACTACAACTTTCATTATAACCCTTGTTAACTGTAAATTTTAAGCATGTATTATAGCGATGTAAAGCATAATTTTTTTTTAGTTACAAGGACAGTATTGAAAATCATAAATCCAGATACTATTTTATCTCCCGTTCACCAGAGCAGTGGCAGCGCAATCGCTTTTGATAAAACAATACATGCTATTGGACCACTGCAGGAACTTCTCGACACCTATCCTGATGCCGAGCTTATCGATCTTCCCCGAAACTCACTGCTTATGCCGGGGCTGATCAACCCCCATGTACACCTTGAGTTCAGCGCAAACAGGACTGAACTTACCTATGGCGGATTTCTTCCCTGGCTCTACAGTGTAATTGAACAGCGGGATGATCTTGTAAACGGCTGCAGCATAGACTGCATAAACAGTGCTGTTAAAGATATGCTAAAGTGCGGCATAACCGCCTTCGGTGCCGTCAGCTCCTATGGGCTGGATCTTGAGGCTGCTGCAACCGCTCCGCAGAAAGTTGTCTTCTTCAATGAGCTGATAGGTTCGCAGGCGCAGATGGCCGATGCACTTTTTGGTGATTTTATTTCGCGTCTGAATGCCTCGGAAGCAGTAGACAGAGAAGGGTTCCATTCCGGAATTGCCATTCACTCACCCTACTCCGTACATCCGATCCTGATCAAAAAAGCACTTCAGATCGCAAAAGATAAAAACCTGGTCACCACAGCCCACTTCATGGAAAGCCTGGCCGAAAGAGAGTGGCTTGATAAAAATGAAGGGGACTTCAAACCGTTCTTCAACGATTTTCTCAAACAGAACAGTGCAGTAAATTCCGCCGAAGAGTTTCTTGAACTCTTCAGGGGACACTCCACACTGATGACCCACGTAATACATACCAATGACAAAGAACTTGAAATATTACACAGAGACGGCCATACCGTTATCCACTGCCCCGTATCCAACCGTCTTCTGGGTAATGGAGCTATCGACCTGGATGCACTGGAAAAACACTCTGTCAAATGGCTGTGCGGTACGGACGGATTGAGTTCCAACTACAAACTGGACCTTTTTGAAGAGATGAAGATCGCCCTGTTTATGCACTCCGAAACGGCACTTGCACCACTGGCGTCACGGCTGCTTGAAAGCGTTACGATAAACGCAGCCAATGCTCTCGGACTGAATTGCGGTGAAATTGCCGTCGGCAAAGATGCCGACATGCTGCTTCTTGAACTTGATTCAGAACCGAATGAACAGTTGCCGCTGCACCTGCTGCTTCAACACTATCCAATCAAAAAAATTTTTATTGACGGAAAAGTCGTCAAAACAGAGGAGTAGGTCATGGAAGGATTAAAAAAACTTTTTTTGCCTATAGCGGCTACGCTTGGATTTATTCAAAACCATTTTAAGGCAATGATCTTTCTGCTAATACTGTTTCTGCTGTTCGCTCCGGCGGCAAAAGAGGACCTCAAGCCGGTAAATCTACAGCAGATCACCCTGTCGGGACCCATTTTTGACGCTACTGATGTTGTGGAGCAGATAGACAAAGCACTGGAAGATGACGGCATCAAAGGTGCGCTTCTTGTTGTAGATTCACCAGGCGGTGCGGTAGCGCCGTCACTTGAGATATCTTACGCAGTCAAACGCCTGTCTGAGAAAAAACCTGTTGTCGTATACGCCAAAGGGATCCTTGCAAGCGGCAGCTATTACGCTTCCATATGGGCAGATGAGATAATGGCCAATCCCGGCTCCATGGTCGGTTCTATCGGCGTTATAATGCAGGGGGCCAACTTTGAGGAGCTTATGCAGAAAATCGGGATCAAGACCCAGGTTGTAAAAGCCGGAAAATTCAAACAGGTCGGAACTCCTGACCGTGAATGGACCAAATATGAAAAAGAGGAGCTCAACAAGGTGATCCAGGGCACCTATGCAATGTTCGTCAACGATGTTGCTGCCGCAAGAAAGCTTGATGTAAACAACAGCGATGCCTATGCCAATGCCCATATCTTTACCGCTGCCCAAGCCAAAGATGCAGGACTTATAGACAGCATAGGCGTAAACCATGATGCAAAAAAGCATCTTGAAACTCTCGCAAAAGTCACAGATCCGACATGGAGCAAAGAAGATAAATTTGACAGGTTTATAAGAAATCTCAGCACCGAAAGCATATCGCTGCTGCACACGTATTTTCCCGCACTGTCGCTGCGATAAGGCAATCTGTATGACGGCCGTATCGTTTATGTAATATACGATTTACCGTCCGTTGTCAAAAGTGACAAAAAATCATATTATCATTTCACTAAATATTCTTAAGGTTTTGAGATATTTTCTAGAAAAGCGTTACTCTGCTTTTTGTTTAAAAAAACAGGGTTTAGTCATATCTTATTTATTTATGGAATGCCTGTTGAAGCTAACAGATTGCCGTTTGTCTCTAACATAAACATGGAGACACTCTCGTCTTTACCGCTTTAACCGTTAAAACATTTCTAACATAAATATGGTATAATTCTTTCATGGTAATTTTATTACCTGGGAAATCAGTAAGAACCTAGGTGTATGGATCTTGTATCCGTATTGATATAAAATGAAAAAAACAGGGAAGGCAACTCGAGCAGTCATTCCTGTTTACTACTCATATTTTCCCCATATTTTACATACAACTTCATACCTAAATCCATAAAATGCTATTATTACATCTTTAAAATCTGCAAGCGGCGGAG
>MZGN01000033.1 GCA_002085085.1 Helicobacteraceae bacterium 4484_230
TTAAAAAGCAAACCCCATGGAAAATCTGAAATTATGCTCATCGGCAATATTGTCGTTGCTGTTGTAGATGTATTCAAAACTCAACAGGATGGGAGCGACGTTCAGTATAAAAGTATCAAGTGTTAAGCCCGCCGTGATTTCATCCACTTTTTCGTGCTCGTTGGTGTTGAACATTTCAAGGTCATAGTAGTTGTATGATGCATAAAGCGACTCTCTGCGCAGCGAGACCGGAAAGGTAAAGAAGTAGCTGCTGAGGTTGATGACTTTTTTAAGCGACGCACCGCCTTTTACGGCACTTTTGACATAAGTTGTATCCCTGATGCTCGGCATGGATACCCTTGTCGGATCACCGTCAATGCTGACTACCGCTTTCGATATTTTTACACCTCTTTCGTCAAGGTTGTCTTTGGTATCACTTTCGGAGTATTGCCCTTCAAGCCCGATATAGAACTCCATGCCGAGTTCATGCTGCAGTTCCCCGCTGCCTCCAAAAGTGATATCGTCCCGGTCTTTGGATATGTATGGAACAAGATCTATGTATGAATTTGGATACATACTGACACCGTACTGCTCAAACCTGCTCAGTTTCAGTGATGCACTCAAAGGTTCACGGGAGTGGCTTTCATAATCCTGATAATAGCTTCCGTTAAGTGCCGCATAGTAGTGTCCCATCTGTATAAACGGCAAAGTGGCCATGGCAGCTATGCCGAAATCACGTTTATCGTCCTCGCCTCTCAGGTTTGTCGTATTTTCATCGCCAGGATGGTCTAAAACACCGTACGCTTGTATGCTGTATTGTATAAAATACTGGCTATTGCGGTAGCCTGCACCTGCAATTGTATATTCATCCAGGTTTCTGCTGGAAAACAGGGAGAGTTCATTCTGGTTGAGAGGATCGGCGAATCTTATGTCTATACTGTAGATGAAGCCGGCATCCATATCATTGCCCAGGTTAAGTGTTGCGGCACTGTAGTTCATGGCCAGTAGCGAATAGTAAGGCTCCTTGAGGTCTATTTTCGGAATATCCTTTTTTCCCGTTGAAGGTTCCGCTGCTTTGTAATAAGGCTGCTTTTCAGCGAACAGAACGACTTCGTGCGGGGCTTCGTTTATATCTTCAAGTGGGATCTTTTCATAAAGATATGCATCCGAACCCATAGCGGCCACGAGTGCATGCCCGTCATCGATCAGGCGCGCGTCGAAAATGGTATCCGCCCGGCTTGCTCTGGAAAAACTGCCCTTATAGAACCGGTACAGCCCGGATCCATGTGCCGTATTGGCGATAAAATAGATACTTCCTTTTGAGTCGATACCGCTGACGTAGCTGTAGTAGCCGTTGATCGAAAAGAGCGGCGACCTGTTTTTGTAGAGTGTGCGCATCTTGCCGTTCTGGACAAAATAGTACAGATCATCCCCGTCGATATAGACCGAAGAGTTTACCCGGGCATAAAAAGTATCTCCGACATAAAGCTGCGGCTGGTCAAAAGAGCTTTTGACATCGAAATAGACCATAGCCCCATCGCTTAGATACCCTTCTACAACTTTTCCTTTTGTTTTGTCAAAAATAAAAGCACCTTCATCGTAAAGACCCATGTGTATGCGCCATGGAGAGGTGTATGCCGAACCCTGGGTTGCATATTCGCTTTGCGTTTTTACAACTTTTCCGGCAATCCATCCGCCGCTCTCTTTGGCCATTTTGCCGCTCTGTTTGTCGTAGACTGCAAGCTCGGGTTTCTCTCTGCCGTTTTCATTGATGATGAAATAGATCTCCTCTTTATCACCGTTGAGTGGAGAGAAGAACTGGCTCGAAGCGAGCAGTTCGCCATCCGGTTCTACAACCAGCTCTGCTTCACGGGACATCTCTTCACTCCACGCCTCGAAAGAGGTCTCGAAATCGACTCCGACGGAGCGTCTCATGGGAAGGTTGGTGATAAACGGCCAAAACCAGTACCACGAATGGTTCATCCAGTAGCCGTTGATCTCTTTCAGGCCGTATTTTTCAGCCATATACTTTTGGTAATAACCGCCAAGCGTATAGTGGTGTGAGCCGTAAAGGAAAAAATAGTTGTCGTTATATACACGCCCGGGCGTAAGGTATCCGGCTTTTGCCTGCATCAGCGTGGCCGCTTTGAAGCGTCCGCTGTAGAGCCGCCCGCCGTTGCCGTGCCATGACTCGTTAAGTACGGCATTTCCCTCGAGCAGAAACGAGCTTTCGGTTATGTTAGGGATGGTAAAAAGGGGTGCTATAATGCCGCCGTTTCTAAAAACAGTATGAAGAAAGCGGGAAAATCCGTTCTTTTTGGCATTTACCTGATAGTTGTGTGCCGTCTCATGATACAGAAGTGTGTTCAGCCATGAAGTAGAACTGAAGTAGTCTATATCCATCGCGCCGCCCACATAGTTGATCTGGCGGTTGTTTGGAAACTGTGTTGAAAAGCCGTTTGCGATCTGATTAAAACCGGAAATTAGGCCGACGTACAGCGTTTCGTCCATCTTCCAGCCGAATTTGTCTTCATACTGGGGCTGCAGTCTCATCTCTACCTCTGCCGCCTGTTTGGCAAACTCCACATTGTCTTCAGTATAGATCAACTCCGTGTTTCTGACCTCTTTAGTATAGTAATTCTTGTCGTGGGGAACGATATCTGCCATCAGTAGTGCACTTATGATAACCAGTAGCAAAAGTTTCATGTGTATATACCTTTTATATTTTGTCGGCAAATGACAACATGGCGACAATGTTTGGAAAACGGTATATTTAGTATATCAGGTTTGTGCAGATGATAAGTTTTGCTTTTTCCTCTCTTTTTGCAGATACTTGAAGTTTATCACCTTGGCGTTAGCAATGCAGCAAAAATCTCTTTAATTTAAAATATGTTTTTTTGACAAGGGCTCATTTGCACTGCTGCTTTGTCCGGCTGCATAAAGGTTGATTAGCAGCTGAAAGATCATCTGCTGAGTAAAAGGTTTTTTTATCTGTCCGTCTGCCAGCTCCAATGCTCGTTTGCCGGAGTGTGTATAGCTGTCTGTTATCAGCACAAGTTTTAGATCTTTTTTTGATTTGGCAGCTCTGATCTGTGCGGCGATTTTTTCATTGATCAGTTTGTCCGGGATTATAATCATCTCATAGTCGTCGATGCCGACAACGGTATTTAGACGATTTGAAACAGGTGCAGATACCTCGTGGCGAAAATATTCAAAAAGTTTTTTCAGTCCTGATGCACTGCTGCGATTCGTATCGAAGATTTTTATTTTCAATATCTTTGATGCATTGTCCGGTAGCCGGTAGTGGCGTTTATTAAGAGGGTCTGTCGAAAACAGCGGTATATCCACCATAAAAACACTTCCACCTTCTTTGCCGGCCTTGACGCTCAGTTTTCCTTTCATTTTGTTCAGAATTTCACGTGCGCTGAAGAGGCCTCTGCCTTCGATCCCAAACTCCTTCAGGGAGGGCAGCTGCCCGTTAAAAAACGGTGTTAGTATTTCATCTATGGCTTTTTGCTGTATCCCTTTGCCGTTATCTGTAATTTTAAATCTGAGGTGGATCTCATTGAGGTTGGAGTATTTGCGCTCTGCGCATAGTCTGATCTCTTTGCCTGCATCGGTAAAATCTACGGCATTGTCAAGAAGGTGCCACAGGACCTGTCCCAGGTAGTTTCTGTCCCCTATGACTTTTGAAGGAACATTTTTTTCAGATTCAAAAAACAGTTCGATCTTTTTTTTATTTCTTGATTTTGCCGTAGCTTTAGCGAGGTCGTCAAAAAGATCGTTGATGTTGAATTCAACCATTTTAATGCTGATCTCATCAGCTGTTCTATTCGTCCTCTTTTCGGAAGTGCCGGCACCGTTTTTCTTGTTATCTGTATATTTTTTTTTGCGGAGGAATTTTGAAAAGAAGCCCACTGCATCCCTTTTCACTGTTTTTTATCGTAAAAGGGTAGCGAAAAAATACAAAGACGGCTCTAAATATAGAGATGTCTCTATAATGATTGTTGTATAATCCGTAAAAATTAAGCATGGAGAAGATTTTGCCTGTTTGGAAAGATTTTTATTATATTACGCAGTGTTTTTGCAGTACCTGCAGGCAAATGGTAGTTTATTATGTATTATGAAAAAGAGCTTGCCGCGCTAAAACGCTCCGGCCGTCATCGTGAAAGGCATCTTTATGATCCGTCTTTGGCTGATCTGGCATCGAATGATTATCTTGGACTTGCCGACAGGCCGGAACTTATGCAGGCGGCATGTAGATCTCTTGGAGCAGCCCCTTCCCATGCCGCCAAGGCCTCTATGCTCGTTAACGGCTACCATCAGATTCATGTCGATTTTGAAAAGGCGCTATGTACAGCCAACGATTTTGAAGAGTGTATTGTCATGGGCAGCGGGTTTAATGCGAATATTGCCATGATCGAAGCACTGGCGCGCAGGGGTGATGAGCTTTTTATGGATGAGATGTATCATGCAAGCGGCATTCTGGCGACCAGACTGACGGAAGCGAAAGTGACATTTTTTATCCATAATGATGCAGATGATCTCAGAGGCAAACTCGCCTCTTCAACTGCCCGCCGCAAGATAGTCGCCGTGGAGGGGATCTACTCTATGGAGGGGGATCTGCTTGAGCGTGAGATAATTGCTGTCGCCGATGAGTATGATGCACTGCTGATAGTTGATGAGGCGCACAGCAGCGGAGTGGTGGGTAACAGGCTGATGGGGGTGTTTGACCATTATGGCATTGAAGTCAGGCAAAATCATATAAAAATGGGTACGCTTGGCAAGGCGTACGGGAGTTTCGGAGCCTATATACTGGCATCCGAACATATTACGGATTATCTGCTTAACCGTGCCAAGCCGGTTATCTATGCTACCGCCCCTTCGCTTTTCGATACGCTTCTCGGGCATAAAGCATTAAATTATATTATAGCCAACTCGGAAGAACTGACGCGGCAGATAAAAGAGCGCAGGCAGTTGGTAAAAGAGCTGCTCGGCGTAGAGATGGACGGTCTGATCGCTCCTGTAGCAGTCGGTGACAACCGAAAGGTAATTGAAATACGTGATGAGCTCAAGCGGCAGGGGATACTTGTGGGTGCTATCCGCCAGCCTACAGTCGAGAGTGCCATAATCCGTCTGATCGCCAGACTCGGAGTTGACAAAAAGGTGTTGATCAGAGCCGCAAATATAATTAGAGCCTATTGTTAAACATCTTTTGTTAGAATTACCCCATATGAAAATCAATCGGCTCAAGATCATACATAAAACAAAAATACTGGTCGATATCGGTTTTGAGATCAACAGCTCTCTTGCCCTTGTCGGGCAGAGCGGCAGCGGCAAGAGTCTGACGCTAAAAGCACTGTTGGGAATGTTGCCTTCGGCAATGAAAATGGAACTGGATTTTGAAGCGCCGTTTGAGCTCAGACGCGGAGAAAGTATTGCCTTGGTGCCTCAGAATCCTTTTACGGCGCTCTCTCCTTTGACAAGGATAAAAGACCAGCTCTTTATAGCGCATAATGAAGCAAAAGAGCTCTTTGACAAGGTTGGTCTGGATCATGCTCTTCTTGGAAGGTTTCCTCCGGAGCTTTCCGGTGGGCAGTTGCAGCGGGTTGTCATAGCCATTGCGTTAAGCACAAAGCCTAAGCTGCTGATGCTGGACGAGCCTACAACGGCGCTCGATCCCCAGATGCGTTCGATGATTATAGAACTGCTGGGATCACTCCAGAAGAAGATGGGTTTTAAAATGCTTTTTGTAACACATGACATGATATCTGCAGCTTCGTTGTGCGAGGATATCTGCGTTATTAGATCCGGAGAGGTTCAGGAAAAGGGTGCTATGCGTGAAGTGATGGAGAATCCGAAAAGTCCGTATACGAAAACATTGAAAGAGGCAAGTTTTGCCCAGAGGGATTTTAGGCAATGAAAAAGTTTTTTCTTTTTTTACTGTTGGTACTGTTGGCATTTCCAATTGTCTATGTGCTCTATTTCAGTGCCAGGTACGGCCATGAGACGAGATCGCTGGTTGAGTTCAATGTCCCCAGAACTACGCAGATATTTGACCGAAACGGTAAAAAAATAGCAAATATCTTTTTAAAAGAGCACCGCTACTATGCCACGTTCGATGAGATACCTCCGCGTCTGATCGAGGCACTTCTGGCCATTGAAGATACGGTCTTTTTTGAACACAGCGGCATTAACACGGACGCGATATTTCGGGCGATCATAAAAGATATCAAGGCGATGAGGCTTGTAGAGGGTGCAAGCACCATTACGCAGCAGCTGGTCAAGAATACGCTTTTGACAAGGGAGAAAAAATTCTCGCGTAAACTCAAAGAGCTGATTTTCGCGCTTAAAATAGAGCGTGAGCTTTCCAAAGAGGAGATACTGGAGCGCTATCTGAACGTTATCTATCTCGGGCACGGCTATTACGGTGTGGCTACGGCAGCCGAAGGATACTTTCATAAAGATCTGCAGCACCTCACGCTCAAAGAGATGGCGATTCTTGTCGGTCTTCCAAAGGCGCCCAGTTTCTATGCCCCTACCAAAAATTACGAGCTCTCTCTCGGGCGTGCCAACCGCGTGATAGAGAGGATGTATGTTCTTGGATGGATCGATGATGCTACCCGTGACGAGGCCCTTGCGGAGATGCCTATCGTCCATGACGATACCCTGACCAAAAACAGGGCTCCGTACATAACCGATGAAGTGTTAAGAAGGGCTTCAAAGATATACCCTGATGTCAGGACCGGCGGTTATATCATTAAGACCACAATTGATCTTGCCCTGCAGAAAGCCGCCCGTGACGCACTTGCCTATGCTCATAAACTTGCCTACAGCCGTGCGGAAAATGCCGGTGACTTCAACAAGACGGCAATGGAGCAGCTAAACGGCGCACTGGTTTCGATCGATCCGAAAGAGGGTGACATACTGGCTCTTGTCGGGGGTGTGGATTATGCAAAAAGCTCATATAACCGTGCTACCCAGGCAAAGCGTCAGCCTGGTTCCGCCTTCAAGCCTTTTATCTACCAGGTAGCGATCGATCACGGGTATTCCGGTGCTACGAAACTGGTCGATATTGCCCGTACCTATAATTATGAGAAAGAGGGTGAAGAGACAAAATGGCGCCCAAAGAACTATGAAGAGGATTACAAAGGGCTTATCACGATGCGTGAAGCGATGGTGCATTCACGAAACCTGGCTACGATCAATCTGGTTACGGATATAGGTCTGCGCAATATGAGAAAAGAGCTGAAGCGCTATGAGATAGACAACCTTCCAAACGACCTCTCTCTGGCACTTGGAAGTATTACCATGGCACCGCTGGAGCTGGCCAAGCACTACAGCACTTTTGCAGGCGGAGGAGTGCAGGTAGAGCCGTTTCTGATCAGCTCCATGGTCAACCACCGCAGTGCATACAAACATGAAAAGAGATCAAAAGTGATTACAACGCCGCAGCAGGCATTTTTGATGACAAGTATCCTACAGGATGTTGTAAAAAGAGGTACGGGCCGCAGAGCACGTGTCCGCGGGATCGAACTGGCAGGAAAAACAGGCACGACCAACAAGTCTATAGATGCATGGTTTGCAGGCTATTCGCCGACGGTAGAGACGGTTGTGTGGTTCGGAAACGACAACAACACTCCCATGCGAAGGCGTGAGACCGGAGGAAGGGTTGCAGGCCCGGCCTTTAGCTACTACTACCGCCAGCTAATCAAACTCTATCCGCACATAGAGCGGAAGTTCACAAAACCGGACGGTGTGATAGAGGTCAATGAAGGCGATCATACCGAATACTTTACAAAGATATCCAAACCACCTGAAACAGATACCGAGGTGGATCCTGATGAGGTATTGATCTTTTAGGGATTATAAAAGGAAACAGATGAAACGTTTAATGGCAACAGCAATATTAACAGTGTCAACACTACTCTGTGCGGATGTTTTTTTACAGGGAAACAAGCAGTTCAATTTTGGCATCGGTGCGGGAAGAGGTTACGGTTCCGACTACACTATCGTCGGTATCGGCGGCAGCTACTTTTTTCTTAACGGCCTCTCTGTCGGCCTTACATACAGGGGATGGTTTGGCGGGGACCCTTCTTTAAACGAAGTGAGTGTCCCGGTAACATACTATATACCCCTGCATCAAAAGTTCAGACCCTATGCCGGAGCTTTTTACCGCCGCTCTTTTGTCGGGTCCGGCTATGATGATTACAACTCATACGGGGCACGTGCCGGTGTGTCATACAGTTTCAATTCAAACAGCTATGTAAGCGTCGGCTGGGTTCAGGAGTATTTTGACAGTTCGCAAGACGGGGACAACTCCAACGGCTATCCGGAGATAGCTGTCGGGTTTAGTTTTTAAATGCGCGGTTCAGTGCACTGAAAAGTGCCTTTACCGAAGCGAATGTTATATCGGTATCGGTACCGACTCCGAAATAGGTATCGTATGCCTCTGTCTCTATCTCAATGTATGCTACGGCTTTGGCATCCGATTTTTCTCCGCATGAGTGTTCGCTGTACGACCTGATCGTAAACGGGTGGGGATAGACTTTTCTCAGAGCCTTTTTGCAGGCATCTATGGGCCCGTTTCCGCTGCCCTGTGTCTCATACTCTTTGCCGTTGTATCTGTAGTTCAGGCGGCAGTAGACGGTTGAGTCTTTTACCGTTTTGCTGTGTGTCGCAAAATCGATCAGCTCTATATGGCTTTCTGGGTGAAAATATGTCTCCTCAAAGATCTTTTTGATCTCTTCAGGGCTGAGTTCGCGCCCTTCGCTGTCTGTGACCGCCTGAACTATGCGTCCTATCTCCGGATGCATTTTCTTGGGCAGCTGATAGCCGAATCTCTCTTCGAGCACATAGGCAACTCCGCCTTTTCCAGATTGTGAGTTGATCCTGATAATGCTTTCATATGTACGTCCGACATCTTCAGGGTCGATCGGAAGATAAGGAACCTCCCACAGTGAATCGTGCTTGCTTCTCTGGTACGCCATCCCTTTTTTTATGGCATCCTGGTGTGAACCGGAAAAAGCGGTATAGACAAGCTCGCCGACATAAGGGTGGCGAACATGGGTCTCTATATCCGTACAGCGCTCCACGATATCAACGACCGTATTGAGATCACTGAAATCAAGTTTGGGGTCTATCCCCTGTGTGTAAAGGTTCAGTGCCAGTGTGATGATATCCACATTCCCGGTACGCTCCCCGTTTGAAAGCAGGGTTCCCTCGACACGGTCGGCCCCTGCAAGAAGTGCCAGTTCGGTCGCGGCTACAGAAGTTCCCCTGTCGTTATGGGTATGTGTCGATATGAATATGTGCTCCCTGTTGTCCAGGTGACGGCTCATCCACTCTATCTGGTCTGCATAGACATTTGGTGTTGCCATCTCTACCGTGGCAGGAAGGTTTATGATCACTTTTCTCTCTGCACTGATCCCCCAGCGGTTCGTGACAGCATTGCAGATCTCGGCGGCGAACTCCAGCTCCGTACCGGTAAAACTCTCCGGAGAATACTCCAGCATGATATCTCCGTCAAATTTTTCGGCACGCTCTTTGACCATGTCCACGCCCTCGAGAGCAAGGTCGATGATCTCCTGCTTCTCTTTTTGAAAAACTATTTTGCGCTGGGCAACAGAAGTGGAATTGTACAGATGGACGGTCGCTTTTTTTACACCTTCAAGGGCTTCAAATGTGCGCTCTATCAGGTGCTCTCTTGCCTGCACAAGAACCTGGATGGTGACATCGTCCGGGATCATTTTTTTCTCGACAAGCGTACGCAAAAAATCATACTCCACTTTTGAGGCCGAAGGAAAACCAACCTCTATCTCTTTGAAACCGAGTTTAAGCAGGAGGTCGAAAAGTTCAAGTTTTTGATCAAGGTTCATAGGTGTGATCAGTGCCTGGTTGCCGTCACGAAGGTCGACACTGCACCAGATCGGGACACTGCACCAGATCGGCGCTTTGGTCATCGTGTTGTTTGGCCACTGTCTGTTTGGCAGATCGACTTGACTATAGGGACGGTATTTCCCTGCGTGAAACTTTTTCATAGCTTCTCCTTGAATTATAGATCCGATCTCCTGCTAAAGAAATCTTCGCGCAATTATAGCGAAATGTGGTTTGT
>MZGN01000034.1 GCA_002085085.1 Helicobacteraceae bacterium 4484_230
TCATCCAAAAATCCGCGTGTCTCTTCGATTGCAACGGCGAAACGGCTCTGCATATATAGTCCAAGCGGTGTTTTTATCTCTATGTTTTCCAGGTCGTCGAATGTCTCAGTATTCATCTGGAGAAATTTTGATGCGTTGTAGAGCTTGTTTGTAAAGTTACGGCTAAGTTCCAGTTTCTCTTCGCTCAGTTTGATATCACGCCCCTGAACCGCCAGTACAGCAAGGGTAAAGCGCAGGGCATCTGCACTGTATTTTTCCACCATATCAAGAGGATCTATTACATTGCCTTTTGATTTGCTCATCTTCTGGCCGTGTTCGTCACGCACAAGAGCGTGCAGATAGATATGGTCGAATGGAAGTTTGCCCATAAATGATTCACCCATCATCATCATCCGTGCAACCCAGAAAAAGAGAATGTCGAAACCGGTTATAAGCAGACTGTTCGGATAGAAATTTTTCAAATCTTCACTTTGGAAAAGCCGGTCTGCTTCTGTATCGCCGTTGCCCCATCCAAGTGTCGAGAATGGCCATAATGCCGAACTGAACCATGTGTCGAGGACATCAGGGTCCTGTGTAAAGTTTTCAGATGAACAGTGCGGACACGATAGCGGGTTTTCATCCTGCGATGCCCATTCATGCCCGCATTCGTCACAGTAGAAAACCGGAATTCGGTGGCCCCACCACAACTGGCGCGATATACACCAGTCGCGAAGTTCACCCATCCATGCGTTATAGCTGTTGATCCAGTGCGGCGGAAAAAACTTCGTAAGTCCCTCGTTGGTCTTTTCTATAGATTTTGTCGCAACATCGCTGCGCACAAACCACTGTTTGGAAATATATGGCTCTACAACATTTTTGCAGCGGTAGCAGTGGCCTACCTGATGAACATGCTCTTCTATCTTTTCTATAAAACCCTCTTCTTTAAGACGTTTTACTATCGTTTCGCGTGCGGCGAGACGTTCAAGTCCGTTAAATTCGCCGGCATGGTCGTTGAGTATCCCTTTTTCGTCAAATACCGTTATAAACTCAAGATCGTGGCGCTTGCCTACTTCATAGTCATTTGGGTCATGCGCCGGGGTTACTTTTACCATTCCGGTTCCAAACTCCATATCTACATGACTGTCTGCGATAATTTCTATCTCACGGTCAATCAGCGGCAGTTTAACTTTCTTGCCGATCAGTGACGTATAACGTTTGTCGTCCGGATGCACCATAACCGCAGTGTCACCGAAGTATGTCTCCGGACGTGTGGTCGCTACCGTTATGTGTCCGCTGCCGTCGGCAAAAGGGTAGCGCATATGGTAAAAGTGGCCTTTGTGCTCTTCGTATTCGACCTCTATATCGCTGAGCGCACCATCATGTGTACACCAGTTGACCATATAGTTTCCGCGTATGATAAGGTCCTGGTTATAGAGATGCACAAAAGCTTCACGGACTGCCGATTTAAGCCCTTCGTCCATTGTAAAACGTTCCCGGCTCCATGCCGGTGAGACACCCATTTTGCGGAGCTGCCCGACCATGATTCCGCCGCTCTCCTCTTTCCATCTCCATGCGCGCTCGAGAAAAGCCTCACGTCCAAGCTCCTCTTTGGTCGTACCTTCTGATAAAAGCTGCTTTTCAACCACGTTTTGAGTAGCTATTCCAGCATGGTCCGTGCCTGGCTGCCAGAGGGTGCTGTAGCCGTCCATGCGCTTGTAGCGGACGATGATATCCTGAAGTGTAAATGTAAGTGAATGGCCAATGTGCAGACGTCCCGTAACATTTGGAGGAGGCATCATAATGGCAAAATGCCTGTCTGGTTTTTGTATGGAGCGGTTGCCTTCTATTTCGAAGTAGCCCCGCTTCTCCCAAAGTTTATAATATGCCTCTTCTACTGCTTTTGGATCATAGGTTTTTTTTGACATGCCGGTATGCCTTTGCTGCGTTAAAAATTTAGGCGAATTATAGCGAAATCCCTGTAAGATTCGACTAAATAAACAATACCTGCATATCTTAAAATATTGATTGTGTATTGATGTAATAGATGAATCTGTAAAGGAGTCAAGTGCCGCTTTCACGACTTAACCCTGAACAGTATAAAGCTGCTACTGCCCCATATGGGCAAAATCTTATCATTGCATCTGCCGGAACGGGAAAAACATCCACTATTGTAGGGCGTATCGCATATTTGCTGAGCCGCGGTGTTGAGCCGCAGGAGATACTCCTGCTCACTTTCACCAACAAGGCTGCCCAGGAGATGATAGAGCGTGTCGCTGCATTTTTTGGCAAACAGATAGCATCCAAGGTTGATGCCGGTACTTTTCATGCCGTAAGCTATAGATGGATAAAGCGGTTTGAAGGGAAAGTGGTTTTGAAACAGCCCAGGGAGCTCAAGACTCTTTTTCGCAGTGTATACGAAAAGCGCAGTTTTCATCATCTTTCAGGTGACAGTGAGCCGTTCGGTGCAAATTATCTGTATGATCTCTACTCTTTTTATCAAAATACGGAGATGAAGCGCTCTTTTGAAGAGTGGATAGCCTACAGGCAGAGTGAGCATGACATCTATGCAATGATCTATGCAGATATTGTAGATGAGTTTGAAGGGCTTAAAAAGCAGTACGGTTTTTTAAATTTCAATGATCTTCTTATACATATGCGTTCTATCTGTTCTGAAAAGGAGCTGGGTTATAAAGAGGTGCTGGTAGATGAATATCAGGACACCAATGCACTGCAGGGCACGATAATAGATGTGATGAAGCCGCCGTCACTCTTTTGTGTAGGTGATTATGATCAGAGCATTTATGCTTTCAACGGTGCTGATATTTCGATCATAGGTACTTTTGACAAAAAGTTTCCAAATGCCGTTATATATACCCTTTCAAAAAATTACAGATCGACTGTTCCGATTCTCTCTTTAGCCAATAAAGTGATTGCGTTCAATGAGCGAATCTATCCAAAAAAGCTGGAGGTAACCAGACAGGAGAGGGCTCAACCTCCAAAACTTCTGGTCTATGACGAGCTGTTTGACCAGTATCATGCAATCGCGCGTCTGATATATGAATCCAAAACAGAACACAGTGAGATTGCCGTGATATTTCGCAACAACTCATCCGCAGACGGCATTGAGGCAACATTGAGAGAGCTTGGGTTGCCATGCAGGAGGCGCGGAGGAACGAGTTTTTTTGACTCAAAAGAGATTAAGGCTATACTGGATATATATGTACTTTTGATTAACGAAAGCGATATGATGGCTTTTATTCACTTGCTTGAATATGCCAAAGGTGTTGGAAGTGCTACTGCCAAGGAGATCTTCGCGGCGCTGCAAAAAGTGGGCTCAGGATCGCTTCTTTACGGTTTTTTTGCACCTGATATCTCGATCTCAAACCCTTTTGAAAAGAGAAAGCTCAATACCCAGCTGGGGCTTTTTGATGATTTTCTGGAACTTGGCAGTGCAGGGCGCTTCGGTTCACTGGGACTGGAGGCCAAATTTTTAAAAAATCCGGTTTTGAAGCATCCGAAACTGACCAAAGACGGTGCCAAGCTTCTGCATGAGCTCTATGTTCTGCTTCGCTCCATCCATGGATTGAAACAGCCAAGAAGCATTGTTAAGAAAATCTCTTTATCATCTTTTTTTGCATCTGTCACGGATGTGCTTTCATCGAAACGTGCGCAGCTTGCTGACGGCAGTATAGATGAGAAACTTAAAAATGAGTCCAAAGAGCGCATATACCGTAAAACACAGGTTTTGCTTGAGCTTTCAAAGCCTTATACGGATCATGAACGGTTTTTAAATGCCATGATACTAGGATCTCAGGATCTAACCCAGGGGGAAGGGGTAAATCTGCTCAGTATTCATGCCTCGAAAGGGCTTGAGTATAGAGAGGTTTATGTGGTAGATCTTATGGACGGGCGTTTTCCAAACCGCAAACTGATGAGCAGGGGAGGGAGTCTTGATGAAGAGCGCAGACTCTTTTATGTAGCGGTTACAAGGGCAAAAGATATACTCTTTTTGAGCTACGCCAAATATGACAAAATAAAGAAGATGAATTTTACTGCATCGCAGTTCTTGTATGAAGCCGGACTGCTGAAAGAAGATGAGTCCTACAGGGCTCTGCTGCAAAAAGAGGAGAAGAGGGACCGGGAGACCTGAAAAAAAGAGACCTAAGTGACCTCTTTTTTTATCCACGGCCCTGTGCAGCATCTCCAAGTGACCACATGGGCAGGAAGATACCAAGTGCGAGCAGCAGGACAAGACTGGCAATGAAAAAGAGCATGATCGGCTCTATGGCTTCTGCCATTCCGTCTATTATCGCATCAAAGCGCATTTTGTAATATTCGGTTACCTTTTCAAGCATGGCGTCAAGCTGGCCGCCTGATTCGCCTGCCGAGACCATCTGGATGATCATATTTTCAAAAAGTCCGGTTTCTGCAAGTCCTTCATGAAGCGAACTGCCTTTTTCCACTGCCTGTCGAACAGTAGATAGTTTTTCTTTCAGCGGAAGGCTGTCGATCATATTTGTAGACGTTTCCAGGGCATCGGCTATCGGGATACCGGCCCTGACCAGTTCAGAGAAGACCAGAGTGAAACGGTTGAGTGTCGAGTACATAATGACACCCTTGATAATTATTGTCTTTAACAGCAGCTGGTGCCACCTGTATCTAACCTCTGTACTGTTGTTGATAAGATAACGGAAGAAAAGAAAAAAGGCCACCATGGCGGCAAGAAGATACAGACCAAAATTATTGAAAAGATACTCAAGCTTTAAGAGTATCAATGTCGGTAGTGGAAGGTTTGCACCCAGCTCTTCAAATATCTTTTTGAACTGCGGCACAACATATGAGATCAGGATGGTAAAAGCAACGGCCATCGCTATCATAACGTTTCTTGGGTATGCCATGGCTTTTTTGAATTTGATGACATTTCTTCGTATCTCTTCAAGCATATCAGCCAGAGCGTAGAGTGCTTCTGCCATATTACCTGTTTTTTCACCCAGTTCAACCATAGCAAGGGTCAGATTGCCAAGCTGATAGCGAAAATTCTCTACAGATTTTGACATACTTAAACCTGAGTTGATATCTTCGGCCATCTTCATAAAAATACCTTCAAGGTTTTTATCGCTTGTGGCAGATGCGATCTCCTTGAGTGAATCATGGATTGATATACCGGCATTCGTCATAACTGCTAACTGTCGGACAGCGGCAATTTGGGCATCAGGTTTGATTTTTTTCTTTTTTGCATTCGATAGAAATTCATTTTTAAAACGTTTTAGCTGATCTTCGAGAGGCGCAGAAGACTCTTCTACCTGAATTACTATGCCGGCATGTTTTACTTTGGCAAGATATAGAGCCTCTTTTTTATTATCAGCGTAATACCCATGTTCCTCTTTTTTTCCTTTGGATAAGATTGTTGCTGTAAAATATTTCATTCTGTGGCCACCCTTAATATTTCTTCAAATGTTGTAACACCGGCTACAGCTTTTGCCATTCCATTCTCGAACATCGAGATAAAACCTTCGCTGATTGCAGTTTCCATCATTTCATCTTTGGAAGCACCTTTGGCGATCATGCTTGCCAACATATCACTGATTGGCAGTACTTCACTGATCATCTCCCTTCCCATATAGCCGGTCCCATTGCATTCACGACACCCTTCACCATGATAAAAGACCGTATCCGGAGGTATATATGATGCGTAGTCATTTAGTAGTTTTTTGGGAATGTCAATCTCTTCCTTACAGTGTTCGCAGATCTTTCGAATAAGCCGTTGAGCCTGGATGGCAACCAATGCACCGCTCACCAGGTAGGATTCAACTCCCATGTCTATCATACGCGGAATTGCGCTGATGGCATCATTGGTGTGCAGGGTTGAAATAACAAGGTGGCCGGTCAGTGCGGCCTTGATAGCAATCTCAAGTGTCTCCTGGTCACGTATCTCACCAATCATGATCTTGTCAGGGTCTTGACGCAAAATCGAGCGAAGAGCATCTGCAAAACTCAGCCCGACCTCGGGATGCACCTGTACCTGTTGAATAAGATTCATTCGGTACTCGACCGGGTCCTCAACAGTGATTACCTTGTCTTCTATATTTCTTAATTCATTAAGGGCACCATAGAGTGTTGTGGTTTTACCACTTCCTGTAGGTCCTGTGACAAGAATAATGCCGTATGGATGATGAAGGGCTTTGATAAGTTTTTTATAGCCTTTCGGATCCATTCCTGCATCTTCGAGTCTGATAAGCGCTTTCTCTTTGTCAAGAATACGCATTACAATGGATTCGCCATACAGAATTGGCAGTGTAGAAAAACGAAAATCGAATTCCCTGTCTCCGACAAGGGCAGAGAAACGTCCGTCCTGAGGCTTCCGGCGCTCTGCAATATCAAGGTTTGCCAGTAGCTTTAGACGGGAGGAGAGAGGGGGGTATATATCTTTATCAAAGATAAATATTTCCGCCAGTTTTCCGTCAACCCTGGCACGTACGGTACAGTTGTGTTCTGTAGGCTCTATGTGTATATCGCTGGCACGGTTTTTGATACATGCCTTTAATATAATATTGATAAGCTGAAGAATTGAAGATGCTTCCTGCTGCTCCTCCACTGTTCCAATGCTGTTCAACTCTTTGCGTATATTTTCAATAAGCCCTTTTACGCTGTCTTTGAGTTCAATTTTAAATAGATAGGCCTGAATCTGCTTTTCTGTTGATATGGCTACCTGGATAGGCTTTCTGGGAAACAGTCGCTGCAGTGTCTCTTGTGCATCGATATTGAGCGGATCCGAGAATACAACGGTAATGCTCATATCATTCTGTGCAATAGGAAGGGCATTAAAGCGTTTTAGTTGTGAAAGCGGTATACGTTCCGCAGTGCTATAGTCCATATCAATAGAGTCAAGGTCGATGAATTGGACTTCCATTACTTCAGCTAAATACTCCAGTACCATCTGTTCATTAAGAAAATGATACTGCTTGATTATGGAGAGTTCGTATTTGCCCAACCGGATATTTTCAACAACAAAGCGTTTTACAAAATTGACCGATACTACTCCTACTTTTGTTAATGTTTCAAGTAGGGTTTCCCCTTTTACACCTGCTTTGACAAGCCGTTCAATCTGTTGAGGAGAAATATGTTTTGCTTCTAAAAGATCTGAAGTTACTCTATCCATTTCAGTCCCTTACCTGTATATATGCCGTTTTGTTAATATTGTATCATAATATTCTTCGATGACAATTTTTCTTTTGGAGGCGTCTCTGGTAATAAAAAGTCTATATGACTGTTTGTTATTTTCCGGGTCTGTAAAAGCATAAACATGTTTTTTACCGTTATCTGTGCTATTTACATAAAGGTCAAAAACCTTTGACAGAACATAGTCCGTTGTAGGAAGTTTTAAACTTTTAAAATTATAAGTATCTAGCAGTGCATGCAGCAGAAGTTTTTTCTGCATTAATATAACTGAAAAATAAGCTGCATTGGAGCGTGCTTCCTCGCTCTTTGTTAATAATACTATGGGTTTGGCAAGATTGTCTATTCTGTCGGCTTTAAGGCATGAGAATGCATAAAGGGAGACAAATTTTTCATCTTCCTGGTGCCTGCTTAGCAGTTTTTCTCCAATTTTACACGCTTTTAGATAGTTTTTATTTTGATAATTATTGTAAACATCGCGTACATTTTCTGCACCTGCATATGTAAGCATGATAAAAAAAATCAGCAGATATTTCATTTCATCATACCGTTTCTAATTGAATCAAGCAGGAGTTTCGCCTTTATCGACCTGCTGCTTTCAATGTAGCTCTCCAGTGTGCTTATGGCCATCTCTTTTTGATCAAGCTTGACAAGAGATTTGGCAAAGATAAGCCAACTGTCCTCGATGTCACTGTTCAATTCATTGGTAATCAGTGCATAATTGTATGATTGCTGATAATTGCCGATCGCATAAAAACGCTTTGCAACAAAAAGGCTGAGAGCAGGGTTTTTGTTTTTCTTGAAGCGCTTGATGACATCCTGGATATCTTTCTCATCACTTTTTCTGTTTATATCCAGTTTTTCAATTGTATCTGTTTTTTCAAAAGCACTGCCGCCTTTTTTTGTTATATTGTTTTTTTCGGCAGACTTTTGTATTGTTTCATGTTTTGATCTTATTCCTATCTGCTTGCTTGTAACAATATGATCTTGTTTCGGTTCCGTATTGACAGGTGCTTTTGGCTGCAGTGGTTCTATAGGCCTGTGCTGCATCTGTTCTTTCTGTTCTGTCGGTTCATCATAATATCCAAGCACCTCCTCTTCAAGACCATACATAAAATTAAATGATGGTTCAAGCTTGACGGGCTTTTTGGTTTTGGCCACTATAGGTGGAGTACTGCTGACGGATGAGGCCTGGAATGTCGTTTTTAATCCTTCTTCCGGACTGCTTTCGGCAGAAGTCTCAGACACGATGGTCTTTTGAATATTATTATTTACAGATTTTTCAGGTTGGCTGTCATATATTTTAACAGAAGGGATGAATAAGAATACCAATATTGCTGCAAATATCAGTACGGTAACGGCAAGAATCGGCTTTAGTGTCTTTTTGATCTTATAGGAGAGCCACTTTCTCTCAAGTTCCGGAATATCATACATGTAAAAATCCACCTTGGATGGCAGCCATCTCGATCATTTTATTTGATATTTTTGTATAACTGATCTTTGAAGGCCTGTTTTCTTCGTACCATTCATAAAGATCGAACAGCAGATAGAGGAGTTTGTTTGTGTCGCGATAGTTTCCGGAAGTGAACCTGTGTATAATTTTTACATTTTTGTCATTGAACATATTTGCTATATCAAAAGAGTTTGAACGCAACAGTTTTTTCTGTATATAGATCTTTAGTTCAGACGGTGTCGCATTGAAGAGTTGCTGACTCTCCCATATGCGTGTTTGGAAATGCTCTTTTGCTATCAGGTCTTCCTGTTCGGTTTTATGAAGAGTAATGATGAATTTTATTTTTCTCGAGTCCGAGATCAGCCTGATTTTTTCCATCAGTGCAGGTGAGTACAGCTGTGCTTCGTCAAGCAGTACAAGTGGAGGTGTGTCAAATTCGTAGTTTAGACCAAGTTCATTAAAGCGGGTAAAGTTCAGTTCACCTTCTATCTTGTGATCATATACGTCATAAGCCAAAGAGCGCAAAAACTCACTTTCGTCGATAATGGGTGTTTGGTATAAAACAACTTTTTGCTCTTCAAACAGGTCGCGGTAGAGCTTGTGCAGCATCATGCTTTTGCCCGTACCCGGTCTACCGTACAGGAGAATCATTTTTAACGGTTTTTTTATTGATTCTCTCAGTGCGCTGTATACAACAGATACTCTGTCGAGCTGAACATACTCATTTGAATCAACAACATCCAAGAAAAGATCTTTGGATGTTCTAAAAAGGCTGTTGCTCATCTACCTACTTGTTTGCATTCGTGTTTGTGTCTGCATCCAGGCCTACGTCTTTATTGGTATATTTTGAATACCCAAGTTCGGTCAAGCTGAGCGTATTGTTCTCTTTTTTAATAATATGAGGTTCTATTACAATAACAAGCTCTGTTGAGAGAATTTTCTTCTCTTCGTATTTGAACAGATACCCAAGGCCCGGAATATCTCCAAGCAGTGGCACTTTGCTTGTTCCCATTGCTTCTCGCTTGTCAATCAGACCGCCAATGATGATACGGTTACCGTCTTTAACCGTAACGACAGAGGCCAGCTGGCGACGGTCAAGGTCAGGCGGCATACTTCTTTTTTGCTGATCTGCCTCCTCGCTTGAAAGCTCTATTCTTGTTTTACTTATAGAAGGGTTGATTTTGAGTGTGATCGTCTGGTCATGTGAGATCTCGGGAGTAATATCGAGTAAAACACCTGCAAAAATAGACTGCACTACATCGTTGTTTGTCG
>MZGN01000129.1 GCA_002085085.1 Helicobacteraceae bacterium 4484_230
TCAGCCGTTCACGTTCCAGCTGCCCAAGTGGATCATCTACCATAACAGTGGTTAAAGCGCCTGATAGGCGATATCTGTCCGCAGTTTCTTGCCTGCAAAATGAACCTGCCCGCAGAGCAGGTATGCACGTCTTCTGGCTTCTTCTATAGATTTACCCAGCCCCACACACACCAGCACTCGGCCACCTGTTGCAAACAGCCTGCCGTCTTCCCTGCTGACTCCGGCATATGAGATATGGGTATTGTCGGCTATATCATCGTGCACAACCTTGTCTACTACTATCTCGGCCGGTTCAGAACTCTTATATGGGTAATTACGGCTGGCCATTACGACACCGACGGCATACTGGTCACTGAATTCGACATTTAAAGAATCCAGCTGTTTTGTCGCTGCCTTATAAAAAAGTTCACTGGCAGGCGATTTCATCAAAGGCATAAGTATCTCACACTCAGGGTCCCCAAAACGAACATTAAATTCGAGCGTCAGCGGTTCACCGTTAACAATCATCAGGCCGATAAACAATACTCCCTCGAACGGAGCGCCCTCCGCCTTCATTCCGTCAAGAGTCGGACGGATAACGCGCTCTTTTACTTTCTGGTAAATAACATCGTCGACAAGAGGTGTAGGCGCATATGCACCCATGCCGCCGGTATTGGGACCCTCGTCATTGTCCAGCAGGCGCTTGTGATCCTGTGCAGCAGGAAGAAGTATATAGTCTTCTCCGTCACATATCGCAAACATGGAAAGCTCATAGCCGTCAAGAAACTCTTCAACAATCACTTTCTTTCCGGCATCTCCAAAAGACTTTCCGCTTAGCATCCCTGAAACTGCTTTTTTTGCCTCATCATGAGTTGCAGCAATAATTACACCTTTACCGGCGCACAGCCCGTCAGCTTTAACTACAACAGGCACCGGCAGTGTTTCAATAAACTTAAACGCTGTTTCAATATGGTCCGTCTCGATGTAACGTGCAGTCGGGATATTATACTTTGCCAGGAAATTTTTCATATATACTTTTGATCCTTCAAGCCTGGCAGCCTCTTTGGATGGACCAAAAATAGTAAGTCCTCTGGCTTTGAAGATATCTACCACACCATCGACCAGGGGTGCCTCGGGACCGACTATGGTCAGATCAATTTCACTGTTTTGCGCAAAATCAGCCAGCTCTTCATACTCTGCAATTGCAATATTTTCACCCAGCTCCGAAGTAGCGCCGTTTCCAGGTGCAAAGTAAAGCTTTTGAACTTCTTTGTCTTTTTTTAACGCCAAACCAATGGAAAATTCACGTCCGCCGCTTCCCAGTATAAGAACATTCATATAATTACTCCGCTTGTTTATCATTTGAAGGATTGCAGTACTCACGCAAAAGAGATGAAACTTTTTTGGATCAATACTGAAGAACAACTATAGTCCGGGTGGCCGTTTCGCAGTGGCTTGATGGTTCTCAAAGCCGAAATAGAGCGAAGCGAGTGCTTTATTAGGCCACAATCTCTCGGGCGTTGACCCTCAGGCGAGACCACCGCTCACAAAAGCAGCTACGTAATTCACTAATTGAATATGTAGAACCCCCTGATATGCGATTAGTCGCACCACCCAGGCTATAAAAATATTGTACTCAAAGATAGTTAAATTAAGAATTAAAACAGGGCTGTTAACCGGCAATCATTTTGGCCAATTCAACTGAAGCGTCTACATTCGGTTTTTCAGGCATCCGGTACTTGACATCCATGGGCAGTGCAGAGGCAGTAGTCTTTCCAATTGCAACCACTTTTTGCGTTGGTTTAAATTCATAATATTTCAAAAAGCACTGTATAGTAAAAGGAGAAGTGAAGATAAGTACAGCATTATCCTCCAGGATCAGACCCGCGGTTTCTTTATTGCAGGATGTTCTGTAGACAACAGCCTCATCCATCGACACACCGGCATCTCTTACCTTTTGGCCAAAATTGGACGCCACAACTTCAGGACGCGGATAGAGCCATCTTTTATCGGCAAAACCGTTGATTATAATCTCCGCCAGAGAGTCTCCGTATCCATCACCGCTAAGCATCACACTTGCGCCTGCTTTTCGTGCCTCTTCAGCCGTTTTTTCGGCTATCGTCAGAAGAGGCAGTGTTTTCCATGAGACATCTATCCTGCACAGCGCCGGAACAGCCTGCTTGGATGTCAAAACGATAGCATCGTATTTACTGAAATCAATGTAGGGTTGAAAAAACTCGGTAGAGAGTATGGGAATATGACGGACATCCGGATGGGATGTTTTTGAAAAAAGATAAATAGGCAGAGTGTCTGCCATGGATTCTGTACTGCGCGTCATATTCTCTCCCATCTTCCCTATTCCCTCTTCCCTCTCACCTACTCCCACTCAATCGTCGCGGGCGGCTTTGATGAAATGTCATAAACTACACGGTTAATGCCGTTTACCTCATTAATTATACGGCGGCTGATACGCTCTAACAGATCATGCGGCAGGTGGGCAAATGTTGCCGTCATTCCATCCACGGCTTCTACCACACGCACGCATACCGTATTGTCATAGGTGCGGTTATCGCCCATAACCCCAACGGACTTTACATTTAACAATACGGCAAAAGCCTGCCATGTCCTTGTGTAATAGCCGCTGGCCTTAAGCTCGTCAAGCAGTATGACATCAGCTTCGCGCAGAAGATCTAGATCGGTACGGTTTACATCACCCATAATACGGATTGCCAATCCCGGACCCGGGAATGGATGACGGTTGATCATTGATTCGGGAAGACCCAGTTCGCGGCCAAGATTACGGACCTCGTCCTTAAAGAGCTCGCGCAACGGTTCGATCAGTTCAAAATCCATCCAGTCAGGAAGTCCGCCGACATTATGGTGGGATTTTATCACCTCCGAAGGGCCATTGACCGAAATAGACTCTATTACATCCGGATACAGGGTCCCCTGTGCCAAAAATTTAATGCCGTCATGTTTTTTAGCTTCCGCTTCGAACTCTTCTATAAAAGTGTGTCCGATTATCTTTCTTTTTTTCTCGGGATCATCGACACCTGAGAGTTTGTCCAGAAAATTATCTACTGCGTCTACCGTAACCAAAGGCACTCTCAAGTTGATTCTAAAGACCTCCTCAACCTGTTCACGCTCACCTTTTCTCAATAACCCGTTATCCACAAAAACAGGGACGAGTTGATCCCCTATGGCCTCATACAGCAATGCCGCAACGACAGAAGAGTCTACACCGCCGCTGAGTCCGCAAAGCACCTTGGCATCGCCGACCTGTTCGCGGATCTTTAAACGGTGAATTATCCGAATGCGCGATCGGCTTGAAGCCCTCAGGCAATGATTCCACACGGTCGGAATGGCTCATCCAAACTGTACGGCCGTCCTCGCATTGCGCATAAAGATCGGAACTCTCACCATGCTCTTTATTGATTATAAGTTCCGCCTTGCCATACTCATGATGGTCAGAGCGGACGACAGAGCCGCCAAAATCAACTGCTATGCGCTGCATCCCGTAACAGATACCGAGTATCGGCAGATCCATCCCATAGATAGCTTTATCAACCTCATAGGCATCTTTATCGTACACGGAAGATGGGCCACCGCTAAATATAATGCCCTTGGGATTTTTAGCCCTGATCTCTTCAGCCGAAGAGTAATAGGGAACAATCTCGCAATACACTTTCTCTTCGCGCAATCTTCTTGCAATAAGCTGCGTATACTGAGAACCGAAATCAAGGACAATAATACTGACGTCTTTCACGATAAGACCTTTGAATAAAAGTTAAGAAAGAAAGGATAACTTAAAGGGGTTTAGAGGCGGCTTTGAAAAAAAGAGGTGTGCTGCTGTTAAGCTTTTGGCACGCCTCTTTTTTTACTAATATATTCCCAGTATCTGGTACTGCACATACCAGAGTGCGATCGACAATATGTAACCCATCAGTATCGTCCACGCATAGCGCATATGGCTGCCGAAGGTATAAATGCCACGCAGACGCCCCATGACACCAACGCCGGCAGCGGATCCGAAGCTGATCAGCGATCCGCCGACTCCGGCAGTCATAGTTACAAGCATCCACTGATCCAGGCCCATTTCAGGGCTTGCTTTCAAAATAGCACTCATTACCGGAACATTATCTACAATGGCGGAAAGAAATCCTACACCGATATTTGAAGCTGTCGGCCCGATCAAGCCGTACAGATCGTGCACATAATTCAAATATCCCACATAGTGCAGTGCGCCGACTGCAGACAAGATACCGAAGAAAAAGAGCAGTGTATCATTCTCCACTTTCTCCATATTTACAAAAATATCAAAAGAGTCTTCGCTTTCATGTTTCAGACCGTAAGAGTACAGTTTCAAGATGGCCAGACCGAACATCATACCCCACATAGCCGGGAAATGAAAAAACTGGTGCCCCAGTACCGCAACGAGGATCGTGCTTGCTCCCAGCCAGACAACTACCATTCCACCTTTACGGATAGCAGGCTTGCCTTCGGTCTCGGAATCAAAGTCAGGACTGCCTTCGGGAACAGCCCGGCTAAGCAGCCACGCCGTCAACAGCCAGCCGCTGATCGAGGGGACAAAGAGAAAAAGAAAGTCTATAAATTCACCTTTTTGCGCTGTCCACGCCATCAGAGTCGTAATATCCCCAAACGGACTCCAGGCGCCGCCTGCATTTGCCGCAACCACTATATTTATAGCGCCCGGAACCAGGAATTTATGGTTAGTTTTGTCAATTGTAAACAAAACAGTCGAAAGGATCAGTGCCGTTGTCAGGTTGTCTGCGACAGGGGAGATAAAAAATGCCAAAAGCCCCGTTAGCCAGAAAAGCTTTTTATAACTGTAACCCTTGGAAACAAGATTAAATTTCAACAGATCAAACACTCCACGCTCGATCAGTGTTTCAATAAACGTCATTGCAACAAAGAGGAAGAAAAAGATCTCTGCAATCTCCTCAATCAAAAGCTTCATCTCATGATGCAGCGGATCCGGATCCAGACCGTTGAATGCATAATAAAGCCCGATCAGCATAAACGAAAACGTACCGATAAGAAGTGCCGGCTTGGCCTTGTTTATCTCATACTTCTCTTCAGTTGCGATAAAATAATACCCAATCACAAAAACAACCAATACTGCGATTCCAACCCATGTCGTTGTTAGATTCAACATACCATCATGCATATAAAACTCCCAATTAGAATAGATGTAACACCTCCGCCACTTACGACCGATATCTGCATATCGACACTTATGACACTAATCCTGCCGGTAATGAACACCGATAGATCCCGTACGGGCAAGTGCCGAACGGACAATTTCTCTTGCCGTCAACAGTCTCAACTTCAGCAACCGACCTATAGGCCCATGAAGCATTTCATCGATCTCCCTAAATGCAGCGTTCAATCCGTCCGTTGTTCGGACAATTGAGACCTGTTCCCACATTATACGCCGCAGTCTATCTTTTTTTGCTTTATCGCCCTCTCTTACCAGCACTTCATCCGTACCGTGAAGTTTTTGGGAACATCTTGCACCTTTGAAGGCAAGCGCTTTCTCAGCGGCACGCCTGGCAAAAACAAGCCCTTCAAGCAGCGAATTGCTTGCCAGTCGATTTGCACCATGTACGCCTGTGGAAGCCACCTCTCCTATGGCATAAAGTCCTTTTACACTTTCAACTTCGCCGTAAAGATTGGTTTTTATGCCGCCGATAGCATAGTGAAATGCCGGTGAGATCGGAACCCGCTGATGCGGGATATTAAACCCCAAAGCACTCAGGTTCATTTGAATATTGGGAAAACGTTTATGAAAATAATCCCTGTCAAAATTCTCGAACGACAGATA
>MZGN01000130.1 GCA_002085085.1 Helicobacteraceae bacterium 4484_230
TCATGCGGACGTCCGTCAAGCAGGGTAATCGTATCGAACATATCGCCGCGCGTCAAAAGAAAAAGTGTCTGCTCACGCGAACTTTCAAGGTTTATGTCATACACTTTCATCCTGCCGCTCAAAATAATATAAAAGTGCTCGAGAAGATCATCTCCCTGCATGCAGGTTTGGTGTCTCTCATAAGTAACCAGCCTGCCGTATGCGTTTATCTCATCAATCAGTGTGCGGCTAAGTTCATTAAAGGGTTCTATTTTCATTGGGAAATAATAACATATCGCGCACCGCCTTAAAAACAGACGAAGCAATGGGCAGGTAATATTGTGTAACATATTGCATATGCGATGCATGAAGGAGGATCATAATGCGCTACTGTTTTGCAGCCATTTTAACCATGCTGATATTTGGCGGATGCGTCTCATCCACACCTGCTCCAAAAAAAACGGTCGTGAAACAAGAAGTGCTTCCGGGATGGGTTTTGCATCCTCAGTCGGGAGGTGCACTCAGGGCCGTAGGGTCAAGCCCTGTAAATTTCCAGGGAACCTATATCCAGCGACTGGAAGCGATGGCAGATGCACGTGACAAACTTTCACATGCAATCAAAGTCTATATTACTTCTGTCTTTGAATCACGCCTGGAGGCCAACGGTAACGAACTTACACATGAAAGCCGAAAAAGTATTACCGAACTCTCAAATATTATAATGAAAGAGAGCTACCAGGTGGATGCCTATGTCGCCAATGACGGCAGACTGTATGTTTTGGTAGAGGCTTCCGACAGTACTATAGCGCCACTGCTCAAGGGCGTCAAAAACACGGCAGAACCCTTAAAAGCATTCAAGACCACGCCCTACAACCCGCAAGCACTGAGAGAGAGCCGCTGTTACGATACAGATACTCTAAACAGCATCAATACAGTTTCAAGGCTATACCGCGGAAGGCCTGTCTGGTTCTACCGCCCCAACCAAAACGGCACAATCGGCAGTATAGGAATAGCCGAAAAAGAGGAAGGCGGCAGTTATTTAAGGCAGAAGCACACAGCCGAATCATTGGCCAGATCGGACCTTGCCAAACGAATGCGAATAAAAATAGATTCAAGCCATAAAATGACAAAAATACTGCAGCATGGTGAACTGGGATCACTGCTCGACAAAGAGATGCATACCAAGAGCATATCAAAGGTTATGCATACGGAAATAAAAGACATCTGGATGGATCCAAAAAACTGTGAACTATATGTCTGGATGGTAAAAAAATGACACTAAAATCAATATCTCTTAATTGTTTTGGATGTATACTAGAGCATGTATAATGCCGGAAAAGGTTGACAAATGGTAACAGAATTTAAAAGTGAAAACAAAGCACTTTTAGCAATCAGTACTTTTTTTACACTGCTTTTTACACTGATAGTCGGAAGCGGTTGTGCATCCGGTCCGGATGTAAGTAACGATATACTGGTCGGCAACTACAAAGCGGCAGCAGATGCGGCTGCAGCGGAAAAAGATACGGACAGTGAATTGGATGAAGCAAACCTTCTCCCTACACTCCAGGCAGGAAATCTATACTTATATGCCAAAGAATATGATACAAGCCTGAAGATGCTGGATGAAGCGGAACGTATCGTCAAATATCACAATGAAGAGATTTTGCTTGGAAGCACGGGAGATATGATTGCCAGGCTTATGCTAAACGATGCGGTTATCGACTACCATGCCACCATAACGGATGCAGTAATGGTAAACACCTACAAATCCCTGGATTATATGATACTGGGTCAATTTGCGGATGCCCGTGTAGAACTCAACCGCGCAGTAGACCGCCAGAGAAGGGCCAAAGAGACCTATGCAGAGCTTATTGGCAAGCAGAAAGAGGCCATTAACCAAAAAGCAAAAGAGGAGAGTTCGTCCTATAACGTCAATAAAACGATCTCCAATCCGCAGCTTGCCAGGCTGATAAAAGACCAATATCCCGGGTTATACACATTTCAAGCCTATCCTGATTTTATCAACCCTTTTACAACATACCTGGCGGGACTCTTTTTTTTAATAGAAAGTGACTACAATAAAGCATATTCCCTACTTAAAGAAGCCTATGGAATGATGCCTGAAAATCGGATCTTGAAGACCGATTACGAGATGGCAAAAGCCAGGTATATAGACGATAATTATGTCTGGGTCATATATGAAAACGGGCTCTCACCGATAAAAAAAGAGTACAGAGTCGATATTCCGCTATTTATCGTCTCAGACCATATCAGCTATACCGGAATAGCCCTTCCTAGAATGGAGATGCGCCCCTTGGCAACTGTAGACCTCATGATATCGGACAAAAACGGCATGCTTGGCAAAACCGAAACGGTAGCCGATATGGATCGTGTAATATTGACCGAATTTCATTACACTTATCCGGATATCGTTACCAGGGCTGTTTTTTCCGCACTGATAAAAACTGCAATGCAGTATGAACTTGGGAAGCAGAACAGCTATGCCGGATTTGCAGCGGCACTGTTTCAAATGGCATCCACACAGGCCGATACACGCACATGGAGAAGTATACCGAAAGAGTTTCAAGTGGCCCGGGTTAAAATGCCAGCCAATCATAAACTCCTGCTACGCTCAGGAATGCACAACATCGAAGCAGAGATAAACCGTAATGCAAAACATGCTATTATTTACGTTAGAATTCCTACGGCAAACTCAAGGCCTAGCTATACGGTAATAAATTTTTAGGATAATAAAAAGGAATCGATATGCGATTTAGCAGTGCAGTCATAATTGTCTCCTCTCTTCTGCTTGGCGGATGCGCAACATCTTCGTCGCCCGAACCCAAAGGCGATTCGGTTGTCAACGTAATCAAGCAGGAGTGCGGAAACAGCGAAATTATTATAAAAGACATCAAAGGGCGTAAGAAGCCCGATGGTTTCATGCAGGTTCAGGTTATTGGGGAGAGCAACTCAAACACATACCAACGGTTAGAGTACAGGATTGTCTGGTTTGACAAGCAGGGCTTTACAATAGACAGTATCCTCTCAAAATGGAGGGTTGTTCCGGCATATGCCCATCAGCCGTTTAGCATCAATGCGGTATCCCCAAGCACAAAAGCAAAGACGTTTCGTCTTTATATCAGGAATGAAAAGGAGATTATATGCGACAAGCAGGACGATGGATTGGAGTAAGCCTTATAACGGCAGGATTATTGATGGTCGGATGTGCACCTAAAACACAAAATATAGATATGCACAACGACAAGAGCGCAGAGGCCGTAATGGGTCTCGATGGGTCTCGATTATCGGGATTTTCAGGCAGCAGCCCAGGAGATGATCCAGTCCATGATCGCATCCGGAGCAGTAAGCAAACCGGGAGGCGGAAAATACGTTCTTGCCGTATCGAGTGTCGTTAACGACACCATGCAGCATATAGATACGGACCAACTGGTCAAAAAGATGCGTGTAGGGCTCTTAAGAAGCGGAAAAGTTGTTGTAACAACAGCTGTCAGTGCAAACGGGGCTGAGGACAAAATGGCTATGCAGACCAGAAAAGAGCTGCGCGGAAATGAAGAGTTCAAGCAGTCCACCGTAGCTAAAAAAGGCAATATGATAGCACCTGATCTTAGCCTTTCAGGCAAGATCATCCAGCGTAATATTAAGATAGACCGTTCCACCCAGCAGGTAGAGTACTATTTTCAAATGACATTGACAGACATCAATACCGGCCTGGCAATCTGGGAAGACGAACAGGTGATAGGTAAACGCGGAAGCAATAAATCAGTAGCTTGGTAATGAAAGCCGGGGCCTAAAACCCCGGCCCACAATATTGCTACTGCTCTTCTCCTGTTTCCCGATAAAGAGTTCCTTTGCCCTTTTCTTTATGCTCGCTGTCATACTCTCTATATAAAATCTGATCCTCACCGGTTTTTTGCAAAACGATATTCAGCTTGTCGACACAATTCTCTTCTCCGTAGGTAAGTGTCTCCACAAATTCAGCTCTGCGTGTTTTTTTTGTTTTGACCAGCAGATCCCCGCCGCACCCCAAGGAGGTGTATGCTATCGTACTTTGGCCGGCATTCGTAATCTCTATCTCTACAGAAGCGCTGCTGCCGTCCGAACGCATTATATAACCGCTCCATGTTCCGTAGAAACCTTTTTTCTTCTTGGGAAGCCTGATAAAAGAACTTTTTTCATCTTCTTCAAAACGCTCGGCTACCGTACTCTTCTGAATTACATCGGAGTGGCGCAAAAAGGCCGGAATATACTCAATTTTTCCCGATATAGTGTAAGTAAACGTATCAATATCGAAATCCATCTGTGTCAGCTCTATGCTCATAGCCTGCCTTCTGGCAACAGCCGGAGACGAATAGCGGATAGAGGGTTTTTTGGTTGCAAGCGCCTCAATGATATATGCATCTTCCGCCATCGCTTTCAGCTTTTTGATCGGAACATCCGGATTGGTATATTTAAAGTTGTTTAACACTATCGTCTGGGGAGTAGTGTCAAAAATATCCTCATCCGTGGCATATGCCTCTATGGTAACCTGGATATCTCCAAGGTTCTTGCCGTTGGCGAACTGCGGCTCTCCCTTGATATGAATAACACCTCCAGACCTCTCCCGTACCAGTTCATCGACAATTTTGCCGTTTGCCATGACAGTCTCGGAGAGCAGCAGCTCGCCAAATATCTCTTTCGCAGCCTCATATTTGGCTTTCTTTATAGCCAGGGCCTTAAGCTCCTCGATGCTTTTATCCGCATGCAGCATGCGGTTGACAGTTGCTGTCTTTATAACAGTCTTGTCTGCAAAAAGCGATGTAGTAAAAAACAGTGCCGCTATTAAAACAATAAAACTATGATATCGTCTCATTTTCATCTCCATTATCTTCGATTTCCTCTTCTTCTTCATCCATCAGCTTGAGCACAGCTTTGTTTACAGACTCATAAATCCCCTGCAGGATAACCTCAAGTTCATCCGTATCTATGGCATAAAGGGCATATCTCTTCATCTTGAACAGATCCATATAGACATTCAGTTCATACAGGTCTTCAAATTCAATCTGGTCCAGTGCATTCAAAAGCGAATGCTCTGCCGCATCCCTAAACTCATGGTCGAGCGTCTCCCATCCATATGCAACCTTTATCTGCTTCATGGCCCTGTCAAAAACAGCTTTCCTGCATATGGCTACCGCGATTTTATAGGAATCTCTCCGACTTTTCCCGAGATCGAGAAGGTTAAGTTTCGTCTCTGTTTTTATTACTGAAAGATTTTGTGCCGCCTTGCTGTTTGGCTCTGCCCATTGTGGCCTGTTTTCACTTTCATATACTACAATGAGGAGAGCCAAAATGGCGGCCCCCATAAGCAAAAATACCAAACATGTCAGTATTTTCGCATTTCTAAACAGGATATGGCCTGACATAACTCAGCAGGTCGCTTCAATCACTCTTCATCCCACTTTTTAAAATTGGCGCTATGTGTTTTTATCTTTTTGACATAGTTTTTAGCCTCTTTTGTAAGTTTGGGCGAATTACGCAGATGCTCA
>MZGN01000131.1 GCA_002085085.1 Helicobacteraceae bacterium 4484_230
CTCTGCATTTCATCTTCAGATACCTGCGGACCTCATAGAGAGCAGCGACGGCTCGTTGGTCATAGACGCACCGATAGATATCAACTTTATTACCGAAGCCGACGGCGTGACAATCATGAACAATCACCAGGATGAAACACCTGCCAATGGAGATGTAGTCGCCATTATGAACAAAGATATAGCAGAGGGTCCGCTGTTTTCCGATATTACATTGCGACATGTCGGCAGCACCAGCACTATAGAAACAGTGTTTAGGATTGAAGAGAACAGACTGATTATAACACCAAATTTTACACTCAACGGAAAGGTTGAATATGCAGTAGATATTCCTGAAGGCGCACTGCTGGAAGAAAACTACCGCCCATTCAGGAGTGGTGCGCTTCGCGACTCCCGGCATGTGCTTGACAGAGTAGGTATGCGGCTGCCGTCCAAAAAGTTCTATTTTACTACAGAGGGGGATACGCTTCCGGACAACGACAATGACGGTATTGCCGATAGTGACGACAATGATGACGACAATGATGGAATGCCTGATGCATATGAAGAAAATTATCCCGGCAGACTCGACCCAATGACCGATGATGCCGATGATGATGCAGATATGGACGGCTACACGAATATAGAAGAGTATGAAGCCGGAACAGATCCGACAGACCCGAATGATAATCCATCGCTGAAAGCTATGCCTGCCGTTATCATGTATCTGCTTGACTGAGACGGTGGAACTTATGAAAAAAATCAATGCGCTGCAGTTGGGCGGGACACTTTTCGTCCCGGCCACCCACAAACATCTTAAAACAATTGCACAAGGCAGTAAATTCACTACTCTTCGTTCAGTTGTGCTGGACTTGGAGGATGGAATCGGCAAAAATGAAGTTGCTGCGGGGATAGAGCAGATCAAAACACTTCTGCCGACACTGCAAAACGGGACACTGCTACGTTTTATCCGTCCAAGGAATCCTGATATGCTTAGGCAGTTATTGCATCTCAATGGTATAGATGCCATAGATGGTTTTATCTTTCCCAAGTTTGGTCTGGATAATGCAGAAGAGTATCTTTTGATAATAGGACAACAGAAACAAAAATACTGCTTTATGCCATCAATTGAAGGAAAAGAGCTTTTTGACACTGCCCAACAAGTCAAACTGCGCGACCTGCTGCTGCCGTATAAAGAAAGTATACCGGCAGTCCGATTTGGGGCCGAAGATATGTTCCGTCAACTCGGCCTTCGCCGTAAATGTGAAGTACCGCTTTATGATATGGCAGCACCCTCTTTTGTAATTGGCAGCCTGCTGGCAACTTTCAAATCTTCCGGTTTCGATCTGGCTGCACCCGTCTACGGCTGTTACAAAGACCATACCGGTTTTACAAGAGAAGCAAAACGCGATCTTCTGGAGGGGCTTGTCAGCAAAACAATCATCCACCCTGATCAGATCGATCTTCTGGAAAGTGCTTATATGGTCGATAAACAGGAGCTTAACGCTGCCAGAGAATTAATTGCATCAATAGATGCTGTATTTGGACAAAGTGGAAAAATGGCGGAACGGACAACACAGTCCCCATGGGCTAAAACAGTTTTGGAACGTGCAAAAATATATGGCAGTTTTTAGTTTTAAAATATATCGCATAAAAAGCGGTAATTTTACAAAACATCCGCTAGACTACATTAATATTGTATATAATTACACAATCAAAAATTTTCCATAAAGACTTCATATGCTACGTATAACATTATTCCTGTTTCTTGTCACCACCCTGTATGCAAAGTGCAATATAAAAGCCTCAGAGGTCTTTTTTCAAAACGAAGAGTTTGAAAAAGCTTACGACGCATATTATAAATGTGCCAAAGATACTAAAAGTTCAGATGCAGCCTATAAGCTTGGCTGGCTGTATGAAAATGGAAAAGGAGTATTCTACCAATACCCTGATACAGTTCGCAGATGGAAAATTCGGCCTAAGAGCGTACCATCCCAATTATGCCGTTGTCTCATATACCGACGAAGTACCGAAAGGTGATCCGGCACTCGAAGTCCACTCTCCAGGCGACACCCACTACATCAATACAGAAGTAAAATTCCAGATCTCTCTGCGCGCGGATTATATCACGGAGTGGTTCGGCTTTTCACAGATGTGGACAGGAGCCTATACGCAGACCTCCTACTGGCAGATATTTATAGAATCATCACCGTTTCGCGAGACGAACTACAAGCCGGAACTGTTTGTGACCGTCCCTTTTTATCATAAAATGGATACCATCGGACTCAAAGCCCTCTCATTTGGATTCAAACACGTCTCCAACGGACAGCCCGATGCAAACGGCACCAGAGTGCGTCCGGACGGCCCCATCGAAGGCTCACGTTCACGCTCTTGGAACAGACTTTATGCCCGCGCATATTTCCAGTGGGACAGTTTTTTTGCAAAAGCGACACTGTGGCACAGGATAAAAGAGGATTTTGCTACAGATGACAATCCTGACATCCTGGACTACTACGGGCACGGCTCATTCGAGCTTGGCTACATATACAAAAAACTGCTGGCGAGCCTGACACTCAGACCAAGTTTTAGCAGCGGACGTGTCACCGGGGAACTGGATATAAGCTACCCTGTTCCCATAAGCGACAACGTCTTTTTCTTCCTGCAGGGATTCAGCGGATACGGCCAAAGCCTGATAGATTACGACCGGCGTGTCAGACAGATAGGATTTGGTCTTAGTATCTCAAGATAAAAAACACTTAGTGTTTGCAAAGGCGCTGATACTCCGTAGAAGTTTCTAAAAGCTCCTGATGGCTGCCGCTATCAACAATCCTGCCGTCTTTAAACACAAGGATTATATCCGCATGCTCGATCGTACTTAATCTGTGGGCAATAATGATTGTGATCTTATCCCTGGTGTACTCCATAAGAGTCTCCTGGATTCGTTTTTCACTTTTGCTGTCAAGTGCGCTTGTCGCTTCATCAAGAATAAGCACGGAAGCCTTTTTGTAAATGGCTCTGGCGATGGCAATACGCTGACGCTGGCCGCCTGAAAGATTTGCTCCAAACTCTTCCATCTTCGTATAGATACCATCTTCCAGCTGCTCGGCAAATTCCAGCGCATCTGCCATTTTCAGTGCTTCTATAATGCGCTTTTCATCCATATCGTGGCCATATGCCACATTGGCAGCCAGTGTATCCTGAAAAATATAAACCCGCTGGGACACGACGGCGATACTGTCTCGCAAAGAGTGCTTTGTGTAGCTCTTTACAGGTTTGCCGTTGATCATAAGCTCACCTTTTGAGACATCATAAAAACGCACAATGGCATTGATAACGGAACTTTTTCCGCCGCCGCTGTCGCCAACCAGCGCAATCGTCTGGTTGGCGTGAATATCCAATGTAATATTTTTAAGTGCTATCTTTTCATCATAACAGAGTGATACATCATCAAACTTTATGGAAGTAATCGGCCCGTTCAGTTCAACATCACCATCAACTACACTGTTTTCAAGGTCCCTGATCTCAAACATACGCTCGCTTGCCGCAATAGCATCCTGCATCTTTGCATAGATCGTACCGATCTTCCTGATCGGCTGGAATACAAGTCCGACAGCGGTTAAAAATGCGGTAAATTCGCCTACCGTCATCTTCTCCGAATAGACTTCCTGCCCCCCCATAAATATTACGGCCGCCAAACCTGCGGCACCTATAATCTCCATCAGAGGCCCCGCTATATCGCTTGTATATACGGTTTTCATATTGATTCGCAAAAAACGCCTGTTCTCATCGTCAAAACGCTTCTGCTCGAACTTTTCGGTCGCATTAAGTTTGATTATCTCGGCATTATTAAATACCTCACTCAGACGGTTTACTATATCGGCATTTTTCTCCTGGGAACGGCGGGATAGCTTTTTAAGGCGCTGCGCGATCATTATCAGCGGAACGATAACGACGGGAAGCACGATCAGAGCATAAAAAGCAAGTGCGGCATTGAGATAAATGACATAGCCAATAAGGGCGATAACTGTCAAAATCTCCCGAAGCATCTCAGGAAGCATCAGTGAGACAAAGTACTGTATTCTGTTTATATCGTTTGTAATGCGCGATATCAGCTCTCCGCTGCGGTTTGCATAAAGATAGCTCATATCCAGCGAAAGTATCTTCTCAAGTACTTCCGAGCGCAGGGTAGTTACGATACCCAAGCCGATAAATGCGGTGGAGACGGACTGTATATAGCGTCCGCCGGATTTGAAAAGATAGATAGCGATCAACCCGGCCGGGATATAGATCAACATCTGCTCATCCCGCTCTATAAACATCCTGTCCATCATAGGCTGCATGATATATGCAGTAGCAGCAGTAGCGCTGACAGTAAAAATAATACCGATCAACACAAGGAAAAATTGAAATTTATATTCTACAAGATAAGGCCAGTACCGTTTTAGAGCCTTTTTCAATCAGCAACCTTTTTTCAAATTATACAATATTGTCCGGACAACTTCTCAGAGCAACCCTTTGGCTATTTCAAATATCTCTTGCGGCCTGATCTCTTTGATAGAGAAATCTTCCCTGTTCAGTCTATAGGGGTCTACGACCGAAGGTGACTTTACAACTTTGTTAATATCTGTGATATGTACTCTCGATGTTGGCGTCGGACCGAAGATCACGATACTTGCAACATTCATCGCCCACGCCATATGAGTAGGTCCGGTATCGTTTCCTATAACAAGATCAGATTTTGAGATCAGTGCTTTAAGGGCGTTGATATCCAGTTTCGGAAGCACTTTTGCATATTGGGAATTAGCCTCGATCCACTCTGCCCTGCTCTTCTCCTCCTCGCCTCCCCATACTATCAGGCAGTTGATCTTCAAAAGATCGGCAAGTTCGGCAAAAAGCTCTTTCGGATAGTTCCTGCTTTCCCAGGTTGAACCTATGACAAAGGCTTTTTGTTAAGCGCTTCTTCGTGCAAGACCTTAAAACCGAGCGAATGTGCAACAACATCAATATTTCTATCGACTGTATTGGTATCGTATGGGATGTTGAAACTGTTTTTGTACAAAAGTGCCGCTATGGATTCACGCGTGCTGCTTCTGTCAAAACCACTGGTATTTTTTCCGATAAGGCGCGATACGACGGCAGACTTTATATCTCCTTTAGATTTATCGTGTAGATAACGTCAATATCGGGATTGTCCTCGAGTACGGGTGCAAACGCCTTTTCACAGATCCACTCTATTTTGGCATCCGGATAGTGCTTTTTGATGAATTGCAGCACTATGGCTCCATGGACTATATCACCCATCGCGCTGAGCTTCACTATGGCTATTCTCATTTAGGCACCTTGTATATCTCAGGATGCAGACGCTGCCATCTTCTGTGGCACCAGAACCAGTAATCCGGCTTTTTGCGAAGCTCCTCTTCCAGCCAGGCGGCCTGTGCCTGTGTTGCTTTAAGCACATCTTCTTCGGCATTATCGGTCTTTTCTACTTCAATCGGTTCATAAAACTCTATGATCTGCCTACCGTCTTCTTGAGGATGAATCATTGAAGGGAGTATAACCGCATTATATTTTCTGGCCAAAAAAGCAGGCGCAGGGGTCTGCATTGCCGTTTTTCCAAAGAAATTGATCACGATTCCATCCCTGGTTGTCAGATTCTGGTCAATCATCAGGGCAATAACTCCACCCTCTTTCAATGCCTTTGCCAGATGCTTTACAACCCCTTTTTTTTCAAAAGAAATAGTCCTGTATCTCAATTTGGCATCTGTAATATACTGGTCAATATAACTGTTCTTTCCGGCATTTCGAACAAGAGTAATCGGTACTATGGTGCTTGATACGGCAACAATCTGCACCTCCCAATTCCCATAATGTGAACCGACTATGACAACCGGGCGTTTTTCCTCAAGAGCCTTTGTTAGATACTCCTTGCCCTTTATCTCTACATTTCTGCCGACCTCTTCAATGTTTTTGCTGTTGGCATTTTCAAGTATCTGCAGTATCGCCATAGAAAGATTTTGAAAACAGCTTCGCCCAATCTCCTCGATCCTCTCTTCAGACAAAGTATCACCAAATGCGATCTTCAGATTTTCTCTTATATAAAATTTACGTTTTTTATCAAATTTATAGGCCAGGTTTGCGATAGCAATAAAAAATGCTTTACGATATTTTCTCGGAAACAGAAACAGTAGAAATTCAAAAAGCTTGAAACAGTAAAAGAGGATCAACCAGACTCCTTTTATTTTATTGATATTATATCTTTTTTCCCGGCAGATCGCCCACAAAGCCTCCGGTAATAAAACAATAAAACAGTTTCGGCTATAATAAGGGCACTTATAAAGACCTAAAGGCGGTATTGATGTTCAATGGTAAAAATATTCTTATTACAGGCGGGACAGGTAGTTTTGGCAAAAAATATACGCAGATAATTTTACAAAAATACAAACCCAACAAGATCATTATCTATTCAAGAGATGAGCTCAAGCAGTATGAGATGGCACAATCGTTCAACGATCAGTGCATGCGTTATTTTATCGGTGATGTCAGAGACGGGGAGCGCCTGAATGAAGCTATGCATGATGTTGATTTTGTTATCCATGCCGCGGCGCTGAAACATGTCCCGGTTGCAGAATACAATCCGATGGAGTGTATCAAGACAAATATTGACGGCGCAGAAAACGTGATCAGAGCGGCCATCGCCAACAATGTTGAAAAAGTGATAGCACTCTCGACAGACAAGGCGGCAAATCCGATAAACCTATATGGTGCCACCAAGCTGGCTTCAGACAAACTTTTTGTAGCTGCTAACAATATGGTGGGAAGCAGGAGAACAAGATTTTCTGTCGTCAGGTACGGAAACGTAACCGGAAGCCGGGG
>MZGN01000035.1 GCA_002085085.1 Helicobacteraceae bacterium 4484_230
TCAAGGACCTGCTTGACGAGGATGGAAAAGTGGTTATCGCAGCGGTCGGCGGCGATAATATCACCCGTAAAAAAAGCGGAAAAAAGAGAGTTCAGTTCTATGACTCGACGAAAAGACGTGCCATCGATAATGATATTTTGGTTTACCAGGAGCGCCGTTTTGACTCTAAGCGTTTTCAAAAAGAGGTAAGACGTTTTTTGATTGACAAACTCCCGGCCGCTCTTTAGCGGCGCCAAATATTCTTTTTGCCAGATTAAGGCTGCTGAAGCGCCGCCAACTCCTCTTGTGTTGCATTGTCCGGATCGAACTTTTCGAACTGCTGCGCCTTGATATCGTCCATGCTCTTCACAAAATACCAGTTATAATCCATCGTTGCAACCGTATGCATATCAAAAAGCCTGTAAAATCCGACGGTTATTGCATCCCTGTCCATGTCGGGGTAGCTGTTTTGCAGAAGATCGGCGGTCGTTATGATGCTCGCGTCAATATACCATTTGAGATACAGCCCGAACGGCGAAAGATTTGGAAACTGCAGTTTTATCTTTTTTGCTTCACGGGTGGCCTCTTTTTCATAGAGCCTGTTGTTCATTTCGGCTCTGGCTGCCCTGTCCTGATCGGCGATCAGCAGGTAAAAGCCTTTTAGCATAAAGATCATCGGGCTCCACTGGATTATAGTAACAACGTCACTCTTCTTGTCAATAAGAAAATGAAGCAATATGATAGCGATCGACGAAAACAGGATCGTCCATAAATGAACCGTATAGTCCGGTACATAGTGTTTGCGCCCTCTCCACTGAATGGCATTTCTGTACTTCTGCCAGATCTTGTCTCTGAGCGCTGCGACTTTATGCAGAGACACGCTGTCAAAATCGCCTTCCGAGCGGTAGAACTGTTCATACAAAGCTGCGGTCTCTCTGACATCCTCATTTGCCTCCCTCTCTTTCGCCTCTGCGCGCATTCTCTCGTTCTGTTTATGTATCTGCGAGAGCCTGTTGTTTTGTTCATCAAGCTTTTCATTCGCTTCCGAGACTTCATACCAGGTTAAAAACTCCCATAAGTTCATTTTGCCGCTCCTTTTGTTTGTCTATATTTTTGGACGTATGGTAGGTGTATGGACGACGGGTACGTCTATTTTCTCGTCAAATTTTTTTTCGAGCTTTCGTGCGTACTCCAATGTCTCTTCAATATTCCAGCTTGGGTACTCCTGCGGCTTCTCTTTGAAAAAGGCCACGTTCGACAGACAGCCGTACAGGTTGTCGAACATGTATGAGAGGCGCTGACACTGTCTCTGCATTATCCATGAGAGTTTATGATTGTCCTGTGCCTCGTACGAAGGCGGGTTGTAATCCGGTAAAGAGACGGACGGGTAGCTGAACACCATATATTCGAATCCATTTTCTTTTCCGTACTCCGCTATCTTCATATAGAAATAGTTTGTGTACGGCCTGATAGAGTACAGGTTGCCTATAAAGATACTGTCGGTCCATTTGTGCAAACTGAAGTTTCTTATATGGTAGATATCTTTATACTTCTCGATATCGATTATATTCGAGTTGTCGTAACGCACATCATAATTGGTTGTGATGGAAAGTGCGCTCGGATTGTCCTTTCTTACGGAGCAGCCTGACAGCGCAAGAAGCGCCGTGCCAAGAAGCAGCAGTTTTACCGTGTTTTTCACTTTATTACCCTTTTTCAACGCTATTTCCCGAACCTCCACAGTGCGTACACTTTAAGTGTAGCACCGTTTTCGGTTCCTGTAAAGTTTTCGGTCTCGTCCGAGAGGTCCCACTCCCAGCCGCCGGTCACGAAGCCGGCACTGTAGTCAACATCCGCCGAGAGTGTAAAGTGCTCGCCTATGTTCATGTTCATGCCGAGAACCCCGGCGACATTTGCGCCTAGGCTCGAGTCTTCATACCCGTAGCTGTAGCCGGGACTTGATTTTACAGTTTGGTAAAAGAGGCCGATCCGCGGCCCCGCCCAGACGCGGAACATGTCGTTATCCCAGATACGAAACCCCATGGTTTCCACAATACTGTAGCGCTTGATATCGGCTGCTTTTGCATCGATACTTCTTCCGTCTGCCGAATCCCACTCCATTTTCACATACTCGAAACCTGTCCGCCAGTTGATGTTGCTCTTTTTGTCGTCGAGGTTGGAGTCATACACGAACCCTATCCCCGAACCGGAGTACTTGTACTCTATATCCTCTTTGGGATGCTCCTGCGTGGCAATGCTGTATGCATCATAAGTCAGGTCCGCGCTGTGGCTGAGGGTATAGGGAACATAAAGACCGATCCCTCCTGCCTGCACCGCTGCCGGCACCGCTGACAACATTGCTGCCGCTACTGCAATTTTCGTGATTTTTTTCATTTTTTTCTCCAAATTTTCAGTTTTGAGAAGCAGAGGCGCCGGGGCGTCCCGCTTTCCGATTGCAGAAGTATAAAACGGCAGGGCGAACGCGTGGGTTCGCGTTGTTGTTGAGACAACCGAAAATTTGAAGTGCTGCAGGCTGATTTTTTAAACTTCAGCTTTTGAGAACATGAAAACGAATGAACCTGTTCGCCAGGCTGCAATAAAATTACAACTGGTAACAGGTTTTGAAATGGTAAGTTGTATTTTAAAATAATTATAAATATTAAGGAATATAACAAAATAATTAGTGCTACTCCACAAAAGAGGTGAAATGCAAATTCTATCTTATATGAAAATTGATGTACGGATCCACCTATCGACATATAAGCCGCCATTTTTTATAGGCTCAATGCTGCGAGGTGTGCTTGGCAATGCACTAAAACAAGTAAGCTGTATCAATCCCAGCTATCAGTGTGAAGGCTGTTTCGCTCTACGTGAATGCCTTTATTACAAGTTTTATGAAGAAAAAAATACCTTTCATGCTTTTAGGCTGGGCATCATAATGCAACCCAAAACGCTTGACTTTTCTCTATATCTTTTTGAAAACAGTGTTAAAACATTGCCCTATATGCTCTCCGCCATCAAGAAAGGGCTTGAGGAGCTTGGTGTAGGCAAAGAGCAGGCAAAACAACGAATAACGACTATAAAAATTGCCGGACAGACCGTATATGACGGTGTTGAGTTTTTGTCGCTAAACGCCATTTCGCCAAGTAGGCTTGAAATCGATGGCTTCAGTCGGGATGTTACGTTGCAGTTCAATATGCCGATCCGCATTAAGGAGCACAACAGGCTTGCAAGAAAAGGGTTTGAGCTGCCAACGCTGATCAACAGTATTCACCATCGCTATCGGCAGCTTAAAGGTGAAGAAAGCAGTCGGCTTGGGTATCAAATACATGGTGAAATCGTCGAATCACATTTAAAGTTTGTGGAGATGCAACGTTTTTCAAGCCGCCAAAAGAGCAGAATGAATCTGGGTGGCCTGAAAGGTACCATTAAAATTACCGGTCTGGACAAACGAAGTTATGTGTATCTTAAAATAGGCGAGGTCATCGGTGCCGGGAAGCAGACAGTTTTCGGGCTGGGATCTTATGTTGTCAAGGAGGAGAAATGAGACAGTTCAGTGATTATTTTGATGAGTGTTTTATCGACTTGAAACCTGATACTGCACCGCTCGATACGTTATTTGAAAACGATACTGAGTATTTACTGATCGCAGGAGATTTTTTTGGAATCCAGAAATTTATTTTTGAGCAGTTAAGCACCAAGAATGCCGCCAAAGTACTAAGAGCAAAGTCGGCCTTTATACAAATATTTACAAGATATTTGGCAGAGTTCATTTGCCATAAATTGGCCATAGAGGAAAAATATATCTTATCAACAAATGCAGGGAAGTTTGAAATTTTATCTCCAAATACAGATTCTGCTGCGTTGGATGAGGTTCAAAAAAAGGTGGATAACTATTTTATAAATAAATTCTACGGATTGAGTGGCGTCAGCATATGCGGTGTCGGATGCCAAAAGGATGACTTTGACAGTAGTCGAAAGTACAGAAATCTAAGGGAGAAGATCATAAATGAATTAGAGAGAAAAAAGTTCAACAAGCTTGATCTTGTCAGCAGAAACGACTTTGTAATGGATTACGACAGTGATATCAACAATGAAAACCTTTGCAGAATTTGTAATATCAGAAAAGGAAAAAATAATTGTGAGCTATGCAATGGTTTTATAAAACTGAGTGAACTTCTTGTCAGGAAAGAAAAAAGTAAACTCCATAGCAGTGAGATGGGTATCAGCTTGGATGGTTTTGACTCAGTAGTCGTAATTGACAAAAAAATAAAGTCGTACGTATTGAAAGAGGCAAAAGATGTGCCTGCAAGTTTCGAGACCATAGCAAAAAATAGTTGCAGCCATTTAGATACAGGCATTAAATCTCTTGCTGTCTTGAAAGCGGATGTAGACAGCATGGGAAAGTTTATGCAAGACAGTGATATCACTGATAGTTTTGAAAACTTCGATATTTTTTCAAAAACGCTCGATAATTTTTTCTCCTTGCATGTTCCGAAACTTATGAGAGAGAAGTATAAAAACAGCTATACAGTCTTTGCGGGTGGTGATGATCTGTTTTTGTTGGGCGCCTGGGATGAAATACTTGGACTCGCACGTCAAATTCAAAAAGATTTTCAGCGGTTTATTAAGGGAAAATTGTCAATTTCGTTTGGAATAGCCATAGTAAAACCATCATATCCAATCAGCCGTCTTGCAAATTATACGCAAGAGCTGCTTGAAGATGCAAAAGCTGTCGATGAAGAGAAAAATGCTATCACACTGTTCGATGAAACAGTAAAATGGGTAAGCTATTTAAAGGTTTTTGGCAATCTGGCAACCACCTTTGAACTTTTAAAAGATAAAGAAAATACGGCATTTCTCTATAGGCTTTTAGAACTGGTGGAGATGAGTAAAAAAGTACGGGAGGGGGATGTTCTCGCAACCATATGGAAGTCAAAACTAAGATACAGTTGGAGTAGAAACATGGGCAAAGAAGATCCGAGGATATTGGAAGTCCTGGATAAAAACATGCAAGATTATCCAAGCGAGACGAAGATGTTTTTGAGTGAATATATTTATAAAAGGAGACAGGGATGATAGAGCTGGATTATAAAAAAGATACAGAGCTGTTAAATGAGACAGCTAAAAAATGGGCTTATGATATCGGTACAGGTAGTGGCGGTGTACAAAATACCCAGATTAGGAAATTTTTTAACCAAGTTCTGGATTTGAACAATAGGGCCAGGCATAGTGATGATTTTGGCGGTGAAATTTTACCGTTTGTAAAGATGCTTAACTCAAAAGTAGCATATGCAAGCGCCAGGAAGTCTGGCGGCAGCTACCTTATCAATGAAACCTTTGTCAACATGATGACCAGTTGTATAAATCAAGTAAACAGTAAGGATAGCCTGAATGTATTTAGGTTGTTTTTTGAAGCAGTAATCGGATTTCATAAAAGTTTAGAAGGGGGAAACTAAAATGAAAATTGTTAACATCAAAGGGCAAATAGAATTATTGAGCGGTCTTCATATCGGCAGAGGTGACGATACGATGAAAATCGGCGGTATCGACAACGGTGTGATCAAAGATATAAATACCGACAGGCCATATATCCCCGGCAGCAGCCTTAAAGGAAAAATGAGAAGTCTGCTTGAATGGAACATTGGCGTCGTTGGTATCGGTGACGGCAGCCCTTTTAATTCAAGGCTGCTGGGCAATCCGGTATTTAATGACGCATCAAGAAGAAAAGAAGCGATAACCCTTCTGAAGCTTTTCGGCAACGGGAAAAGCGATGATGGATTTGATGAGGCAACACCGATTACCAGAATAAGCGTAGGCGATTGTTCGCTGGTTGAAGTCGATGGGCAAAAAGTAAGCGAAGCAAAATATGAAAATGTGATCAATAGAAAAACAGGAACGGCGTCGAATCCAAGACAGACAGAAAGAGTACCTGCCGGAGTAAAATTTTACTTCGACATCAGAGTGAAAATTCTTGAAGAAGATAATGAAGAAGAGCTTGTAGGTATGGTTAAAGATGGACTTGAGTTGGTAGCAAACGACTACCTTGGCGGTAGCGGCAGCAGAGGATACGGAAGAGTTGCATTTCACATAAGTGAGTAAAAGATGACACTGTATAAAACAACGATAACCCCTACATCAAACTTTTCAACCGCACTTAAAGGCGATACGCTGTTTGGGCAGATGTGCTGGGCGGTCAGGTTTGCATTTGGCAATGATAGGCTCAATGAGCTTTTAAGTGATTACAATATCAACCCGTTTTTGATTGTCTCAGATGGATTTGCCAGCGGATACCTTCCAAAACCAACCATGCCGAGCCTCTATCTGAATGAGGATCGGCAGAAGAAAAATGAAAACCGTAAAAAAATATGGCTTACATCAAAACAGCTGCAAAGCGGTGAGTTCAATCAAGCGAAAACAGATAAAGCTATAGGAAATCACGATATAAGCAAAACGGTAGTCAGAAACTCCGTTAACAACAAAACTTCAATGACAGGCGGTGACGGTTTTGACCCTTATGGCGAACATGAAATTTTCATGTCCGCAAAAGACATCTACTTTTTGATCAGAGATGATTTTAAGCTCGATGAACTAAAGCAGAGCCTGGAGCTGGTGTCCGGTATGGGATACGGGAGAGACAGCAGTATAGGAAAAGGCAGATTTCAGATCGGCAGTTTAGAAGAGATGAGTTTCGGCAATGATTCTGCTGCCTATATGGCACTTGGTCCATTTAGCCCAAATGGTTTAGAGTGCAAAGACCTCTTTTATGAACCATTTACGAGGTTTGGTAAAAGCGGAGCAAGCAGGGCCAATGCCAATCCGTTTAAAAAACCAATATTACTTGCAAACAGCGGTGCGGTAGTGTGTTTTGAAGACTCTAAAAAGATTGAATATACTGGCATGGCCATAAGAGATATCTCAGCATATAAAGATACCGTCCATCAAGGATACTCCATAGTGGTGCCTATCAAGGAGCTTTCAAATGGATAATGAAATAGCTGTAAATAAAAAAAAGCTAAACAGCTACAAGTTGAAACTGACAACGCTAAGCCCCGTTCACATAGGCACCGGTGACGTGTATGTGCCCACTAATTTTATTATAGACAACAACAGGTTGTATCAGTTTGATGAAGTACTGTTTTATAAGAGTTTAAATAGTGCAGATAGAAAAGAGTTTGATCGTAAGCTGCAAGACTATATGCAGATCATCAGCTTCTATAACTCCAGGAAAGAGAGAGCCAAACGGATAGCCCGTTTTGAGTGTGAAGTTTCTCGACGGGTTCAAGCCCAATACGATAAAAAGATAAATAAAGATGGCTCTCGAAACAGAAACCGGCTTGAGATCCAGACAACTTTTAAAAATCCAAATACACACAGAGCCATCATACCCGGCAGCAGTCTAAAAGGTATGTTTGATACGGTTTTTAAAATTTATCCCGGAAAAGTAAAAAAGAATAGCGTCCGGCAAAACCTGATTGTTTCTGATGCATCGCTTTTAAATGGTGGCGTGGAGATAGGGTATGCCGACAGAAAACATAGAGACCCACGAAAACGGAGCAAAGGCGGCATATATCAAATAGTTGAAGTTGTCAAACCACAATCAGAATTTGTCTTATCTGTTGACACGCGATACTCTTTCAATGATATTCAAGAGATGATGAAAAGGTATCACAGCGAGAGAAGGGACAGCGGATATCAAGAAACAAAAAATAGTTTTATGGCCAGAGTTGGAAAAAATTCCGGAAAAGATTATGTGGTAGATGATGGGAAAAATGTCATGAACAATGATGGCAAACCATTGGCCACACATTTTTTGTATAGCTCAGATACTTTATATGACAAACAATTTGGCTGGATAAAATTAGAGCTTATATCTGATGATGAGTATCAAAAGTCCGTACGCTCTGTACGGAAACAGGAAAAAGAGTACTATCAAAAAATAGAGGATAAGCAAAAAGAGATAAAAGAGCAGATTCAAAAAGTCAAAGATGAGGCAAAAGCACTAGCTCTTAAAAAACAGCAAGAGCAAGAGCAAGAAGCAAAAGCAGAGACGGAAGCAAAGGCGAAAAGAGAGGCTGAGCTTGCAGCGATGTCACCACTTCAAAGGCGGCTGCAGAAACGACAAGAGGCCGAGCCAAATACACCAAAGATTACACTGCTTAAAAAAATGATAGAAAATATCGAAATTGAAGTGTATTGCGAAGCGGTAAAACTGCTCCAGTCGATGATGCAGGAAGATGGCAAATGGAAAGAGAAATCGGCGAAAAAGAATCCGTCAAAAGACAAAGAGTATCAGCTTACTCTAAAAGTGACGGCATGGCTCGGGAGGTGCCGGTAATGATGAAGCAGGCATTTGTCTTACTAAACCATACGCTAACCGGTGCGCAGGTTGCCGAGCTTGAGCAGCGCTTTGGTGCCGAGAAGATAGTGAACATTCCTGAAGACCTTCAGAAGCGCTGGGCAAATGTTCCGCCGGAGATTGAAAGTCTTGAGGGGTGGCTTCAGCCTTTTCGGGATTTTTTAAGTGCAGCAGGAAAGTCGGATGACATTGCCGTGATACAGGGTGATTTCGGCGCAACGTTTTCTCTGGTAAATTTTTCGTTGTCACTGGGCCTTGTTCCGCTTTACGCCGCTTCAAAAAGAGAAAGCAGTGAAAATACAAAAGGAAAAAAAATCAGCCTGTTCAGGCATGTAAAATTCAGGAGGTACAGGTGAAATGGATTAAAACGTATAAGACTTTATTGGTTTTTGGGGTAATTACTCTGATTGGCCTGTCTGTGTCTTTTGAAAACTTTTATACTGACGAAGGTTTTGTCTGGCAAGACTTTTTGGCAAGCCTTGATACGGCGACAGCAATTGCGCTGGCCGTTCTGGCTGTTGTAGGGTACATGGAATACATTAAATCCGAAGATGAAATTCCTATTTATTTTGAGATTGGAGAGAAGGGCCGCAAGGTCGATATCAAGCTTAAACTGCTTCGTCGAAACTGCAGCAGAAACGAAGTGCTGGGTGTTTTGGGAATGATTCAAAAAGATAGCAAGAACCGCTTTAATCTTGCCAACAACCGAATGAAAAAACTGCTGATCGATACGCAAAAAATACAAAAAGGCGAGCTAAACGAGCTCTGTATTGAAATTGACAGCGAAGAGTTCGGGCAGTTCGATATAGTGCCATAAATGCACCTTTTCATTGCCCGCGACACTCCCTGTGGCAAACGGTGCCGAAAGATCGAAAAAGGGACCGAAGCTTACGGTGTCAGTGCCAACCACTCCGTCTTTGAGTTGAAGAGCAGCAGGGCGCATCTTCAGTTTTGCGGAAAAACTTTTTGATATAATAGAAACCGTAAACGATATCATTGACCAAGAGGAAGATGATGCCAGGATCTACACAATTATGGATGCAGGATACGCACTTGGTCAGGCTGTAGATCCGGAAGATCCGCTGATCTTTGCATGAAAGATTTCTTTAAGAATTCTTTTATAGAAAAACAGGGGTTTAAAGGTTGTTGAAAGGGCTGTTTGCAGCATGAAAGAAAATTTTAAGTTTTCTGCCCAACACTCAAAGTGGCTGCCAGACGTTATTTTACATTCCATTGTTGCTATTACCAATTGACCCGATTTGAAGGGGATTGAAACCAATATTGACACGATGGTGATTATCAATGGCACAGCAATATTACCAATTGACCCGATTTGAAGGGGATTGAAACCTGCCTGTTTTGAA
>MZGN01000036.1 GCA_002085085.1 Helicobacteraceae bacterium 4484_230
ATATCCAAGTCAGACCTCTCCGTTTAATATGCTGTAGATCACAGAGATCAATTTATCTATACCGCGTTTTTTCAAGTTTGAGATCATCAGTGAATCAGGAAAGCGTTTTTTGAGAGCGCCAATTTCCTTTTGGTTTAGTTTATCTATTTTTGTAAATACCGGCAGAATATATTGGGACTCATCTGCAATCTGCTCCAGATACTCTGCAACCGAACGGTCTATCTCCAAATCCGGATGGCGGGCATCAATAAGGTGGACAAAAAGTTTTATCTGCTTTCTTTTGGAAATAAACTGGGTAAGGTTCTTTTCCCAATCCGACTTGATCGATTTAGATACTTTAGCATAGCCGAAGCCGGGAAGGTCGACCAGTTTTGCCTTGATTCTCTCTCCGTTGTCGCGATTTAAAAAGGTGACGTCAAAATAGTTTATAAGACGTGTTTTTCCAGGCGTTGAAGAGACCTTTGCAAGATTTTTACGCTTAGTGATAGTATTTAGAAGAGAGCTTTTCCCAACATTTGAGCGTGCCATAAAAACAACTTCATCCTGCAGTTCATTCAAAGGTGCTGCCTTGACATTTGGCACAGAGATCATAAAACCGGCTTCAATTATCTCTATCATTTTGATTCGTTCCTGTCTTTGATGTGCAGAATCATTACAACCGGCTCTTTCGCTGCACCTTTTGCCCTGGCCGTTCCGTCTTTGATGTTTACGACAACCTCGTCTCCGCTGATCAGCTTGTGCTCATCCAGCTGTCTGAGCTGTACATCTTTATAAAACTCATAGATGCTGTCACCCGGCATAAAGACCGCCTTCTGTGCCATTCCTTTATAGCTTGCTTTGCTTTTTGTCCGTATATAGAACGAAACATTTCCTTCAGCGACATATTTATACGGAATGTGATCCTTGCCGGTATATACGGTTACCACAGAGGCATTCATCTCATCTGATTCAAGTGTGATCCTCACATTGCCCTCAAAAACGGTTATGCCTTTTTTTTCATTTCCTTCAAAACTCTCAGATGCTATCTTCAGTTCTGCAGCAGACAAAATTAGAGTGTTCAGCAAAAGAAAAATGAGAATATTTCTTATCATATCGGCTCCCTGCTTTTTAAAATATATATACCGTTTATGGCTTTGGCTGCGATATTGCCGTTTGTATTATTATACACAAGGTCAACTCCGCTAAAACTCTCCAAACCCCTACGCAGCTTAAAGGGGCCTATTGCCCGCGCTATAGTGCTGTTGTGGTCGTAAACTATATGTTCGGAACTGAAAACCACACCGTCATCACGTTTGAAAAGAACAGCTCCCTTCAGAGTGACAATGCCACTTTTATACAAGCCGCTTTTTGCAGTTATGTTCTGTTTGTGTTCTCGTGTAGCATCTGTAAAATTAATATCTTCAACCTCATATCGGTCAGTAAAACGCTTACCGAACGAACCGCTTAAAACTGTTTTAAGATGTTCTGTATCAAACTCTTTTACCGTAAAATCATTCAATTCAAGCTGTGCGATCTCTCCCGGTTGCTGCTGAGCTATATTCATAGGCTTGAAAAAAACATAGATACCTGCCAGGAGAAGCATAATAAAAAGATAGAACCTGGTTGCCGTCATTGCCACATCGAGAGAAAATCGCCCTCTCTTGCGTTAGTGCGTATCAAAATTTCTATCATCTCCCTTACGGCTCCCTCTCCGCCTTTTGCCTCAAGAACGGTATCGGCGATATTTTTGATATAGTGCGACCCGTTTTGAGGAACAAAACCCATACCTACATTTTTTATCATTTTGTAATCGTTCAGATCATCCCCTATGGCAGCAGTTTCTTCCAGGCCGATATCAAGCCTGGTAAGCAGTTCTTCAACAAGTGATGCCTTGTCTTTTACACCCTGATAGAGGTGTCTGATGCCAAGCTCACCCGCTCTGCGCCTTACTATTTCAGATTTTCTTCCTGTTACAATAGCCACTTCATATCCCAGCTTCATCCAGCTTTTAATAGCAAGACCGTCTTTGACATTAAATGCTTTTGTCTCATTGCCGTCTTCGCTGTAAATTATTTTGCCGTCAGTCAAGCATCCGTCGACATCCAGAAGGATCATTCTGATCACAGGACACCCTTTGTACTTGGGATGCCGGCACGCTTGTTGATCGCAACCGCACGACGAAGCGCTACGGCAAAAGCTTTAAAAGCAGCCTCTATGATATGATGCCTGTTTTTACCACGTTTAAGGACAATATGCGCAGTCAGCCTTGAATTAAACACAAGAGCTCTGAAAAACTCTTCGGCCAGCTCTACATCAAAAGTACCTACTTTTCCGTCCAGCGGCACATCATAAAGCAAAAAAGGGCGGTTACTAAGGTCGATATCACAGTTCACACATGATTCATCCATCACAACGGAAGCATTTCCAAAACGCTCTACATTCTCTACAGGATATATGAAATCCTTAAGAGCCTCCGCAATTACGATGCCGACATCCTCTACCGTATGGTGGTCATCGACATGCGTATCGCCTTTGCAGCTGACTTCAAGATCTATAAGCGAATGCCTGGCAAACGCCTCGAGCATATGGTCAAAAAAACCGACCCCGGTATCTATTTTACTTCTGCCTTGCCCGTAAAGCTCCAGCTTGACAGTTATTTCCGTCTCTTTTGTCATTCTCTCTTTGGTGACCATGTTACTCCCTTGCGATAAATGAATGTTTGAATTCCGACTCTGCTATAAAATCCCGCGCTTCAGCATCACTCTTGAAGCCGGTCAGCCAGACACGGAAAATGCGCTCACCTTCATACTCCATATCTTTGATTATAGTGCTGTAGCCCCTGTAATTATCATACTTTTCCTGAGTGATCAATGCGCCCTCGAAACGCCTGAAAGAGCCGATCTGAACTGCAAACGAGCCAATGATCTTCTCTTCCGGCCCGCTTTGGAGCTTTTTAAGGTCGGGTATAGATGTCGATCCACTCTTTTGAAAGCCCAGCACCGTCAGTCTTACCCTGGCGGTTCCCTTTTTCTGCATATTTATCTCTTTTGCGGCCGCTTTTGAGAGGTCTATAATCCTTGTGCCCACAAAAGGACCCCTGTCATTGATGCGAACCGTTACCGATTTTCCATTGTCAAGGTTGTCTACTTTTACGATAGTATTCATCGGCAGTGTTTTGTGTGCCGCTGTTTTGGCATACATATCATACGTTTCCCCGTTCGAAGTAAGCTTGCCGTTAAAATTGGGACCGTACCAGCTTGCTATACCTTTAAACATTTCACCTCTGCGTACAACTGTAGGATAGTACCGTTTTCCATGGACAGTATAGGGGCGCATAGTCGGATGGGTATAGTTTTTTTTATCCGGCACCGATGCAATATGGCTGGGCTCTTTTGAACTGTTTTTCTGCCACGAAACATTGCGTGTACTGCAGCCTGTTATCAAGACCGCAGCTATCACAAAAAGAGCTGCCGGCCTAGTCATACACTGCCAATTTCTCACCTATCCGGATCATATCTCCCTTGAGGTGATTGATCTGTTTCAGCTGTTTTATGCTTAATTTATATGTGTGGGCAATAGACTGCAGCGTATCCCCGCGTTTTACAGTATAACGGCCACCCTTGAGAGCATTTGGCCTTGAAACCGGGATGATAAGTTTCTGCCTGAGTGAAAGCCTGTTGCTTTTTAGATGGTTAAAGTCCTTGATAAGTCTATATGGGACTCCGTAACGTTTTCCTATTTTATATAACGAATCCCCGGATTTTACACGATATACAACATAGACCTGCTCTATATTTGACGGTTTGTAATTCTGTTTGAACTGTGAAAGTTTTACATGAGGTATATAGATGGTGTATTTGTCTTTGTTCGGCGGCACGAAATCATATTTTAACTGACGGTTGAGTTTTAAAATATCTTTTTTCGGCATCTCAAGTATCTTCGCTATGCGGGAGATGGACTCCCCCTTTTGAACCTCCACGGCTGCAACAGAGTAGGCATTTGCACGGTTAAGCAGGAACTCGTATTCACTCTCAACCAGGAATGATTCGTCTGTACCAAGCAGTGCAAGGGCTATAATCTTGCGTATATAGCGGCGGCTCTCTTTGGGAAGATATCTCTTTTTTGGATCAAGCAGTACGGAAAGGTCATCCGTGCCGGCACGTTTTATCGCACGTGCGACCCTGCCTCCTCCGCAATTGTATGAAAGGGCGGCAAGATACCATTTGCCAAAGCGCTTATGCTCTTTTTCAAGATATTTTACCGCTGCGGCAGTAGATTTTACAAGATCACGGCGCTCATCTATATATTCATTGATCTCAAGTCCGTATATACGTCCTGTTTCAGGCATAAACTGCCATAGTCCGGATGCTCTTTTTTGTGAATACGCTTTAGTGGAAAAGTATGATTCCGTCATTGCAAGAAAAAGAAATTCTGAAGGTACATCCGAGTTTGACAAAATATTTTTTATCATCGGGATAAAAAGATAGGCATCGTCCATCGCTTTGAAAAAATGCTTTGTCTTGTATATTTTTCGATTGTCTTTTATAATTTTTTCAAGCTCTTTGTCGTAAAGAAAAGATGAGTCAATATCAAAAGATTTTAATATATCAATCTCTTTCTGATGGTTTGTGGCAAAAGTAAGAGCACCGAAAAGAAGCTCGTGAATCATAAAAAACAGAATAAATAATCGCATTCGAACTCCATCATAAAGTTGGTAAATTTTAGCAAAATATGAATTAAAATGCCATAACAATAGCGTTTGGGCGCTTTCTGCAGGGCAATACAGGGAATTGGAGGGTATTTATAATACTATTTAATATTAAACAGTTTCAACGCATTTTCCGTTGTAATTTCAGTAGCTTTTTCAATGCTCAGCCCAAGGAGCTGTGCCATTTTTTCGACTACAAATATCGTATATAGAGGCTCGTTTCGTTTGCCCCTATAAGGGTGTGGAGTAAGATACGGGCCATCTGTTTCTACGAGCAGTCTCTCCTGCGGTATCTTTGGTAAGACCTCAACCAGCTTTTTTGCATTTTTAAAAGTAAGGACTCCTCCGATACCGAAATAAAAGTTTTCATCAGCAAGCGGCAACAGTTGTTCGTTGGCATTGTAGCAGTGCAGAACGCCTCCGACCTCTTTGGCTTTATGTTCAAGCAGAAGCGTTTTGGCATCCATGCTTGCGTCACGTATATGCACGATCAGAGGTTTGGCAAATTTTTTTGCAATATCGATCTGCGCAGCAAAAACATCTTTCTGCCTTTTCTTTTCCAACTCTTTTTCTTCAGGAGTACCTTCAAGGCGGTAATAATCGAGTCCACACTCCCCAACGGCTACACATTTTGGATGACAGATGTACTTTTCAAAATCAAGGTTGTCAAATCCTTCCATGTCATATGGATGCACACCTACCGCAAAATACACATGATCGTACTTTTCCGAGATCCCTACTGCACGGCCGATGTCTTTAGGATCTGCGCCCGGAATTATAAAACGCCCTACCCCCTTTGCTTCGGCACGCTCCAGGACATCTTCAAGATCATCAAGGTAAAGTTTATGGTCCAGGTGTATATGTGTATCGATAATCATTTTTTCCCTTTCCTCTCTTTTTTTACCAGAAGTATGTTTCTAACCATAAGTGAGATAAAAAAGAGAGATGCGAGTATACTGAAAATACCGACCGTAATATTTCCGCCACTAAAAGCGTTAAATGCAAATACTGCAAGCACTACTGCGATTATCAGACACATTCGGAACCCTCCATCAGCTCTTTCGCATATACCAGAGCTTCATTTGTGATTTTTTCTCCGCTCACCATACGTGCTATCTCACTGATGCGTTCATTCCTGTCGAGCTCTTTTACCCGGCTCTGCCCGTCTTTTGTAACAAGGAAGTGCTGATCACCCATAGACGTGAGCTGTGGCTGATGTGAAATAACAAATATCTGAAAATTGCGGCTGAGCTGCTTTAACACGACTGCCACACTCATGGACTCCTCACCGCTCAGATTTGCATCTATCTCATCGAGCATCAGCACGCCGCCATGCTCTTTCATAGACTCCGATCTTGCCGCCAGGATGGCAAGCCTGAGGCGGTTGAACTCACCCGAACTGATCTTGTCAAGCGGGGCGCCTTTTAGCTCAAAAAGCAGGCTGTCGGCTCCGTTTCGGTCCAGTTCATTGGTTTTAAGCATCAACTCTGCACCCTCAAGATAGAGTTTTTCAAGATATGAATTAATAGAAGAGTTAACCTCTTTTAAAACATCTTTTCTCTTTGACGTCAACTCGGCCGCCTCAAATACAAGAGTTTCATAAAGCCGGTCTGCCTCTTTTTGAAGCAGCTGTTTCTCTCGGTCAAAATTCTCATAAAGATCAACCTCTTTCGCCTTCTTTTGGGCATAGGCAATTGCCTCTTCTATGCTGCCGTAACGGCGTTTGAGATCGGACAGCTGCTCCAGCCTGTCAAGCACCTCTTCTATATCGATATTTTCTACTTCACTAAAATCGTTTAGTGCCTTCTCAAAATGGCTGCGAAGCTCGTTCATGGCGTCATCAAAAAAAGCGGTATCGACATCTATGCCGTCAAGCGCCTGGGCAACCTTGTGCTCATGTTCAAAGATCGCTTCAGCCTGCGTTATCTTCTCCTGGGACTTCTCCTTTTGGGATATTGAGCGTTTGATCTCCTGGAGATGTTCATACTCGCCAGGCTTTGGAGAGATGCCGCTTATCTTTGAAAGCTCAAATTCTGCAAACTCTTTAAGTTCATTTATATTTTTCTCTTTCTGCCGAAGCGTCTCAAGTTCCTGCACCGCATGCCTGTATTTTGTGTAGATCTCTTTATAGCTGTTTAATTTTTCGGCATATTCCGGCTCATGGAGCATGATTCTGTCATCAAGCAGACCGATCAGCTTCTCCTGTTCAAAATCACTGTAATCTTTCAGGCTCAAATGGCGCAAATACCCGTTTGAGAGATCACAGAGCACCCGCCTTGAAACACTTTGGTTATTTACAAAAAAACGTACTTTCTCCCTTTTGACCTGCCTGAATACATTTGGCTCTTCATTGATAAATCCGCTCTCCTGCTCGTTGATTTTCCACAAAACAGATGACTCGCTGATCTGTGCCATAGCGTCTCCAAAGCCTACGGATGCCAAAATTGCGCTCATAAGTACAGACTTTCCGCTGCCGCTTGGACCGGAAAAGACAATAAGACCGTGCTTGAGGTCCAGCTCCACCTGATCGAAGCTGAGGCATGATCTCAAATAGAAGCGCTCTATCATCAATTACCCCAGCTTAATTTCTCTTTTAACACGTCAAAATAGTTGAACTCCTTGCGGTGTATCAACTGTGCGGATTCGTCTGCGAACTGGATCTTTATTTTGTCGGACTCGCAAAACTCATATATGTCCTGCCCGTCTACTATAACCAGCGCTGCCTTGTCGGGAGTTCTGATCTCTATATTGAAATGGCCGGGAAGAACGACCGGACGCTGGGTTAGCGAGTGCGGACTGATCGGCGTAAGCACAAAAACCTGTGAGAGCGGAAAGATAACCGGACCGCCGGCTGCCAGGTTATATGCGGTAGAACCTGTCGGCGTCGAGATGATCACTCCGTCACCATGATAAGTGTTGAACGGTTTATCATCTACAAGAGTTTCAAAATGCACCATTTTGGAAATAGACGGACGGGTCATAATGATATCGTTAAAAGCTACGATACGGTTATCGCCTTTTTCGGTGGTAATTATCGCCTCCAGCATAGCTCTTCTGTCTATGCGGTATTCACCTTTTTGCAAAAGATCCATAAAGTGGTCAAGTTCCGATATGCTTATGTCGGCCAGAAAACCCAGCTTTCCGGCATGTATGGCCAGAACAGGGATATTGTAACTGTGTGAACGCCGTACTGTGGAGATCAGCGTACCGTCACCGCCTATGGTGACAAGAATATCGATATTTTCACACATTTCATTGAACTGGCGGCCCAGCACACCGATCATCGAGCCGCTTTGGCTGTCTATTATCACTTCGATACCCTTGCGCTCAAAGATCGCTTTTGCTTTGAAAAACATCTCTTTAAGCTCGGGAGTCGAAGGACGCAGAACGATACCTACTCTTTTGATAACAAGGTTTTCCACTGCCCTCTCCTACTCTTCGCCAAGCTCGATAAGGCCGCTTTGCAGCAGCTTGTCAACAAAAACTTCAATATCCCTCTTCAGGACATCCTCTTCAACATCATAAATCTCAAGCATGGCGTCATGCACTTCCTGAAGCGTCCCTGTCTGCTGCATCGCATTCCAGATATCTTTTCCCACTTCGTCAAGGCCGAAATAGTTCTCACTGTTCATGTCAAGCAGGACCATCTCATTGTCCACCTCCTGAGCAAAAACACTATCTGCAATCTTGATCTTTTGATTCATATCCATACTGCGCACTTTGATTTTTTATTTATTTTACACTAATTATTTAAAACGCTGAATTATACCAAATATAGGGTCAGGTATTAAATATTAAATTTCTTAATCACTTGGGATATTAACGATACGGTCAGGTTCAGATAATTAGTAATATCGGTCTGCGTATAACCATCACTAAAAGCACTGCAAATAGCACTGTTTCTCTGAGCTTTGTTTTCAACGGACTTAAAATATTCAAGCAGTATTGAAGATTTTTCCTGAATTATTTAGTCCTCATTAACAATGATCTTACGCCTTTTCTCTTCTTCAAGGTTTTCAAGCTCATTATCATCTAGTTCAAGATTTAGAAAATCTATTAGATCTCCGGCATCAAATTCTTTTATAAGCATAGATTGACTTGCGCATGGAATAGCACCTTTTTTACGAATCAGTGCAGATGCAAAGCAGTAGGGATACTTCCCTGTTTTTCTTGTAATTCCCGCTTTGACAGGATTTTGTTCGATATGTCTAATCAGTGTGTTGAGGTACTCTTGATTAATAATATACCATGATTTAAATCTTCCTTTTTCAAAATATTTAAAGAGACGCGATTTTAATTGCATATCAGTGGCCAGAGCAACTGCTCCATCAAAATCCTTGGTGCTGTTAAAAGTCTGCAAGAAATGTATCTACATCTACAACGGTGACACCGCACTCCGCAAAAGCCCTGTCTGAAGTGATCAGAAAAGAGCAGGCTCTCTCTTTTGCGCAGAGACACTGCACGGCATCTTCAAAATCCAGTTTTTCATTTTTTTGGCACAATGCAACAGCTTCCGATATTACCTTTTTACCAAAAGAAGCAACAATCCACTCCTCTGTAATAACATTGAAAAATTCCAACACTCTCTGCTTGTCTCTTGCTATATAGTAGATCGTTGTCAAACTGTCTTCACTGATAACTATTTTCATATTCGACTCAATTATCTTTTGTAGAAGAGGCTTGATTTTCTGATGATTTTTCCGTTTACTATCGAGGATATCAAGCACAATATTGGTATCGAAATATACTAGCTGCACTTTGCAGAACCTTTTTCCGCTTTAAGTTCCTGATACGATCTGTTATCGGTTGCACCATCGAGAATACCGCTAAACTGCATAATGGCATCGAGAGATTTTTGCTTCTTTTTTTTTAATTTTGCTTCTAAAAATTTTTTAACATCTTCTGCATACTGTTTTGAAACAAACAAACCTTTATACTCGTGTGACTTTTTATCCTCAATATCCACATAGTCATATTCCAATTTTTTGACTTTTCTTGCCTATCGTTTCGATACCTCCAGACAATCCCCGCTGGTGCACACCACACTTCTTTGGATGATTTTTGCCTACTTAAAACTGTTGCATAAAAAAACATACTATACATTGAAGCCTGTTTCACACCACGTCAAAATCTTCTCTGATCAATCCTTTGGCCTCCATTTCACCAAACGTAGCTTTATCTGCCACTTTTCCGTTTACGATCAGGTAGATATAGTCCGCCTGCCTGATCGTTGTACGTCGGTGGACTATGATGGCCGTTGTGCGGTCTTTTAGAAATTCATCCAGTGTTTCATACAGATGAAACTCCGTTTCGTTGTCGAGTGCGGAAGTGGACTCGTCGAAAATAACGATTTTCGGATCACTCAGGATAAGCCGTGCGATGGCCAGGCGCTGCCGCTGTCCGGCGGAGAGGCGGATACCGTTTTTGCCGATTCGTGAATCGAGGCTGTTGATCCTCGAAAAGGCAAGGAAAAAAGGATTTAGTGTAAAGACAAGAAGTGCGAGCACCCGGTTTATTCAGAGTATAACAGCAGCTACGCCGACTATCATCAAAGAGGTACTGAGAAGTGTTGTTACGAGCATTCCCGCAAATCCCCCGACCGTTTCGACATCTTTAATGCTCTTGGAAGCGACACCGCCGGATTTCAGGGTTTCGTACTCAGAAATGGAGACACGCTCCAAGTGGTGAAGGATGCTATGCCTTAACAGATAGCCTATCTTTTCCGCACCCTGATCTGCCTGAAAAGTGTATATGGCGTATATGATTGCGTCACCTGTGGCCTTGAATAAAAATTATTTTTATTTTAACCAATAATTGATAAATCATGATATGAATGGTTTGCAACCAATGGAACCTCGAACTTGTTCGAGGCAAAATGGGCCCGAAACAAGTTCCGGGTTCCAAAAGGCGAACCTAAAACCAACACACAACCAACCAAAATAATAAATCACTAAACCACTGCAAAGCATCTCTTCGCTATAATCGCGAAAATCATAATACAAGGACTCTGCTCTTGAGAAGTCATTATTGTACAGAATTAAGTGAAAAAAATATCGGTGAGCGTGTGGAGCTTGCCGGCTGGGCGAACAGTTACCGCGACCACGGCGGGATCATTTTTATAGACCTGCGCGATAAAAGCGGTCTGATCCAGCTTGTCAACGACCCTGCCGACAGCGTAGAAGCACATAAAGTAGCAAACGATGTCCGTGACGAGTTTGTGTTGATCGCAAAAGGGACAGTCAGGGCCCGCGGTGAAGGCCTTGTCAACCCAAGGCTGAAAACAGGTGCTATCGAGATAGTTGTCGATGAACTGATAATCGAAAACCGCAGCGCTCCGATGCCGTTTGTTATCGGTGATGAAAATGTCGGTGAAGAGGTTAAGCTAAATTATCGCTACCTGGACCTGCGCTCTACAAGCTCCTACGAGATCTTCAAACTGCGCTCCAAAGCCTCCATAGCGACACGCAATGTCCTTGATGAACTTGGTTTTCTGGAAGTAGAGACTCCTATCCTGACCAAATCCACTCCGGAAGGCGCGCGTGACTACCTTGTGCCAAGCCGTGTACATGACGGTGAGTTCTATGCCTTGCCTCAGTCACCCCAGCTTTTCAAACAGCTTCTGATGGTAAGCGGGTTCGACCGCTATTTTCAGATGGCAAAATGTTTCCGTGACGAAGACCTCAGAGCCGACCGTCAGCCGGAATTTACCCAGATAGACGTAGAGATGAGCTTCTGTGAACAGGAAGAGGTTATCGATGTCGCCGAAAAACTGCTCTCAGGCATATTTAAATCAGCAGGACACGATGTACAGACCCCTTTTAAACGTATGACACACCGTGATGCGATGGAGTTCTACGGAACAGACAAGCCTGATATGAGATACGGCCTCAAAATGGTTGACGTGATTGATATTTTCGAGCGCTGCGACAATGAGATATTTACCTCTATCGCCTCAAATCCAAAAATGAACCGCATCAAAGCGCTTAGGGTACCGGGCGCAGACCTTACATTTTCCAAACGCGAGATGAAAGGCTTTGAAGAGTATGTCCGCAAATTCGGTGCCAAAGGCCTGGGGTATTTCCAGATGAAAGAGGATGGCCTCAAAGGCCCGTTGACAAAATTCTTCTCCGAAGAGGACATTCAGCTTATCATAATATCGTTCTAAACGGTGTCGAACTGGGAGGCGGCTCTATCCGTATTCACAAGCCTGACGTACAGCAGCAGATATTTAACCTTCTGGGAATAGACGAAGAGGAGCAGCAGGAGAAATTCGGCTTCCTTCTTGACGCACTTAAATTTGGTGCTCCTCCTCATGGCGGTTTCGCCATCGGTTTTGACCGCCTGATCATGCTTCTGGCAAAAAAAGAGAGTATACGTGACGTTATCGCTTTTCCAAAAACCCAAAAAGCATCATGTCTGCTGACACAGGCACCAAGTGCGGTCGACAACACCCAGCTTCGCGACCTACATATCAGGCTGCGTGAAAGAAAACAGAGTTGACAAAAAGATGAAAAAACTTCTTTTAATCATTGGGGCGCCCGGCTCGGGCAAAACAACCGATGCCGAGATCGTCGCTGAACGAAACAGTGATGCCATCATACATTACTCTGCCGGGGAGATGTTCCGGGCAGAAGTGGCAAGCGGCAGTGAACGCAGCAAAGTGATAGAAAGTTTCATAAGCAAAGGAAATATCGTTCCTATCGATATCGCTATAGAGACTATGGTAAATGCTATAAAAAATGCCCCAAAAGATGTTGTCATAATAGACGGTTATCCCCGTTCGACAGAGCAGATGCAGGCGCTGGATCAATATCTTTCCAACGAGCCGGACGTAGAGCTTGTCAGTGTTATCGAAGTAGAAGTCGGTGAAGATATTGCACGAGACCGGGTTCTTGGAAGAGCCCGCGGTGCAGATGACAACAGCGAAGTATTTGACAACCGCATGAAGATCTATGTCGAACCGCTTAAAGATATTCAGGATTTTTACGCAGAAAAAAATATGCTTAAAAAGATTGACGGGGAACGCAGTATAGATGAGATCGTCGATGAGATGGAAATATTTGTTAAAAGTATGATCTGACTCCCGTCCAAGTCCGATCAACAATTTCAAAATAAGGCAAAGAATATGAAAATTATTTTACTTGGTGCACCGGGTGCCGGAAAAGGTACGCAGGCGCAGTTTCTAACCAAAAAGTTCGATATACCCCAGATCTCTACAGGAGATATGCTCCGTGGCGCCATCAAAGCCGGCAGCGAACTTGGAAAACTTGCCAAATCGTTTATGGATGCCGGCAAGCTGGTAACAGGCAAAGATGATGAAACAGGAGAAGATCTTGTCCAGCGTGATGACGACAAAGAGGAGATAGTACTTGACCGCCTGAGAATTTATCATGAGCAGACCAAGCCGCTTATCGACTACTATACAAAAGAGGCTGAAACTAATCCAGAGATAAAATACATACGTGTAGACGGTACTCAGCCCATTGATGCCGTTGAAAAAGAGGTTGTCTCTCAGCTGGACACATAAC
>MZGN01000132.1 GCA_002085085.1 Helicobacteraceae bacterium 4484_230
AACCCGGACTCTTTAAGAAACTGCACCAACTCCCCCTCATGCGCCCTGATCTTCTCTACCGATTCATGGCCTGCACTTTCAACGATCAGCAGTTTGATATACGGCCTGCTACACCCCTGTTTAATACTCATTGCATCTTCAACAGGTACCGTCCGGTCTACACCCCCATGAACCAGCAGTACCGGGCATTTAATATGACAGATCGTATTCAGAGGGGCGATTTTGTCATAACGGTACCCGATCAGCCATTCTACATAACGGATAACAAAGGTACTAAGCAGAGCCGGAACATGTACCTGTTTTAAAAAACGCCGCATCATCCATTTGGGATGAGCAAAGGCGGAGACACTGATCACGGCGCCGATGTCACTTCGTCTTGAAGCCGCAAACAGTACCGCCCCGCCACCGACCGAGTGCCCAAGCAGTGCAATTTTACGGGAACACTCAGGATGGGTCTGCCTCAGCCATTCTATAGACTTTTCCAGATCATCGGCAAAGCGGGGAAGGGACGAATAGCCGTCCCTGTCACTGCGGCCGTGGTTGCGCGCATCTACCAGAAGCACATTCATTCCGGCACGATGAAACGGCAGAGCCATAGGCAGCATCTGCTCCGCATTGCCGCCCCAGCCGTGAAGGATCACCATGGTACTGCGGGCGCCTGGGACCGGGAGCAGCCAGCCAAACAGCCGCTTCTGTGAAACAGTGGGGATAGAGACAGTCTGGAATACCAGCCCCAGTCTGCCGGGATCTGCCGTCTCAGGGTTTGGCGGCACCCGAAAACCGAGATGGACCATAACCAGTGAGAGCAGAAGAACTGCCGCAAAAACCCCGACGGTTATAAAAAAGTACCACATGGCAATTGTGCACCTTTAAGACATTTCATTACTGCTTTTTCTCCTGATCTGCAGCCAAAATATGTTGATTTCGTGTCTGCCTCTTGAAAGTTGATATATTCTGTCTCACTATGGCATGTTTCCGATCATCAAATAACCGTCCGGCGCCATGCTTGTAGCCAGCATCACGCTGTTGATATCTATATGCTCCGTCCAAGTATCACTCTTTTGGTTGCCGTCCTGCAGCCAGAAATTTTCAATCTCACTGCTCAGATAAAAATATGGCGCAAGAGATTCAAGCTGCCCGCTCAAAAATACCGGATCCACAAAACTTTTGCCGCTCTCACTTATCATCGCTTCTGTCTTTTCAGCCGCATGCAGACCTATGGCAAGCCCCAGTTCACGAAATGCCAGACGATATCTGCCGGGATAGCTCAGGGCATCCGTAAGCATAAAGGCATCCAGCCCCTCTCTGGCACCATGTAGCAGTTTGGAGAGTATGGCATCGAGCTGTAAACCGCTCCCTGTCATCAACTGTGCCACCCTGCAGGCATCACTGAGAAGACCTCCGATCCCCAGCGGATCATCGGTGGAGAAGCCCATGTCTTTACAGATATCCATAGTATCTGCTATCTCCGCATCAAGGCCGGTATCGGCCGATATCTGCCTGTCTGCAGCGGCAGTTGTCATCAACTGGAGATAGGTAATATAGCCGTCAAGGGCGTCATGCTGCCCCATGGCAGAGACCAGAGGGTAGGAAAGATCTATACTCATCTTCCAATACATGCGCTTCTGACCCGAACCAGCCGCTTCATAGACAAACTTTGAGTGCGCAGCCCTGGCAAGCTCTATAGCCCAGCGGTTATATTTTTGATCCCCTGTCATATTTGCAACACGGTTGAGAGCATGCATCCATTTTGTCAGGTAATGGAAGTACTGGCCGTCGCGCTCCCACTCCAGGCGCTCATCATAAACCTCACTCCTCTTTCGTTCATTCAGCTTTTTTCCTATCCGCAGTCCTCCGAGAGTCGGATGCGCCATCCCCTCGTTTTCATCCAGGCCGCTGATCCATCCGCTGCGGGGATCATCTTCACGGTGCCTGCCAAGGATATTGTGCACCTGATCGACAAGCTCCAGGGCATATTGCAGATACTTTTTCACACCTGTCCGGTGAAACAGTTCCAGAAAGTTGCAGACAGCAAAAGCGTCTGTCCACAGATAACGCTTGGATGCGTGACCCCCTGCTCCGAGTCCTGTCCGCCCGGCGAACTCCTCCATAATCTTTTGAACCTTTGAAATATCATTCACCAGCCATCCTTTAAAGTCTACTCCTGCAGTTCCAACACCACTCCAAATAGGATATAATAATACAGATCCGGCAGGTCGTAAAGAGAATGCAATATCATATAGATTATAGCAGACAAAAAATGCTAAAAAATCACTCCGGCAAAGAGAGGTGAAATGACTTCACGTTTTGACAACGCAGCCAAAGAGTGGGACAGAAACGAAAGGCGTCGGCAAACTGCCGAGAAGATCTTCGAGGCTGTAAACAGCCGGATAACACTTAAACCCCATATGGACATAATGGACTTTGGTGCTTGACGGCATAGTAAGCTCGATGGCAATGCATCACATCGAAGAGACAGGGATATTTTTCAACACACTCTATGCACATCTGAAAAGAGGCGGCTTCATAGCCATAGCCGACCTTTACAAAGAGGACGGAAGCTTTCATACTGCCGGCAACAACGGAGTCTATCACTTCGGCTTCGATACAGAAACACTCGAACAGCTTCTTGAAAAAACCGGCTTTAAAAACATTACCTTCCATCATGTCCACAGCATAGAAAAACCCCACAGAAACTTCGATCTGTTCCTGCTAAGCGCATATAAACCAGGTTAGCACTTCTGTAGCAGGCGGCAACAATACGCTATAATTTGTCAGCACAGTAATAAAAAGGAGATAAGATGGAAACCGTAAAAGAGCATGCCATTACAGTCGATGTAAAAAGAGTTGATGACACAGTGATTACGAGATGATGAACTCAGCACTGGACGACGCCATCAGCTCCATAGAAGAACCGAAGATCAAAGTACTGATAGATGCACTCGAATTTGACGGGTGGGAACTGAGAGCCGCCTGGGACGATCTGAAATTCGGGCTGAAATACTCCAAAGAGTTTACGAAACTTGCTTTTGTCGGAAATAGAAAGTGGGAAGAGTATGCGATCAAAATTACCGACTGGTTTATGAGTGCAGAGATGCACTATTTCGAAACTATTGATGAAGCGATGGAGTGGTTGAAAGCATAGAAAACCAAATATAAAAAAACCGTTCAAAATTTCGTATAAACATCCAGCAGTCCTGCATTCTTTAGCGATCCGGCACTTATCATATGAGGGGTTCCTGCCTTCGCAGGAGTGACAAAATGCTAATCTTTCCCAATAAAAGCAAAAAGCAGATCTGCGTCATCCCTGCGGAGACAGGGATCTAAAATCAAATTCAGGATGGCAAAGCCTCTATGCCATTGATATTATGTCACAAAGAGATAGTATATTTCATACTTTAGTCTATCTATATCAATATACTATATACAATAAACAGATACTACTTGACATTAACAGACTAAAGTACTATACTAAAAAAGAAGGAGACTATTATGAATAAAATACTATTGCAACTGGCCAGAGAAGCCATAAATGATAAATTAAACAATACAGATACTATAGACAGAGAGAGTATATTAATAAAATATCCCGAGTTGAGTGAGAAAAGAGCCACCTTCGTAACCTTGAACGAATACGGCGAACTGAGGGGATGTATAGGTTCTCTTGAACCCCGCAGAACTCTTCTGGACGACCTGGTTTCAAATGCGAAATCTGCCGCATTTTATGATCCGCGCTTTATGCCGCTGGATAAAAGCGAGTTTGACAAAATAGAGATAGAGGTCTCGATCCTGAGTGTTCCGAAGCTTCTTGAGTACGACTCCATAGACGATCTCAAATCCAAGGTAAAAGTCGGGACAGACGGTATAGTTCTGAAACATTACGGATATCAGGCTACCTTTCTGCCGCAGGTATGGGAACAGCTTCCCACATTCGAACTTTTTTTCGCACATCTGTGCCAAAAAGCCGGCCTGGCTCCAAACTGTCTTGAGGAACATCCCCAGATAGAGACATACCAGGTTGAAAAGATAAAAGAGGGAGGAGAAAGATCATGAGTACCAGATACAGCAGTGTAGCCGGCAGTTTCTATCCGGAAAACTGCAGCGAGATAGAACGCTATATCGAACATTTTAACAAAGTTATTGACGATACGTCATACACTTTTGAGACCGGCTTTGCGCCACAGGCTCTTATATCGCCTCACGCCGGCTATATCTACAGCGGGTTTACGGCAAACCTTGCATACAGAGCCGTGTCTCAGAACAACAAAAATATCAGACGTGTTGTTGTTATAGGACCAAGCCACAGGGCATATATAAGAGGAGCTTCAGTTGGACTGTACGATACCTATCAGACTCCATGCGGAGACCTTAAGGTTGATTTGGACTACAGTCTTGAACTTGAAAAAAAATTCGGTTTCCTGCACTTCTCACCCGAGGCACATTTTGAACACTCGACTGAGACACAGATGCCCTTTATTGCCCACTATTTCAGGACGACATCTGTCTGGACGCAATAGCCAATCTTGACCTGCACCGCATCGACCAGGGGTGCGAAGCCTGCGGTATGATCGGAGTAAAAGCGATGATCGAATCGGCAGTTAAAGCAGGGATGAAAAGCACCGTTTTGGACTACAGGACAAGCGCGGACAGCAGCGGTGACGAAAGCAATGTGGTCGGCTATACATCGGCGGTTTTTGGAAAGTAGGGGCTGTTATGAGAAGCAACAGGGAACTGATCGACTCTATGATCTATTCGGGTGTCCTTAAAACACCAAATATCATAAACGCGTTTGAAAAGATAGACAGGCGTTATTTTGTCCCGAAACAGTTTTTGGACAATATCTATGTCGATGCGCCTCTTCCTATTGGAAAAAACCAGACGATATCGCAACCGACAACAGTAGCGTTTATGCTTGAACTGCTTGATGTGAGAGAAGGCGACGACATACTCGACATAGGGTCGGGTTCAGGATGGACAACTGCACTGTTGAGTGAGATCACAGGTGAAAACGGCTCTGTCAAAGGGCTTGAAAGAGTAGATGAACTGGTAGATGTCGGGCGCAGGAATCTTAAGCAGTTCGATTTCAAACATGCCGCCATCCAAAAGGCAGGTGAAAAGCTGGGCCTCGCAGGGCAGCAGTTCGATGCGATCCTGGTCTCGGCAAGTGCCCCGCAGATCCCTCAAGAGCTCTTTTCACAGCTCAAAACGGGCGGCAGACTGGTCATACCGGTACAAAATGCCATCTATAAATTTAAAAAAATATCACAGACAGAAGTACAGCAGGAAAGATATGAAGGTTTCGTGTTTGTACCTTTGATCTATAAAGGAGAATAGAATGTCAGCTACAGCGTGGTTAAGCAAAAAACTAAGCAGCGGAAAGATACTGTGTGAAGCGTGTGCACAGGCATGCAGACTGGAAGAGGGGGAGTACGGCATCTGCGGCGTAAGAAAGGTGGAAAACGGCGAGCTCAAACTGCTTGTCTACGGACTTGCGGCGGCAGTAAATGTAGATCCGGTAGAGAAAAAACCGATGTTTCACTTCCTGCCGAAAAGCCGTGCGTTCTCGATCGGAACAGTGGGGTGCAACTTCTCCTGCAAGTTCTGCCAGAACTATGATATTTCCCAGTACCCCAAAGAGCACGGACACCGGATCGTCGGACAGGAGATGCCTCCGGAGCGCATTGTCGAACTTGCACTGCAAAACGGATGCGATTCGATCGCCTACACCTATAATGAACCGATCGTCTTTTTCGAATATACCTACGATACGGCGAAACTGGCACACGAGAAAGGGCTCAAGAACATCTACGTCACCAGCGGGTTCGAGACACGAAAAGCGATCGACAAGCTCGCGCCATATGTTGACGGGATGAACATAGATATAAAATCATTCAGCGACGAGTTCTACAGGGAGATCTGCGGCGGGCGGCTGAAGCCGGTACTAGAAGCGGTAAAATATGCCCATGAAAAGGGGATCTGGATAGAAGTGACAACCCTGCTGATCCCGGGCAAAAACGACTCTGACGAAGAGATAAGGGGCATTGCGAAGTTTCTGGCAGAGGTCGACCCGTCCATAGTATGGCATCTCTCCGCATTCTTTCCGACCTACAAGATGCTGGATGCCCCTCCGACACCAGCCTCAACACTTCGCAGAGCCTACGATATAGGCAAGGAAGAGGGGTTGAAATATGTTTATGTCGGAAATTTGGACGACGAGGACCGTGAGTCCACCTACTGTCCCGAGTGCGGTGAGCGTGTTATAGACAGGAGCGGGCATATCGGCCAGTATGTGACAAATGAACTTGACGAAAACGGTACCTGCCCGCATTGCGGATACAAACTTGAAGGGGTTTGGCGCTAAAAAAGGCCTGTATTTACAGATCTTCCATTACTGCCATTCAGGGGAGTGCTGTTAAAAACGACTCCAAAGCGCAGTCGATCCTTTTGGCAATATCACGGCCCTGAGGATCCATAAAATCTATCTGGACCACATAAGCCTTTTTGCCATCGAGCATAAAAAGAAAATAGAGATACCCGGCATAAAGCTTGCTCTTTTTTGTCTTCTTGCCTGGATCCTCTTTATCGTTCTCGTATATATAATAATCTATCAGCAGTTGTTTATCGGAGTGTATATCCGGGTGCTTTTGCTTTGCAATCGCATCTCCAACCATTTTATCCACATCTTCGATATGGACATATTCAAACAACCTGCTTTTCATATATCTGGCTTTTTTGATATCTGATTTAAGCGTATAGTTTCCGCTTAGCAGGGCGGTTTTTGCCGCCTCTGCAAGATTTTTATTATAAATCTTTTCAAAAACCTTACACTCTTTTTGGCAGGCGATACGGGTACTGTTGGGCCCTTTTTTTGTCATCTGGTGATAAACGTCGCTGCCGATCAGATAGATAAAAAAGGCTAAAGCTGCATAAAACAGGTATTTCAATTTTATCCGAACACCTGACTGTTAAGCGCATCTTTGACATGCTGATCCGCCATATTAATATTCCATGCAGGCTCCCAGACGATCTCCACTTCACATGAGGCTGCATCCGTCTCACGCTCAACAGCCTCTTTTACCCACTGTATCATCATCTGATGCAGAGGACAGCCTCTTGTAGAGAGAGTCATCGTTACAAAGACATTGTTCTCTTCATCTATTTTGGCATCATAAATCAGACCCATCTCCACAAGATTGAAACCCACCTCGGGATCAATCACGGTACTGATCGCTTTATAAACTTCCTCTTTTGTAATCTGGCTCATAGAACCTCCTTTCCGTATTGCATCATTGTATAGACCGAATAGAGCAGAAAAGCTGCTCCAACCACTAAAATAGAAACGCCTGCACCGAACATCACATTCGATCCGACCAACAGGCTCACCCCGACCAGCACAACGCCTGCAGCACTGACATACATCTGTATGTTTGCCTCTCTCTCAGGAACCATCTCGTTCAGCATCGGCACCTTCTTCTTCCCGACCAGCGGCGCATAGCGCTCGAACCAGACTAGAAACGGAAT
>MZGN01000037.1 GCA_002085085.1 Helicobacteraceae bacterium 4484_230
CCGTAATAAAAAGGCTTCCGGCCATCGGTTCAAGCGATGTGATGTAGAGGCTTTTGACAGTCATCGTTTTTCTCCTTGTGTGACGCAATTATAACGAGTACTGCTTGCAGAACGGCAGGGGTGATTCGACTTGTACAGTAAATTTCAGGGACAATATGTTGATTGCAAGTGTATAATTCGTTATATCGGGTTGAAAAGAGGGGGATCGTCGGATTATGACAGCTGCATTGGATGTAGGCGGAACCAGCCTTCGCTATAACATTATAGGTACTGACGGGAGTCTGGTTGCATCCGAATCGATGAGTACTCATGAAAAAGGGCTTGTCAAGGCAGTTGAGTCGATAGTGAAAAAATACGGGATAAAAAAGATCGGCATCTCTTATGCCGGACAAGTATATAACGGCAAAATAATCTCAGCGCCAAATATCGGAGTGGATGAGCCGGAGATATGGGAGTATTTCTTAAAAAATCACAATATTGAACTTTTTATTGAAAATGACCTGAAGTGCGCCGCATTGGCAGAATATGAATATTGGGGTTGCAATTCGACCATAGTGGCAGCATCTATAGGAACCGGCTTTGGATCGGCGATAATCGAGAACGGCAAATTGGTCAGGGGGGCACATAATCTAGCCGGTGAGATCGGCCATATTCCATTTAAATATTCAGAAGTTCTGTGTGGCTGCGGAAACCGCTACTGTATCGAAGCTTTCTGCTCCGGTTCCGCTTTGTCACGATGGTCAAAGTATTACAATCTGCCGATAAAAGAGTATACGATACAAAACCTGCAGAGGCTCGGTTCTCCCGAAGCCGACAGGATTCTGGAGAATTTCCATGAGGCATTTCTCTTCTCCATCGGAACTATTATATCTCTGATAAACCCTGAGATGATCATACTCGGGGGCGGAGTGATAAAAAAGAACAGGTATCTGCTGGAACTGGTAAACGAGAATGTCTATAAGTACTCACTTTCTACATCCAGAAAACAGGCAGAAATTATAATCAGCGAACTGGATAATGCATCGATAAAGGGTGCGCAGCTGCTGGTAGATCGCAGTGTCTAGCCGATTTCGTATATAAGGGCTGTAGAGTGGATGATCTTGATAGAATCGCTTTATTTATAGATGAGCATCATGTTATGACGCTGGCAACCTCCGGTAAAGAGGGGCCGCAGTGCTGCAACCTCTTTTATGCCTACTCTAAAGAGGAGAACTGTTTTATTGTCGCTTCCGACAAGAGTACGGAGCATATTGAAAATATTCTGCAAGATCCGACAATAGCTGCCTCTATTGTATTGGAAACCAGAACAGTAGGAAAGATACGCGGTCTCCAGATCAAAGGGACGATTACCAAGGCTGATGATAAGGGGGCAAGGGGGGCTTATTTTCATGCTTTCCCTTATGCCAGGGCAATGCGGCCGATGTTATGGCGGATTATTGTAAAGAGCATGAAGCTGACAGACAACCGTCTTGGATTCGGTAAAAAACTGATCTGGAATTACAGTTAAAATGAGGCAAAGGTGCTTTCTGTATGGGCCATAAAGGCTTATTGCAGTAAAATCATAATTATTTTTGAATAAAGAGGCAATATGGACAAGATCCTTCAGATGCTGCTGCTTCAGCAGCAGTTGAACGATGCCACAAACGGTGAGAACTGGGAAGAGGGCATAACCAAAAACGGTAAAACTATCAACTGGAAACGCTGCATATACATGGAGTGCGCGGAGATGATAGACAGCTTTGCCTGGAAGCACTGGAAAAGTATCGCCAAAGAGCCCGACTGGGAGAACCTGAAGATAGAGGTGGTAGATGTCTGGCACTTCGTAATGAGTGAAGCGCTTCGTGACTACAGGACCAATTTTCGGGGCTCCATTGAAGATCTGGCTCTCAATATCTCTGAAATGCCATGTTATCAAGAACTTAAAGCTCCCGCAGGGCCCTATGCGGATGTCGATGATGTGATGGCCAAAGTAGAAGAGCTGATGATCGATACGCTAAGGCGTGACGGTTTCGATCTGAATATCATTCTGAAGAACTTTTTTGAACTTGTAAAGATGAGTTCTTTGAATGCAGAATCACTGTATCGCCTGTATGTCGGCAAAAATATTCTCAACCAGTTTCGTCAGGACCACGGTTATAAAGAGGGAAGTTATACCAAAGTGTGGAACGGTGAAGAGGATAATGTCGTGATGAAGCGCATATGGGATGAAAACGGTGAACTCAAGCCACAGGCTCTTTATAAGGAGCTTCAAAAGAGATACGATCTGATCTGATCCGATTTTGATTGTTCATTTTTGGATATAATCGCGTAACAAATATTAAAGGAGACAGATATGGTTGCACGCGATATAGATCATTTTGGCGAGATCCGTACCAAAGCCAGAGCTTATTTCTGCTATCTCTTCTCAAAAAATCTGCCAAACCGTCTGCCATCGATCTCCGTCGAATCGGTCATGGCGAGGCTGCGCAAAATAAAGGGGGACCTTAAGGATTGCGAAGGGGTGTATCTGCTGGATGCAAGAGGTGTCCAGATCACCCCCACCTACCTTGAAGACGGTTCAAAAAAAGAGGACGATGTCGGTATGATCCGCTCAAACAGGGCGTATTTCTACAGAGCGATAAAAGAAAAACGCTGCAGCGTTACCGATCCATATCCCTCTTTGATCACACAGGAGCTGACGGTAACGGCATCGCAGCCGATATTTGACGATAAGGGCGAAATAAAATATGTAGCCTGCCTGGATATGCCGCTTGATGCCGTTTTGAAGATCTCGCATCCTACGGCACTCGGTTCGGTAAGCGGAAGATTTTTCCGTTACGTTTACGGGGCTTTTGCGGTAGCACTTGTCATGATTGCACTGCTGCTTTTTGTCAAGGCTATGCAGGAATTTTTTACATACGGTGTCAATCTTGAAAAGATAGAGATCAAGAATGTCTTCGAGGCGACGATCCTTTTGACCCTCTCTCTTGCCATTTTCGATCTGGTAAAAACACTTTTTGAGGAGGAGGTGCTCGGGCGCCATCGCGAGGAGAATGTTTTTGATACCCATAAGACAATGGTGCGTTTTATAGGCTCTATCATTATTGCGCTTTCTATCGAGGCGCTTATGCTTGTCTTCAAGTTTGCTATGACGGAGCCGAATATGCTGATCAATGCCATTTATATAATAGGCGGTGTCTTTATGCTGTTGATCGGTTTGGCAATCTATATAAAACTTACAAAAAAGAGTGGAATGGAATGATAGGAATCGTTGATTACAATATGGGCAATCTTGCCAGTGTCAAAAATGCATTCAAACTGCTGGGTGAAGAGGCAGTCGTTGAAAGTGATCCCGGGGGTTTTGGACGCTATGAAAAGCTGATTCTTCCGGGAGTAGGGGCTTTTGGCGATGCGATGGAACACCTGAAAGAGCGTAGTATGGATGAGGCACTCAGAGAGTATGCCAAAAGCGGCAGATATATGCTTGGAATATGCCTTGGTATGCAGCTTCTTTTTGAATCCAGCCAGGAGTTCGGCACGCATAGCGGCCTTGGATTGGTCAAAGGGGATGTCAGGGCTTTTGATACATCACGGTTCGAGCATTCCCTGAAGGTGCCCCATATGGGATGGAACCGAATGTTTACAAAAGAGCATCCTCTTTTTAACAATCTCGACAGCAGTCATTATCTCTATTTTGTCCACTCTTTTCATGCCGTGTGCAGTGATGAGAATGACATTGTGGGTTATACGGAGTACGGCTACAGGTTCACAAGTGCAGTAGCCCATGATAATGTTCTGGGTATACAGCCCCACCCTGAAAAGAGTCATAAGAACGGGCTGCAGATCTTACGAAATTTTATAAATTTATAATTACAAGGTGCTTAATATGACGATATTTCCGGCAATTGATCTAAAAGACGGCAAGGCAGTGCGCCTGAGCAAAGGGCTGATGGAGAGTGCGAAGGTCTACTCTGACGAGCCGTGGAAGCAGGTGAAGATATTTGAGGAGATGGGTGCCGAGTGGGTGCACCTTGTGGATCTTAACGGTGCGTTTGCAGGTGAGCCGAAAAACCTCGACGAGATCGTTAAGATCAGACAAAACTGCGGTGTCAAGCTTGAGCTTGGAGGCGGTATTCGGGATGAGGCAACCATAAAGCGTTATCTTGACCTTGGAATCGACCGTGTCATATTGGGGTCGATCGCCGTTAAAGACCCGGAGTTTGTAAAAGATATGGCTGCAAAATACCCTGTGGTTGTAGGTATCGATGCTATTGACGGTTATGTTGCAGTAGAGGGGTGGGGTGAAGTAAGCGAAATGAAAGCGACCGATCTCGCCCGTGCTTTTGCAGATGCCGGGGTCGAAGCGATCATCTGCACGGACGTTAGCCGTGACGGAATGCTCTCGGGCGTCAATGTGGAATTTACGCTCGATATTGCGCGCGCATGCGGTATTGCCACCATTGCCAGCGGAGGCGTAAAAGATATGAACGATATTGCTGCGCTTGAGGCTACGGGAGAGATAGCCGGAGTTATTGTCGGCAAAGCATATTATGAAGGGACGATCGATCTTGGCAGATTATTCTGAAACAGAGGAGAGCTTGCTTATGCAGGATTACTATTATGAGATGAACGTCATTCCGTCATCACACCGTGAACTTTTTGCCGATTTTCTTTCGGATACCGTTCCGGTAGGTTTTGAAGAGACGGAAAAAGGGTTTGTTATCCGCAGTGAAGATGAACTTGATACGATCGCCTGGGGGGTAGAGCAGTTTGTAGAGGCTCTTCAGAAGGCATTGAAAGAAGAGATTGATGTCGAGATAAGCGTAAGCAGGAAGAGAAACAGTGACTGGGTAAAAGCATATCAGGAGAGCATTACTCCGGTAGAGGTAGCCCCGTTTTACATTCATCCGACATGGGATAAGCCGAAAGAGGGGTATATAAATATTTCTATAGACCCGGCACTTGCTTTTGGGACAGGGCACCACCCGACTACCGCATCGTCGCTTCAGGCTGTAGCCAAATATGTGAAAGAGGCTGATGAGGTGATCGATGTCGGCTGCGGCAGCGGTATACTGGCTATCGCGGCAGCAAAACTCGGCGCCTCTGTAGATGCCTGCGATACTGATCCGGTTTCAGTGGGAAATACACTGGAGAATGTGGATGAAAACTGCACTGTTTTGCGCAATGTCTGGGAAGGTTCCGCTTCTATGACCAAGGGCGTATATGATGTCGTCATAGCCAATATTGTCGCAGACGTCCTGGTTTTTATAGCGGGTGATCTAAAAAGAGTTCTTAAGCCTGGAGGCATTCTGATTCTTTCAGGGATAATGGATAAATATGAAGATAAAATTCTAAAAACTTATGCAGATATGCATATAGTCGAGCGAATCAGCCAAGATGAGTGGATAACTCTGGTTGTATCAAAAGAAGGATAGATTTAAATGGGTAGAAATCAGGACAACAATCCAAACAAAAACGATAATTTTTTCAACAAGAATCCGCTTATAACATTTGCGATATTCTCTGTCGTCGTTATTATGGTGTTTAAAGCACTTGTCGGTGACGGGGCCGGGATCGGCAACGGTATTACAGGCCAAAATGTTGTTAAAACAAAAGAGATCAGTTATGCCGAACTGAAAAAACTCATCGAGGCCAAGCAGGTGGAAAAGGTGGCGATCGGGCAGAACTTCATCCGCGCTCTCGGCGGTGAAGGTACGCAAAAGACCACCTATACCGCACGTCTGGTGCATGACGATCCTTCACTGATACCTCTGCTGGAGAAAAACGGGGTGGATTACAGCGGTTTTTCCGAAACCAACTGGTTTACGGAGATGTTTGGCTGGCTGCTTCCTTTTTTGATCATTATCGGCATCTGGATGTTTATGGCCGGGAGAATGCAAAAGAGTATGGGTGGCGGTATGCTTGGTATGGGCAGTTCGAAGAAGCTGATCAACTCGGAGAAACCGTCGACAAAGTTTGAAGATGTCGCAGGAGCCGACGAGGCTAAAGAGGAGGTGCATGAGATCATAGATTTCCTCAGGTACCCGGGACGCTATGTGGAACTTGGAGCGAAGATCCCAAAAGGTGTTCTGCTTGTAGGATCTCCGGGAACAGGAAAAACCCTGCTGGCTAAAGCGGTAGCCGGTGAGGCTGAAGTACCGTTTTTTTCGGTTTCGGGTTCCAGTTTCATAGAGATGTTTGTAGGTGTCGGTGCGTCACGTGTGCGTGATCTGTTCGAGCAGGCGAAAAAAGATGCCCCATCTATCATTTTTATCGACGAGATAGACGCTATCGGTAAAAGCCGTGCCGCCGGAGGCATGATGGGTGGAAATGACGAGCGCGAGCAGACCCTTAACCAGCTTCTTGCCGAGATGGACGGCTTCAGTTCCGATACGCCTATTATTATCCTGGCTGCGACCAACCGTCCCGAGGTGCTTGATCCGGCACTTTTGAGGCCTGGACGTTTTGACCGTCAGGTTCTTGTGGACAAGCCGGACTATGACGGGCGTATCGCGATACTGAAAGTCCATATCAAAGGTGTAAAAGAAGATGCCGATGTCGATCTTGAGGAGATAGCCCGTTTGACAGCCGGTCTTGCGGGAGCGGATCTGGCAAACATCATCAATGAAGCGGCCCTTCTTGCAGGTCGTAAAAACAGTAAAACTGTTACCCAGGCAGATATCAGGGAGTCGGTAGAGCGGGCTATTGCCGGTCTCGCGAAAAAGAGCCGCCGTATAGATGAGAAAGAGAAAAAGATCGTAGCTTACCATGAGTGTGGTCATGCGCTTTTGGCAGAGACGACAAAAGGGGCAAAGAAGGTTTCCAAAGTATCCATAGTTCCGCGGGGACTGGCTGCACTGGGCTATACTCTAAATACTCCGGAGGAGAACAAGTATCTTTCCCAGAAGCATGAACTGCTGGCTGAGGTGGATGTTCTTCTTGGAGGACGTGCAGCAGAAGAGGTTTTTATCGGAGAGATCTCTACGGGTGCCAGTAACGACCTTGAGCGGGCGACAGACATCATCAAGTCCATGGTTCAGGTCTATGGAATGAGCGATGTTGCCGGGTTGATGGTCCTTGAGAGGCAGCGGCAGTCATTTTTGGGCGGCGGTATGGGTCAGGCCCGTGAGTACAGCGACAAGATGGCAGAGGATCTGGATGAGCACATCAAAAAGACTCTTGAGGAGCATTACGTTAAAGTAAAAGAGCGCCTTGAGGAGTACAGGGGTGCTATCGAAGCCATGGTTAAAGAGCTTTACAAGTCGGAAAACATCTCCGGCGACAAAGTGAGAGAAGTGATTGCCGCTTTTGAGAAAGAGCATGGTATCGAGACGAAGCTTGAGCCTAAAAAAGATGCTAATGCACATGCAGATGAGAGAGAGATCTCCGAAGACATGAGTCAAAACAGCAATAATATTAACGAGCAGCAAGAGTAGTATATCTGAATGCACAGTTCAAAACGTACCAGACGGTTTGCCTACCTGCTCCCCAACATGATCACCGCACTGGGCATGTTTGTCGGGATATTCAGTATGATTCAGGCTATAGACGGTAATTTTACCGATGCCGCGTGGCTGATTTTTCTGGCACTGCTGTTTGACGGCCTTGACGGGCGTGTAGCACGTTTGACCAATACTTCCAGCCGTTTTGGTGAAGAGTTTGACTCTTTGGCGGATATCATCTCTTTTGGTGCGGCTCCGGCACTTCTTGTATATCTTTATGCGGGTCATGATTTTGGGCGTGCCGGAGTAGTCGTAAGCGCCTTTTATGTAATTTTCGGAGCTATCAGGCTTGCCCGTTTTAATGTGTTTACGGCAAAGATGGAGCCGTCTGTATTTATAGGGGTTCCCATCCCTACTGCCGCTGTATTTGTTTCTCTAATGATACTTTTATCTGAAAAGTATCAAAGTCTGCAGGCCTATGGTCTGCTGATCCTTGCCGGTACGGTTATTATAGCGATGCTTATGGTAAGCAATATCCGCTATCCAAGTTTTAAAAAAATAGATATACGGGCACCTCATATAATGCGGCTTTTTGTGACAATGCTTCTTGTGGCGGCGCTGATTTTCCTATTTCCCATAGAAGGGTTCTCCTTTTTCTTTGCGCTCTATATCCTCTACGGTCCTGTCCGCGCGGCGGTCAATATCTACAGGCGCGGACGCATAGTGCGCAAAAAAGGTTAGATTACCAACCTGGCCGGTTCTACATAATTTTATCCTCTTTTCTTCTTCCGGAAATAACTTGAATATTAGGATTCTATGAAATTTTTATCACCCTTTTGGGTGATGTTTTTTTTCTGCAAAAAGTTATATAATAAAAATAGAGTATTGCATAAAAGGATAATAAGATGAAAAATCTGTTTTTTATGCTTCTTTTTCTTTCTGTGGTGACGGAAGCATTGGAAGTGGTAAGTGTAAACTCGAAAGGGGAGTTTGGAAACTATGATAGCCGGCACTCCTCCATCAGTTCAGACGGCCGTTATGTGGCGTTTACCTCATCTGCCTCGAATCTAATTTCCAATGATACTAATAATTGTGATGATGTTTTTGTGTACGACCGCGCTGCCGGTACGATAGAGCGTGTCAGCGTCGGTGCCGGCGGAGTTGAAGGAAACAGTGCCAGTCGAGGTCCTTCTATCAGCGCAGACGGACGGTATGTGGCATTTCACTCTTATGCCTCCAATTTGGTTCCAGGTGATACTAATAATCAAGTAGATGTTTTCGTGTACGACCGCACTGCCGGCACAACAATACGTGTTAGCGTTAGTTTCAACGGGGCAAAAGAGAATGGTCACAGCTATCCCTCATCCATTAGCGCAGACGGCCGTTATGTCGCATTTAGCTCTTACGCTTCTAATCTGGTTCCCGGCGATTCCAATGGGAACATGGATGCTTTTGTCTATGACCGCGATACTGGCACGACAGAGCGTGTCAGTGTCAGTTCCGGCATGCTGCAAGGAAACAATGAGAGCTGTTGTCCCTCCATTAGCGCGGACGGACGGTATGTGGCGTTTGAATCCTATGCCTCTAATCTGGTTCTAAATGATAACAACAAGGCTGAGGATATTTTTGTCCGTGACCGAGATACCAACATAACAGAGCGTACAAGTGTCAATTCCGGCGGAACAGAAGAAGGGAATGGCTATAGCTTTGGCCCCTCCATCAGTGCGGATGGGCGTTATGTGGCGTTTGAATCCTCTGCCTCCAATCTGGTTTCAGACGATACCAACAACAAGAGGGATATTTTTGTCTATGACCGCGTTGCCGGCACGACTGAGCGTGTCAGTGTCGGTGCCGGCGGGGTGGAGGGAAATAGTTACAGTGAACACCCCTCTATCAGTGCAAACGGACGGTATGTGGCGTTTGAATCCTATGCCTCCAATCTGGTTGCAGATGACACTAACGATCGTATTGATATATTTGTCTATGACCGTATCAGTAGTGCAATGGGACGTATCAACAGTGGCAACGAAATGACAGAAATGGGCTACAATAGACCTTTTCCCTCCATCAGCGCGGACGGACGTTACGTAGCATTTAATTCCGATGCCTCCAACCTGGTCCCAAACGACACCAACAACGTCTGGGACGTCTTCGTCGCCACCGACCCCTTAGACACCCTCAC
>MZGN01000002.1 GCA_002085085.1 Helicobacteraceae bacterium 4484_230
TCTCCCTTCTCTCCTCCACCCAAAAAAGGAACAAAAAGCCCCAGCGCCTCTCCCAAAGAGCAAAAATAGTACTGGGCGACAAAATGGGCAAAATGCATTTGCGGTGAAGTAAAAAAAAAGTTGCTTACCTCAATAATCCCTATGGTGTCGAAAACAGGCTTTTCTGCATATGAAACAATGATGCCTCTTACAGAACGATTGCGCACTACAATATTTACTTGTCTGCCAAGATCGATTTTACGGTCAAAATGGTAGGTAAGAGGCTCGAGGGGAGAACCTGGAAAAGCTATCTGGTAATAATGCAAACTGCCTCTTTTTGCATTTTTAATTTCATATGTAATAAGATGGGTTATCTATTTATGAAAGCGTATGTTTCATGCGTTCTATAAACTTGTCAGCCTGTTCTTTTTGCTGATACTCCCCAACGCTGACGCTGAAGGTAACCGGTTGATTTGTCATAAAATCATGCGCATCAAGCATCTCTTTCATGCGGTTTTGTACTATACCGGCATTGCCTGCATTCGTATCAGGCAAAATAATGAAAAACACATCTTCACTATAACGGCAGGCAACATCGCTTGTACGGGTCAATGACAGTATCAATCCGCCAAGCATCTCAAGAAAATGTTTCTTGTCTTTTTTACCATCGGTCTGCTCTATTGCATCAAAAGCATTTATCTTCACTGCTATCATAGACAATGGATAACCGTAGCGGTCTGTTCGTGCGCAGGTCGTATTGATTTGCGAAAGAAAATAGTTTTTATTAAAAAGCTTGGTTGTGAGATCATAGATGGCGTGCTTTTTCATTTGAATATGGATGTAGGTTCTTACAAAATAGATGATAAGCAACACTATGACCGTTATGGCTGCAAGATTAAAATAGAGAGTATTGGTTATTTTATTATGCTTGAAATATGCCATTTTTTCGACAACAATCGCCAGATTGCTTGTGCTTTCCCAGCATTTGCTACTTAATTTGATACTTATATCTGGATTCAAATACTCATGCTTATACAGCTTCCAACACGACAACACCTCCGTATAGTCTATTAAAAGTGTACGGCCTCCGACATAATGTTTGGAGTCTTTGTTGTCGGATATCCACTTTTCCATATCATGAAGCTTTGTGTCAATCTCTGCAATTAGCTGCTGCACATCCTTATCTGACGGATGTGCAGCAAGATACTGTATTGCACCACCTACCCAGCCTATCTGATTAACGGTTTGCGTATCATGTTTTACACTGTTGAACGCACTGTAAACAAAATAAAAATTAATCGGCAGTATAAGAACGACTATATATAGCATTAAAGTTATTCTAAATGATGACCATTCACTCTTTTGCATTTTATTCCTGACGTATTTTATAAATTATTCACCCAGTTTGGCACAATCACCCGAAGTACAAAGAAATTTTCCGTCACTCGGTGTATATGTAAATGTTGCCGACGAACTCCCAAAAGTATACTTAAAAACAGTACCTGCCGTCACTGTGGTCCAACCGCTGCCAGGCTCATACGACAATATATTTGCAAAATCATCATCCAGGGTTGCAACATAATTGTTCTGGCCCCTCAACAGCCTTGTCTGCCGTTCCGATACGATTCCGGAACGCACTGCAGCTATGGTGGCGCGCCCAGCTGCAATTTTGGCATCATCCCGCGTTGCAGAAAATCTGGGTATTGCCACAGCGGCCAATATCCCCAAAACTACAATGACAAAAACCAGTTCAATCATAGTAAATGCTTTGGTATTTTTCATTCTTTATCCTTTAATTATAAAACCTTGATCAGAAACTGATTCTTGATCCTCTAAATAAATATGTTTTAGCCAGATGACCGCCGACACTGTCTATATCTGAACAGAACGTAGCAGCAGAGGGGTTGGTGGCAACCGTAAAACCTGCTCCACCTGTACTATATGTAATGTTATAGCACTTTACAGCATTACATGACTTCGAATCTCCTGCTGACAAATCAGTACCTCTGGCAGTATACCATGCAGCAGCATCCTCTATACATGTAGCCATATTCCAAATATCCGTAGACAGCATTGCATCATCACGTGTAGCGGAAAGCTTTGGGATAGCAAAGGCAGCCAATATCCCCAGCATGATGATCATGAAAATCAATTCAATCATAGAAAAAGCACTACTTTCTCTCCCTTTCATCACACACCTGCTTTCAAATGATATTTTTAATTGTAACTGAAAAATAGAATTTTTTTAATAACGAAAAACTAATCAAATTTTGTTCCTGATTCAGATGCTTACCTGGCTTCCGCCAAATTTATGTGTTCCGATAAGTCCGTTGGTTGTAGCTACAGAATGAGCATCAGCGCAATGACTGCCGCTATTTATCGCTGCTACGGTCACTTCACCATTGCCGGCGTTATAGCTTAAACTAAAACAGTCAACCGATGCCGGAAGATTATTAAAATTATGCACAGCTGTATACTGTGTGCCCGCATTGCTCACTGCAACCGCCAAATGCATTGCCGCCTGGCTGATCTTGGCATCATCGCGTGTTGCAGCAAGTTTTGGAATGGCAACAGCAGCCAAAATACCCAGTATTACTATAATAAATATTATTTCCATCATCGTAAATGCATTGCGTTTGAACATTGTAATCACCCGATATTTCAGTTTAGCACATATCATAACAGAAAAAAAATTATATAAATATAAACCTATAAAAAACTACAATAAACTCTTTCTGGCTGTTTTTGCATTAAAAACTAGATATTTGATTATTTAAACTTTAATGCTTTAATTTAATAACTATACATATGATCTCTATCTGCATTTACCAATTGTTAACTAAATTTTTTTTTTATTTCTGCTATACTTTCACTAGGTTGCAAGAGTAACCGAAACTTTGAATTAAGGAGTTCTTTATGAAAAGAGCTGGTTTTACAATGATTGAATTGATCTTCGTTATCGTTATCTTGGGTATTTTGGCTGCTGTTGCCATTCCAAAACTTGCTGCAACACGTGATGATGCAAAAGATGCAAAAGACTGTAGCAATATTGCAACGTGTGTAACAGATTTGGCAGCTGAATATACTGCAACAGGTACAGCCACTGCAGCCAATTCTGTAGCATGTGCTGATGCGGCAACTTATATTACTGCAGCGGCACAAAGCGTTACAGTAAGTGGTGCCCCAAGCATGTGTTCTGATCTTGATACGGTAACTACGTTTGGTGGCTCTAGAGTTTCTTTCTAAGCCTCAATTTATATAGATTTCCAGACCCCAAACAGGGGGAAGGGGATCTATTTCTTTTGCTTTCCACTTAATATTTTATACTCACCTATCCATAAAAATTAGAAAATATTGTCATACTCATCTGTATTGCACAATTCTGATTGCAATTATTGTCCAATATTCTATATTAATATAATAGTTTATTTATCCTCCAAGCGATAAAGATAAATATCCCAACTATCTACTTTACCACTATATTTTTTTACAAAACTAAGTTTTTTCTTTTCAGGATGTGCTAATTCGTATGACGACAGCAAATATGTTGTGCCAAGCTGCAACAAAGCTTCTTCATTAAAATTTAATCGATATACATACAAACCTTTACTGTAATCGCTGATTGTACTTTTAATGCTTAAAATATAAAGCTTACTGCCCCACTTATAAAAAGTCTCATCCTGAACACTATTATTCAAATAATCCAAAGAATAAAAGTTGACTCCCTGAAACAAATATTTATATGACAGAGGATAGTTTGTGCAATAACCATCAACCGTATAGAGCCCGTTATAGAGTGCTACAGCCGGCTCCATGCCATAACTTACGAATCGCACCTCATTAAGTTTTTCAGGTATATCACTTTTAAGTTTTTCAAAAAGTTCTGTCGCATAATAACTCTGAAATGATGAGAACTTATCCTTTTTTTCAACACTATACCAGCTGTATTGGGCCAACACATATAGTTCCAACAGCAATATAATCGTAAGAAAAATAATTTGAAAATGAAGCCTTTTGAAAATAACAACAAGCCCAAGTGCTGTAAGAGTTCCCCACACAAGCGGCTGAACAAAACTTAAACGTGACACATTAAAGCTTTTGAAAATCGGGAACCACTCTTTTATAAAATCCAGTCCTTCATAAAATGCATAACCGTATACTGCAGAAAGCAGGATTACAATCCACATACCAAATGACAGGGCATTGACTTTTTTCTCATATATACTACAAGCCAGCGTCAGGGCAATGATTGCTGGTATACCATATATGGTTGTTAACATATCTACCCAAAAATTTAGCAAAAAACTGATAGCGAATATTGAAAAAACGATTAATGATTCGCCTGACGTCAATCGGCGCCGAAACAGCTGGAGCAGTATTGCAAATACTATTAATGGAATTATCAATGGCATCTGCCCGCCATGAAGATGAGTTTCATGTCCGCTTAAGAAAAAATTATAAAAAGCCCGTGTGCTATCCAATGCACTAAGGTTAAAGTATATTTCAAACTCTACCCTGTGAGAAATAAAGCCACTGTCAAATAGCATGGAGATGACCAGACGATACTCCACAAGCAAAAAGACAGCAGTCATCAACCCGACCGCTATCAACAAACTTTTGTTGATTCTTCTATTTTTTACAGCATCCAACAGTAGAAAAAGCCCAACAAAGCCTAAATAAAAAATATAGACAAGGATAAAAGATGTATACAAAGGCAGCAGCAATAATAATAGCCACTCCAATTTTGTAGCTCGATGATAGTATATATTTGCAAAAATATATGTAACCAAAGGTAATGCAGCTATGCTCAAGCCGGCGGAAGGCCAAAAAGGCTGTAATGCAAATACCAATGAGGTAAAATAGACAATAGTGTGACGGTAGCACATGTGCCTTCCGACCACATAGCGGTCGATAAAAACAAACATAGAAAAAAATGCAACCGTATGAATAAGTATCTCATTGATTGTATAAGCCACTATTGGTGAAAAAAAATAATAAAGCCACAACAATACATTAAATTCACTCCCATAGCTAAGACGGGGAAGCCCATTCATCATATTTGGGACAATGGTATCATTTGGTGCAAATATCAATCCGCTTTCTGCCAGCACTTTCAACCATACCACATTGGAATCAAGGTTGTCGTAAACCAGCATATTTATACTCTCGCCATAAAGAACAAGCGGAGCCAAATAGACGGCTATAGCCATAAAAGAGACGGTCTGCCACAGCCATTTTGCTGCCAGGAGATGATTGATCCGGTGAAGAAGATGATTAATTTTTTTCAAACTGTTCAACCTTGTAAAGTGAGACTGACCACAGACTATCCGGATCAGTAAATGTTTTTAAAAAGAAGAGTCCGTACTTTTGAGGATCTTCTATCGCCTGAGCGGAAAAAAGGTATTGGCCGCCCATTTTGGATACTTGGCTTACGTTGAGTTCAAGATTATTATAAACTTTGTTATGCATACTCTTAATAGCAAATTCGTTGTAGTATGCATACTGCACGCCATTGTCAAAAAGATACGCCTTGCTTCCCCAGCCGTCAAATAGATCTTTATAATATTTATCACTATCGATATATTTGCCGATAATCTTTCTGAATTCATGCTTGTAGGCCAGCGGGTAGTTGACCATATAACCGTCAAGCGTATAAAAGCCGTTGTACTGGGCAACAGCCGGTTCGATCCCCAGGCTGACAACCCTGTAGCTCTCTTTGGGCTTGCCTATATACTCTTCGATTTCACTAAACTGCTTTTTCGCATAATACTTATTGAAAGGCAATTGGTAAAGTGATATTTTTGTTGTAAAAAAACTTGCATTTAGAGAGATACAAAATTGAACTATGACAATTACAGCAATCATAAATACAGAAAAATTAAGTTTTATCAAAATTTCCTTTATAACTACTGCAGCAATGACAGCCCAAAGCATCTCTGTCATAAAGAAAAAACGGGAGAAATTAAACATTTCCATGCCTGGAAACAGCTCAAATACTGCCCTCCACCCCTCGTAAAACGAAAAACCGAACCAAAAAGCCAAAAATACCTGCGCCAACAAAAGTGCCGGCAGCAAGCGGCTCCTGTTTTGCATAAGCAATGCCAATAATATTATCATGATTAATGGTAAAGTGTATATCTGTTTTAAAACAATGTCCCATACACCGGCAAAATAACTCACAATAAAAAGAGAGGCGAAGATCAATGAGTCCCTGGTGGACAACTTCTTTTTGACAGGCAGCAGAAGCAGTGTAAAAAGTGCCAGCGGCAGCAGCAGGCCGACCTGCACGCCCATGGCATGAGGAACACCGTCAAGAAATTCAAGCAGGGAACTTCTATAGGCATCCAAAAAACTCTTATTTATCAAAGAGTAGTACTCAGTTCGATTTGAAACAAACCCATTTTCAAAAAACATCTGTGCCACAAGCCGATAATCACTTATTAAAAAGAGTGCAACTGTGAAAACAAGCGCAAAAAGCAGCCTCCTGTTAAACCTTCTTGTTATGATACTCTTTCTTAAAAAGTAGATACCGGCCAGGAAAAAGTAAAAAAAATAGACCAGAACAAAATCGCTGTAAAGCGGCAGCAGTGCTAACAACAGCCATGATCTCCAACTATCACGTCCCTCTTCAATTCTTAACAGTACGTAGGTCACCAGGGGCATTATCGGGATACTCAAACCGCCGGAGGGCCAAAAAGGCAAAATTGCAAAATAGAGCGCTCCTGCATTAACGTATATATACTTATAGGCACTGTCGTTTTTAAACAAATATCTGTCTAAAAATATGTACATTGACACAAAAGCAACGGCATGAATAATCGACTCATTAATTATATAGGCCTGCAACGGCGTAAAAAAATAATAGAGCCAGAGAATAATATTAAATTCACTGCCGTAACATGAACGCGGAAGCCCATTCATTATATTGGGAATAACTGCATCATTGGCTGCAAATATCTTGCCGCTTTCTGCAAGAGTCTTAAACCAGACTACATTTGAATCCAGATTGTCAAAAACGAGAAACTGAAGATTGCCGCCAAATATAAACAGAGGAGAAAGGTAGAGCACTAATAACGATACAGCTCCCCACAACCAAATATTTTTATTTTGCAGGAGTTTATTGCATAAAATATCTGCTAATTGCCTCAACAACTTTTCCTTGTTCATTTTGCGTTAACCCGTAATACATCGGCAGCCTGATCAGCCGGTCACTCTGTGATGATGTAAAATTATCTTTACCGTGGAAATAACTAAATTTTTTTCCTGCCGGGGAGTCATGAAGAGGAACATAATGAAAAACGGCAAGTACACCATTCTCTTTTAAAAAACTTAAAAGCGCTGTACGCTCTTTAAGATCTTTTATTTTAATGTAAAACATATGGGCATTATGTTCAGCATCATCTCTCAATTGCGGACGCTCAAGGAAGCCTTTACTTTCCAGATCCGCCAGCATCTCATAATAATAGTGCCAGTTTTTCAGACGTGCCTGCCTGATTTTATCCACATTCTCCAACTGTCCCCACAAGTAAGCGGCCTGGAGCTCGCTGGGAAGATAACTGCTGCCTAAATCTACCCAGCTGTATTTATCTACCTGACCTCTGAAGAACTGCATACGATTAGTACCCTTCTCTCTAATAATATCTGCCCGCTCCGCAAATCGTTCATCATTTATAATAAGAAGACCGCCTTCGCCGCCACTAGTATAGTTTTTAGTTTCATGAAAACTGTATGTACCCATATGCCCAATTGTTCCGAGAATCTTTCCTTTATAGGTAGATGTCATCCCCTGTGCCGCATCTTCAATGACGAACAGACCATAACGCTCAGCAATCTCCGTAATTGCATCCATCTCACAACCCACGCCGGCATAATGCACCGGAACAATCGCCTTCGTCCTTTCCGTAATCGCAGCCTCAATCAGTGTCTCATCGATATTCATGGTATCCGGATGAATATCTACAAAAACAATTCTGGCTCCCCTGACAACAAAAGCATTCGCAGTTGAAACAAAAGTAAAGCTTGGCATAATAACCTCATCGCCCGGTCCAATATCGATAAGCATCGCGGCCATTTCAAGCGCATGTGTACATGATGTGATAAATAGGGCGTTATGGCACATCAAACGCTTTTCGAACCACTCCTGGCATTTAAGCGCAAACATGCCGTCACCTGCAATGTGACTGCTGCGCATAGCCTCTAAAACATATTTCTCTTCATTGCCAGTATATGGTGGTTTGTTAAATGGAATCATAAGCTACCTTAAAAAGAAAATTGAAATATACAGAGGATGTTGTCCTTGTAATATTTTTATAAAATAATACGCTCCAATAGATATCTGAATCAACAACAACAAAGACAACATGCAACGTTTATAGACCATCAAGCCCTGATAAATAGCTACAAACCGTACAATAGAAAACAGATATAGCAAGTTTACAGCAAGCATATAACTCCAAGAAAAATTTGCATGTGAGTATTGCCTGCCAGACTGTGCCATTAATGCATACAATGCAATACCTACCAACACCTGAATCCAAACTACTTGAAAAACTGGTTCTTTTAATATTTCTTTATTTAAAAAAGTAAATAAAAGCGGGAAGGCAAGCCCCAATATAATTGACAGTACTATATTTGATGAACTTCTTGACCATACTCCTAAAAAATCAAAAACTACTTCTGATTCACCAAAAGTATTTGAAAACTGATAAAGCAAAACAACCAGACTTGTTGCTGCCATGGCACCATAAAACATCCAAAACTTTTTTGTATTGTATCTATTGATTAAAGCAACAAAAAATACCGCCGGAAGAAACATAATTATAAAACTTGGCTTTGCAAACAGTGAGACGATTCCAAAAAGATATGAAAAAAGAAAATATCTATTTTTATTTAATTGTATTGCGGTTAACATTGAAACAATAGTTAAAAAAGCAAATGGTTTTACCATCCAAATTGTAATATTGTGCCAAATATTTGGTGAACCTTTTCCCAAATAAATAATATAATCACCTGGCACAACCAGTGGTCCCACCATCAAAATTGCCAGAGTTACCATTACATAAAACATGCTATTAAAATCTTTGATTTTTTCTACCATTGCAAGCTGTTGTTTAGTAAAATAAAAAACAATGATAACCCAAAATGTCATTAGAATGCTAGAAAAAATTATAGCTGACATTTCAATTGAAATTTGCAAAACTTTTGATATATAATAAGTACAATAATGCCATAATGGGTGTGGAAGATATCTTTTACCCGAAAAATACTGCTTTAATATTTCTATATGCTCAACCGTATCGCTTTCATAAGTACCGGAAAATACCTGTTGATAATTTAAAAAATAAAAAATAAAAAAAGTTATAGCAAAAAAGAAAAAAACAACTATCCTATCACTCTTTAGCATTAACAGGATCTGCTCGTAATAACTATACCGGAAACTATTAGCAGCAAACCTATTATTTTTTGCCAGGAAACAGGTTCTTGAAATAAAAAAACTGATAATATCAGCACTAGGACAAATGCGGCACTCATAAATGGATAGGCATATGAAATATCAAACTTGGTCATGGCAGCCATCCAGAAAAAAGAAGCTATAAAAGCTGCCAGAAAACCACTAAAAATCCATGGATCAAATAATAATTTCACCAAAAAAACTATTTTGTCATAAAATAGATCAGGCAAGATACCTGCATCATTAATACGCCATTTTAATATTATCTGTCCATACACTGTAAAAAATATTGTTCCAAAAATATAAAAATATCCCATTATTTTTTATCCAATTCAATTAAATATTCTTTTTCCAAATCCAATAAATCTTTACTTCTATCTTTTATTCTCTTGGCAGGAACACCTACATAAATACTCCATGGTTCAGTTTGTGATCTAATCAATGACATTGCACCCACGGATGTACCTTCTTCAAGAATGCTGCCAGGCATGATAACTGAACCGGCACCAACAATAGAATGCTTTTTGACAATCACTTCTTTTTTAAATTCATTTTTATATCTAGTAGGAACTGTAGAGTTTGTCATAGTTTGGCCGCTGTAATCATCTGACTGGGTAAAGACTTGCGCACCATATGCAATCGTCGTATAATCTTCAAATATAATACCTTTTTCTCCGCCAGCAACTAAACACATAGGTGTAATATGGACATTTTTTCCAATTTTTATATTTCCGGAAATTACACAAAAATCATCTATTCGTGAATTATCCCCTATTTCTATCTGTTCACAATCATAAATACTTGCCTTATCACTTATTTTTACATTTTCTCCAATAGATTTAAAACCCATTGTTTCTAAAATTTCCAATGCATAATAGGCCATTTTACATCTCTTTTTCAAAAGTTGTTTCGTCTACAAGATATAAAGGTCTACTTTTAGCTTCATCAAATATTTTTCCAATATATAATCCTAAAACTCCCATATTGGCGAATAGCAATCCACCAATAAAATAAATGGAAACCATAACAGATGTCCATCCTGCAACAGGGATAGAAAAAATATAGTATCTTGCAACCAGCCATAGTGCATATATTAATGAAAGTATTGACATAATAAAGCCAAATTTAATAGCGAGCTTCAAAGGTTTATTGGATTGAGATACAATAGCGTCAATTGCCAAATTAATTAATTTAGAAAAAGTATAAGAACTTTCTCCTTCTTCTCTTGACGCATGCTCGATATCAATATCTATTCTTTTAAAACCCACCCAATTTACAAAAAGAGGATATAGCCTATTTTGTTCTCGAAGTTTTTTTAACATATTTACAACTTTAGATGATACAATACTGAAATTTGCAACAGAATTGTCTATTTTGCTTTCTGTAAAGTAATCTAATATTTTATAAAACAGTTTTGATCCTGTCCTTTTGAAGAATGAGTCTTTTCTTTGATATCTTTTTCCAAAAACTATATCATACCCTTCCTGCGCCTTATCATATAGCTTTAAAATCTCTTCCGGCCGGTCCTGCAAATCGCAATCCATTACCACGATCCAGTCACCAAGAGCATAATCAAGTCCGGCGGTAATTGCATAATGCTGCCCAAAGTTACGTGAAAAATTAATCCCTTTTACTCTGGAATCTTTTTCCGCAAGTGTCTTTATAACACTCCACGCATCATCAGGACTTGCATCATTGACCATAATGATTTCAAAGTCATCCGTGATTTTTGACAGTGTATCTTTTAAACGCTTATAGAGGAGCTCAAGAGTTTCGCAGCACCCGTATACGGGCGTTACTACTGAAATATGAATATTATCCATCTCTGCTCCCATCTTATCTGCAAATATGCTACTTCTCTTCTGCGAGATCAAGCAGATATTTTCCGTAATTCGTTTTTCTTAACGGTTCTGCCAATATCTTCAACTGCTCTTTGGTAATCCAACCATTATTATACGCTATCTCCTCAAGGCAGGCGACTTTATAGCCCTGGCGCTCTTCAATCATCTGCACAAACTGACCTGCAACAAGCAGGCTGTCGTGAGTGCCCGTGTCAAGCCATGCAAACCCGCGCCTCAACAACTCTACACGCAGCTTTCCCAATTTAAGATATGCATTATTGACATCGGTTATTTCCAATTCACCACGGCTTGAAGGTTTTACATTTTTTGCGATTTTTATAACATCATTGTCATAAAAATAGAGTCCGGTAACGGCAAAATCTGACTTTGGTCTTTGCGGTTTTTCTTCGATGGAGATTACTTGCTGATCTTTACTGAACTCTACGACACCAAAACGCTCCGGATCTTTAACCTGATAACCAAAAATCGTCGCGCCCTCTTTTTTCTGTGCCGCCCTTTGAACAAAAGGAGAAAGACCGGGGCCATAATAGATATTATCCCCCAGTATCAAACTGACACAGTCTTTTCCGATAAAAGATTCCGCAATTAAAAAAGCCTGTGCCAGCCCTTCAGGCTTTGGCTGAACTGCATATTCAAACCTCATTCCCAATTTACTGCCGCTGCCCAGGAGAGCTTTGAATCTTGGTGTATCCTCAGGAGTTGAAATAATCATAATCTCCCGGATCCCTGCAAGCATCAGGACCGAAAGGGGGTAATAAATCATTGGTTTATCGTATATGGCGAGCAGTTGCTTGGATACCCCCTGTGTAAGCGGATAAAGACGTGTACCGCTTCCGCCGGCCAGGACAATACCTTTTATAACATTTCCTTTTTATTCCGTTTTGGCAAGAAGGTCGATCATGCCGGATATCTTCTTCTCCTGCTCAAACAGCTCATGACTTCTCCTGACATAAGCCTGCAGCAGTTTCTTCAGTTCATTGTTGCTGTCCAAACTGAAATCTTTTTTCAGCTGAGTATTCAGATAATCGGCAAAATCATCTTCCAAGTCAATATCAAAACGGCTGCCGTTAACGGTAAGGGATATTTTTTTGCTCATAGTCCGGTACTTTATCTGAAATTCATCTGCCTGAATCTAAATTTTTATCCTAAAATACTCTCGATTTTATTGACGATCTCATCGATCTCACGATCTTTTGCCGCAATGTCATTCTCCAGCCTCGATACCTGTTCTGCATAAGCCTCGTTAGCTTCCCTTAGGCCGTTAATCTCGTTTCTAAGCATCTCGTTCTCACCTCTTAGTTCATGATACTTCTGCAAAACACGCGATACTTTTTCTCCCAGTCTGTCCATTACGGTGGTCTCTTCCATCTTTTCCTCTGATTTAGTTTTGATATAATTCTATCACATTTAATATAGAAGCGGGTGAAATTGGCAAAATTTGAAGCACTGACCGACTACTCTCCTGCCGGTGACCAACCTGAGGCCATCAAAAAACTCTCCGAAAGCATTCTGCACGGCAACCGTTACCAGACACTCGAAGGCGTAACAGGCAGCGGAAAAACATACACGATGGCAAAGACCATCGAAAAAGTCCAGATGCCCACTATCATCATGACACACAATAAAACGCTTGCTGCCCAGCTTTACAGTGAATTCAGGGCTTTTTTTCCAAACAACCATGTCGAGTACTTTATTAGTTACTACGACTACTATCAGCCTGAAGCATACATTCCGCGTCAGGATCTGTTTATAGAAAAAGACAGTGCGATCAATGAAGAGCTTGAGAGGATGCGCCTTTCGGCAACCGCCAACCTCCTCAGCTATGACGACGTGATCGTAATAGCCTCGGTCTCGGCCAATTACGGCCTTGGAGATCCTGAAGAGTATGAAAAGATGGTTCAGGTGCTGAGTGTCGGGGATGAAATCTCACAAAAAAAGCTGCTGCTGCGCCTTGTAGACATGGGCTATACACGCAATGACAGCTATTTTGACAGCGGCCACATACGGGTAAGCGGTGATGTGATCGACATCTATCCGCCATATCTTGAAAGCGAAGCGCTCCGCATAGAGTTCTTCGGGGATGAGATCGACTCTATCTATCTCTTCGATCCGCTTGAGAACAAACGCCTTGAAGAGAAAGACAAATTTACCGTTTATGCGACTTCCCAATTTACGGTAGGAAAAGAGAAGCTCTCCCGCGCGATCAAAAGCATAGAGGAGGAGCTCGACTCACGTCTTGACGAGCTTCTTAAAAATGAAAAACTGGTAGAAGCGCAGCGGCTGAAACAGAGATGCGAGTTCGATCTTGAAATGATGGAGACTACGGGAATGTGCAAGGGTATAGAGAACTACTCCCGCCATATGACCGGTAAAAAACCGGGTGAAGCACCATACACCCTGCTCGATTACTTTGAAATGAACCACGACAAATATCTGATCATAGTTGACGAATCACATGTCTCCCTGCCGCAGTTTCGGGGAATGTATGCCGGCGACAGAAGCCGCAAGGAGGTGCTGGTAGAGTATGGATTCAGACTGCCCAGCGCCCTGGACAACCGGCCTCTCAAACTGGAAGAGTTCATTAACAAAGCGCCCCACTATCTCTTTGTGTCGGCAACGCCCAATGACTATGAAATTGATATGTCGGCCGTAAAAGCCGAGCAGATTATCCGCCCCACCGGGCTGCTCGATCCGGAAATAGAGATCAGGCCAAGCGAAAACCAGGTCGAAGATATACATGACGAGATCAAAAAAACGACTAAAAGGGGCTTTCGGACACTTCTTACCGTTTTAACCAAGAAAATGGCCGAAGCACTGGCAAAATATCTTGCCGACCTTGGCATAAAAGTACAGTATATGCACTCCGATATAGATGTTATAGAGAGAAACCAGATCATACGATCCCTGCGTCTTGGCGAATTTGACGTACTGATAGGAATAAACCTGTTAAGAGAAGGGCTCGATCTTCCGGAAGTGAGCCTGGTTGGGATTTTAGATGCCGATAAAGAGGGATTTTTACGCTCAGAGACCGCACTTATCCAGACTATAGGACGGGGAGCAAGAAATGCCGAAGGACGGGTGATACTCTACGCCCAAAAAATAACCAAATCAATGCAGCGGGCTATCGATACAACCAATGAGCGGCGAAAAAGACAGGCTGTTTTCAATAAAAAGCATAACATCACCCCAAAAACCACAATTCGTAAACTTGATGAAAATCTAAAACTCGAAGATGCCGGTGAACTCTACCATAAAAGTAAAAAAGCCGATAAAATGCCGGCAGCAGAACGCAAAAAACTGCTAAAAGAGCTAAATCTTAAAATGCGCGAAGCGGCAAAAAAACTCGAATTTGAAGAGGCTGCACGCCTGCGTGACGAGATTATGAAAATCAAACAGTTATAGGAGAGCAGTTATGGAAAGTATGCTCAGCAACCTGACCACTTACGGCTATATCGTATTATTTCTCTATTCGCTCGGCGGCGGCTTTGTCGCTCTTATGACAGCCGGGGTTTTGGCATATGCCGGAAAAATGGATCTTGCAACAGCTATGGCAGTGGCATTTACTGCCAATTTTCTTGGGGATACTCTTCTTTTTTATATGGCTCGCTATCAAAAAAGCCAGGTAATGAAGTATTTTCATAAACACCGCCGCAAACTGGCACTGTCTCATATTTTAATGAAAAAACATGGTTCATGGATCATCTTTATGCAAAAATTTGTTTACGGCATCAAGACTCTCATCCCTTTGGCAATCGGCCTTACCAAATATGAGTTTTTGAAATTTACGATCCTGAACTTCTTCGCAACGATCCTCTGGACAGCGGTTATCGGCATAGGAAGCTATATGGCAGGCAATATAATTATACAGGGGTATGAAGCGGTCGCCGAACGTCCATACATTGCACCGATAATTTTATTTAGTTTGGTTGGCGGATTGTGGTTCTATATGAGCAAGGCTACGAGGAAGAGGTAATAGGTAATAGGTAATAGGTAATAGGTAATAGGTAATAGGTAATAGGTAATAGGTAAGGATGGCAAGCCATCCTTAAAGGCGCCTTGCGCCTTACGATTCACGAATTACGTTTCACGCCTCACGAATCAATCTCAGGGCCGGCCTTGGAGTAGTCAAACTCGCTGTCCTCACTCTGATAGCGCTTAAAGTTATCAATAAACATTTGAGCCAGCTTATCTCTGGTTTTTACAAACGCTTCATCATCTGCCCATGCTTCACGTGGGAAGAGTGTCTTTTTGTCTATATTGCCCAGCGTGTTCGGTACGTGCAGTTTAAATGTATTAGTAGTTCTGAACTCACTGTCATTTATACTTCCGTCGAGTATAGAGTTGATACACTCACGTGTATCTTTGATACTCATACGCTTACCGACGCCGTAAGGCCCTCCCGTCCATCCTGTGTTAACCAGATAGACGTTAACACCGTATTTGTCTATCTTTTCACCAAGCAGTTTTGCATATACTGTCGGATGCAGAGGCAGGAATGCTTCACCGAAACAGGCACTAAACGCCGCTACCGGCTCTGTAATACCGCGCTCGGTACCGGCAACTTTTGCCGTATAGCCGCTCAGGAAATAATACATAGCCTGCTCTTTTGTAAGTCTGCTTACCGGAGGCAGTACACCAAAAGCATCTGCAGTCAGAAAAATAATATTTTTCGGATGTGCCCCGTGCAGTGTCTCTTCGTGATTTTCAATATGGAAGATAGGGTAAGAGACGCGGGTATTTTCCGTTTTTGAGCCATCGCTGTAATCCACCTCCCCATTCTCATCCGCAACGACATTCTCAAGCAGAGCGCCCATACGGATCGCACTATAGATCTCCGGTTCACTCTCTTTATCCAGGTTGATTACCTTTGCGTAGCATCCACCCTCAAAATTGAATATTCCATGGTCATCCCATCCATGCTCATCATCGCCGATCAGACGGCGATGCGGATCTGTAGAGAGTGTAGTTTTGCCGGTTCCGCTTAATCCAAAGAAGAGACAGGTGTCACCGTCGTATCCGATATTTGCCGAACAGTGCATAGAAAGCTTGCCCTCAAGCGGCAGCCAGTAATTCATCATCGAGAAGATACCTTTTTTCATCTCGCCGCCATAGTAGGAGCCTCCGATAACAGCAATATTCTCCTCTACATCGAACAGAACAAAAACTTCAGAGTTGAGGCCATGTTCTTTCCATTTCTCATTTACCGTCTTACATGCATTAAGTACGGTAAATTGTGGTTTAAACTCCTGAAGCTGCTCCATTGACGGACGGATAAACATATTTGTTACAAAATGTGACTGCCATGCAAGCTCTGTAATAAAACGTATGGAGCGTCTGCTCGATTCACTTGAGCCGCAATATACATCTGTGACATATAGATCTTTGCCTGAAAGCTGCTGTTTTCCAAGCTCAAGAAGCTCTTCAAACACCTCTTTTTCAACAGGCTGATTAATATTTCCCCACGAGATATACCTATTTGAAGGCTCTTTGTTGACAAAATATTTATCTGCAGGGCTCCTGCCTGTGAAGATACCGGTATCGACCATTGTCGCACCGTTGTTGGCAAGCTTGCACTCACCATTTTTCAGCTCATGCTCAATAAGCGACTCGAAGTCCAGATTGTAGTAGATCTCTTTCGTATCTGTTATACCCGTATTGGAAATATCGACTTTCATTCTATTTGCTCTGCCTTGTAGTTAATTCTATACAAAGTTTATTCCTCAACATATTTTGTTTCGCTTAAATCCATTAAAAAAAACGAGAAATGTAATTTGCTTGACTTAAAGACACTGTTTTTTATTCCCGCTTGGACAATCCTCTTCACGATTTCGTCACAATTTGTCTCTATAATGTGAATATCCAAAAAACAGGAGAAATATCATGAAAAAGACAATTTTATTTGCAATACTGATAGGCGCGGCACTAAATGCCGCCGATGGTGCAGCACTTTACAAAAAATGTGCGGCATGTCATGGTGCAAACGGTGAAAAAAAGGCACTTGGAAAAAGTGAAATCATCAACACAATGTCCAAAGAAGAGTTGACAACTTCTCTAAAAGAGTACAAAGCCGGAACGCGCAACACCAAAGGAATGGGAGCGCTGATGAAAGGGCAGGTTGCATCATACACTGAAGCCGATATTACTGCAGTCAGCGAATACATCAGCTCCATAAAACAGTAATCTTCGTCCCTTTGCGGGGCGTTGAATCCACCTCTATCTTAAAACCATACTCCGCAGCGATCATAGCCACAATATTTAAACCGATACCAAAACCGCCTACACTGTCATCCAGGCGCAAATAACGCTCAAAAATCCGGTCAATTTTATCTTTATCGATGCCGATCCCAGAGTCTCTGACAGAAAACAACCTATTTTGCAAAACAGCTTCTATACTGCCTCCCATGCGGTTATATTTAATAGCGTTGGAAAACAGATTATCGATAAGCCTGATGGCACTTCTTTTGTCCATGTCTATGGACACATGATCATCTATCACATATGAAACGGAAAGCTTTTTTTGCTCACATCGCTCCCTGAAATACTCCATCCGCTCTCTAAGAAGCTCTGAAAAATCCAGAGTTTCAATCTTAACGGCGATATCGTGATTCAACACAAGATATGTCAGATCATCATAGATCGAAGAAATCGTCCCTGCTGCAATAGAAATACGCTTAATCTTCTTTTTTTCACTCTCTTTAAGCGAGTCGGTATCGATCATCTCCACATTGTTCATGATGATAGAGACCGGCGTATTAAGTTCATGAGTAGTGTCCTTGATAAAATTATCCAACAGTTGTACAGCCTCTTTCATCGGTCTTATAAAAAGCTTTGATAAAAAGAAACCCACCGCGATCAGCAGGAGAAAAATTGCACTGCCAAACAACAGTGAGTTCTGCAGAAAAGCTTTGAACCACAGCCCGTCATCCTCTGTCTCAAAAACAAGGTATTTTCCATGAATGCCATATGATGCAAGAGGAATTACAAAATGGACCATTTTGCCCTCTTTTCTTATCCCCTGTCTGATTACGGACGGAATTTGAACAAGTGTCGTCGCGATACTCCTTGAGTCGGCACCGTAAAGTGCCGTAGCATATGCCAGATCTATGGGAAATGTCTTGCCCTCGCCCTCCTCTATCCACTTTTTCAGTCTGGGGATATAAGATTCCGACTGCAGCTGCATAGACAGCCTGTGTTCAGAAAGCATCAACTCTTTCCGGTAGCGGTAATAGATGGCATCCATCAGCACAAGAATCAGTACCGACATTACGATATAAAGCGTTAAAAAAGCCCGAAAAGTGCGGTTTTCGGCCAGACTAGCCAAGCTTGTAGCCGAGTCGTTTATGGCTGACAATTTTCTCTTTTCCTATGATTTTGCGAAGATTTTTGATGTAAGTGCGCAGTGCATCGTCACTGGGTACCTCGTCAAAATTCCATAAATGCATGCGTATTGTCTCATGCGTCAAAAGATCACCCTTGTGCTGCACGAACAGCTTAAGAAGCCTCCCCTCTTTTTCTCCCATAAAAAGAGCCTCTTCGCCGTTATACAGCTGCATTTTTTCTATATCGTACGTAAATCCACCACCCAGGTCCACAACCTTTGATGAGTGGTGAAAAAAACTGCGACGCAGAATATTGCGGATACGAAGCAATAGCTCTTTTAACTCGAACGGTTTGCGCAGATAATCATCTCCTCCGCTCTCAAATCCGCTTTCCACATCCTGTACACCGCTACGTGATGTAATATAGATAGCAGGTGTACGCACACCCTCTTTCCGGGCCTCCTTCAGTAATGAAAACCCGTCAAGATCAGGCACATTCACATCTAACAGCAGAAGATCAAAACTCTCTTCATACAGTCTTTCCTGGGCATCATAACCATTATATACGCCAACGACATCGTACCCCTCTTCTTCCAGATACTCCTTCAATGTTTCATTCAGGCCCACATCGTCTTCAAGCAGCAGCAGTTTGGCTTTTTTCATGAATATATTGTAACAGAATGTTGGATATAATCCCAAAATAGGAGATATACGAATGAAGCTGTATGAAGTTTTTTTCTCTGTTGTCCTGATGATATTTATTGCCGCATGTACGAAAACTGCCGAGGTGCCCGAAGTGCCCTCTCCTATGACTGCGAAATACTTGCAGGAACATATATTAATATCCCGTAATAACAAACTGAATCTGACCAAACTGCAGACTCCGCCTTACCGGGAACCGGTTTACGACAAAGAATCAAACGAGACCATCAGCTCCATTCTTGTAGCCGACATCTATGCCAAAGGAAGCAGGATTGCCCAAAAGTACAAAGACGGCATCTCCTGCTATCTGTGGATCATATACAGTGCCGGCAGGTGGGGTGAGTTTGAAACTGCTCTGCCTCTCCTTGGCGACCCTGTCAAGGTGAACCTGCACAGTTCAAAAATAAGAAAAGGTGTATTTTTTCAGGAGATGTCCATAGATTTAAACCTGGAGCAACTAAGAAAAAACAGCGGTACCGGTCTCAGCTTCATTATTATGGGAAAAAACAGCACGATTGCACTGAACGTTCCGGCGCTTTATGTCCAAACTTTTCTAAAGAACCTTGATAAAATTGTTCAAAAAGGAACACTTAAGAAATAAATCATTTTTATAAACCGGTTTTTACATGTTTTATCCGGTGTCTGTGCTAAAATTACAAAAACGAATGCCGAGAGCCGATCAATGACATTAATGCGCAAACTGCCTCGATCTGTACGCTTCTACTCCGTTGCACTCTACCCTACGCTTTTTAACGATTTTCTGCTTGTCCACCACTGCGGAAAAAACTGCTCACCAAAATCCAGACGAAGCTATTTCGATACAAAAAAAGAGGCGCTGTACCACTCGCTGAACATCATCTCTTCCAAGCAGCAAGAGGGCTACACGCTACTGAAAAAACCACAGACTGCAAGATAGATTAATTTACCAGGAATCCTGCTGTCACAAACAGGCAAAGTGCGATCAAACCTGAAAAAACTGCATACGGCAGCTGTGTTTTTACATGCTCTATGTGATCACACCCTGCTGCCATTGAAGAGATTATTGTCGTGTCTGAGATGGGCGAACAGTGATCCCCAAATACACCGCCCGATATAACCGCCCCCATGACAATGGCCACATTGGCATCGACTCCTGCCGCCAAAGGAACCGCAATGGGCATCATTATGCTGAATGTTCCCCAGCTTGTGCCGGTTGCAAAAGCCATGACGGAAGCGGCAATAAAAACAGCCGCACCCAGATAGACAGGCGAAAGGAAATAGTGTGCATATGAGGCGATATACTGCCCTGTGTGGAGCTGCTGCGTTACAGAGCCTATGGCAAATGCAAACAGTAAAATGGCAGCTATGCCAAGCATGGAGCGTGCTCCGGCAAGAGAGTGCAAAGCCCACTCTTTGACGGACATAACATTAAATATCCGATACTGGACAAGTGCTGCGACAAGAGTGACAATCAAAGCATAAAATATAGATGTTGAACCGCTGCCTTTAAGTATATTGCCGTCACCGCTCAACCATAAAAAGAAAAAAACGGAACCGACCATCACGATGATCGGCACTGCCATAAACCACATGTTTCCTGAATATTTTTTCTCTACCGCTGCACTGGCAGGCACACTTCGTCTCATCGGACCTATATCGATACCGAACCATATGACCACAAATGTAACCATAAGAGCCGCAAATGCATAAAAGTTATAGACAACAGCCTGCAGCAGCCATGAAACGGCATCGCCATCAATCGTTTTAGCGGTAATCTCCGCAGCGATAAGCCCGAGCAGAAGAGCGCCCCATCCATTAAGCAGAATAATCGAACATACCGGCGCAGAGGTAGAGTCGCACACATACGCAAGCTTTGCCCTGCTGAATGCATACGTATCACTGAGTGGCCGGCCTATGCTTCCGGCAATTAAAGAGGTGATCGAAGATTCTATAAAAATTACGATCCCGACCAGGTAAACAAGCAGCAATGCACTGCGTTTTGATTTTACCAAAGCAAGACGTGTCTGCACCGTATGTATAAAACCACTTACACCACCGGACTTGTTTATCAAAACCATTACAGAGCCGACCATTACTGCAAAAGCCAGCGTTTTCAGTATCCATGGTGTTGACAGCAGTGTTAAAAAAAGTTCAGCCGTAGACTGCAATGTCAGTAACAGATCATACCGGCTCAATATGATTTCACCTGCAACTACACCTGCAAAAAGAGAAAGCAACACCCGCCGTGTCAAAAGTGCCAGTATGATGGCGGCCAAAGGGGTGATAAGCGAAGCTATACCGTACTCGATGGCTTAAAGCTCCATCTGCAGACGCATAATGCCGGCACGTCCGAACTGCTCTTTATAGTAGTCACTCTTTTTCTCGTCTATGAGATGAAATCCGAGTTTTTCATATACCATCTGCGCTTCGACCGAGCCGATTTCCACAACTGTCTGTGCTTTGCGGTAACCCTTCAGCCTGGCAGTCAACAGACTTTTTCGTATCAGCTCTTTAAGAACATCAAACTCATGATACTCATCTTTTACGGCCATAAAATCGAGCACCCATGTCTGCTTGTCTATTTCCGGCTCCACTATAAGATAGCCTGAAATTCTTTCTCTATACTCTCCGCCGATCCCTACTTCATTAAGTGCTTTTCCAAAAACCTCATGTGTAGCTATCCGCGGTTCATATCCGCACAGCACTCCTGCGATCTCTCCGTTAACTTCGGCGATAATAAAATTACTGTAGTGTACATAGCTTTTGGTACCTGTCGTCGCCAGTTTTTGCAAAAATTCAATCAATCCGGCATCATCGCCGGCCTGAAAAATAAAATCAAAAATACCTACATTTTTATCCGCTCTTGAGCTTTCCAGCACTGCCTTGGCAATGGTTTCACTATCGTTTTGTGTGGCCTGTCTAATTTTTATATCCATCTGCTCTTCCTGTCATTTGCTGAAAGTCGACTCAAATACCAACTAGATATTGTGCTATTATTGCTCATTTAAACTTAAGTGTAGCACATATGCAAAAAACTTTATTATTTCTGATTCTAGCCCCATCAATGTAAATCTTGGAAGAAACGGGCTTGGCTGGGGACTTGGCAAAGAGAAGATAGTGCACGAACCTGGCGAACCGGTAAAAAAAGAGGGTGACGGCAAGGCCCCTGCGGGTATTTTTACACTTGGTAACGCTTTTGGATACTCCAAGGCTCTTTCAACCAGGCTCTCCTATCAGAGTGCATCAAAAGATCTGATCTGCGTTGATGACAGCCGTTCGCGATACTACAATCAGGTAGTCCATGTATCACCCCTTGTAAAAATAAGAAGCTTTGAGTGGATGAGACGCGATGACAGCCTTTACAAGATCGGCATAATCGTCAACCATAATAAAGCCGCACTTGCCGGGTGCGGCTCATGCATCTTTTTGCATGTTGAAAAAAAACGGCTCTCGCCTACCTCCGGATGCACATCGATGTCTTACCGTGATCTTAAAGGGCTTCTTGAATGGCTTGATCCGGAAAAAGAGCCTCTGCTGGTCCAGATCCCGAAACAGTACTGCCCCACAGCAGAAAAACTGTTTCCGGGCATCTGTTTTTAAAAACAACTCAACCTATGCGCTCAAGACGCTCGTCTTCTTGCGCCTTATAAAGTTCGGCACACCCTTTTGAGAGCTCACGTATTTTTAAAATATAGTTGGCACGCTCTGTGACAGAGATCGCTTTTCGGGCATCAAGAGTATTGAAGGTATGTGAAGCAGCCATGCAGAGATCATATGCAGGCAGAGGAAGTCCGGCATCGAGAGCACGCATACACTCCGTAGATTTTGCATCGAAATCCGCAAAAAGCATATCGGTATCGGCAATTTCAAAGTTATACTTTGAGAATTCTACCTCACTCTCTTTGTGTATGTCGCGATAATAGGTTTTTCCATACTTGTTTTCATTCCAGACGATATCAAATACCGAATCAACCCCCTGAAGATACATTGCAAGACGCTCTGTTCCATATGTTATTTCGACGGCAACAGGATCACACGCTATACCGCCCACCTGCTGAAAATAGGTAAACTGTGTCACCTCCATGCCGTTTAACCACACTTCCCAGCCAAGCCCCCATGCACCGAGCGTGGGCGACTCCCAGTTATCCTCTACAAAACGTATATCATGATCTTTCAGGTTCAAACCCAGATACTCAAGGCTTTTAAGGTAAAGTTCCTGAATATTTTCGGGACTCGGCTTAATAAGTGCCTGAAACTGGTAATAACTTCCAAGGCGGTTTGGATTTTCACCGTAGCGGCCGTCTGTCGGACGGCGGCTAGGAGCCACATAAGCCACCGACCACGGTTTCGAATCGAGTGAACGCAGGAATGTGGCCGGATGAAAAGTACCTGCACCTGCCGGAATATCGTAAGGCTGGACGATATTACACCCTTCGTCCTTCCAAAACTGCTGGAGTTTCAACAACAGATCACTAAATGTCAACATAATAGGCCTCTTAAAAAAACCCGCTGCTTCTTGACAGTGCGGGCAATAAAATATTTCCGCATTATAGCCACTGACTGCTGTGTGATAATTTATGCTGCACTCCCGCCCACATTTTTTTCACACTATTTTACAACATAATAAAAATACAAAGAAGAGGAATCCAGCTGAACGGCCATCAACTCCGGATTTCTGCCTCTTCTTTGTAATTCATTTGCCATTGGACAATATATTTAAAGTACAATTCATTTCAACAAGTATACATAGTTTAAAAAGGATAGGAATGTTTCGATTTATCGGCTTAATCGCGGCAGTATTGTTTTTTTATGGGTGCCAAAGCCAAAGCAGTGACAGCCAATCTTCTCCGCATTCCCCATCATCGCCGTCTGCTCCTGTCAACGAGAGCCGTCCACTGATCGTAATACGTATAAATTATGATAATGTCCAGTTTCAAAACGATGCCTACACTTGGAGTAAAAAAATATTCGGATACAGCGAACATGAACTTAACCATTACTACCAGGAAATCTCTTCCGGCCACTTCAAGTTTATCAAAGCCTATGAAAACGAAGGCACGGCAAATGACGGCATCATTACAGTAAAACTGGATAAAAACCATCCTGATTCAGGCAGTGAGCCTACTATTCATCCGGATTTTTTTCAGGCACTGACAAAGGCCGATAGCTTTATAAATTATAATCTTTATGATAAAAACGGTGACGGAAACATTACCCCCGATGAACTAATCATAATGTTCCTGATAGCCGGCAACGAGGATGCCTTTACCGGCTTAACCAATGATCTTGGAGTTTGGGCACATCAGTCATGTACACTCTCTGCAAATACCCCCCTGCTTGACAATGTCAGTCTGATAGGATGTGCTTTTGGCGGCAAATACGCTGTTTTTGGAGAACGCCACCATTTTGGAAATTATGATGCCGATGCCACTATCGGAATTATTGCCCATGAGCTTGGACATGCGGCATTTGGACTGCCGGACCTGTATGATACAAGCGGACAATCTGCAGGTATAGGCTATTTTGGATTAATGGCCGGAGGCATGTGGGCGCAGGAGGATCCAAATGATCTTTTCGGAAACACACCGGTACACATGTCCGCATGGAGCAAAATACATAATCACTGGATCATTGCGGATACCGTATCGGATTCCTCACTCCAACAGGTTGAGCTGACACAAACCTCATCTGCAAACTACAATGTCATTAAACTGCCTATCAATTCACATGAATATTTTCTGCTTGAAAACAGAAATCCGTCGGGTTATGACAAAGGGCTTTTTTCACTCAATGGCACATTTAACGGAGGTTTGGCCATTTGGCATATAGATCAGGATGTAATCGACAGATATGCTGCTTCAAACCAGGTAAATGCAAACAAATCCCACAAAGGGGTAGATCTGGAAGAAGCCAATAAGGCAGAAATAGATTATGATCAAAATGCATTTGGACACGCTGATAATCTATATTACTATGGCAACAAAGCCAACTTTACACCTCTTACATCACCCAACTCAAACAGTTACGACAGAAGCAGCAGCGGTGTTGGCGTAGCCAACATCTCCTATCCGGGTGAAACCATGAGTGCGGTTGTCACCAATCCAAACAGGGAGTTTTAATGATGCGCTTTTTTTTAGGTATTTCACTAATCTGTACTCTTCTTGCCGCGGCCCCTGCCTTTCATGGAGTACGTACTTTTATTCAAAGTGACGGTTCCAGTTTTCAGGCACATATGCAGGGAGACGAATATCTGACCTGGATAGAGACAGCAGATGGTAAAATTCTTGTCTATAATAAAAAAGATCAAAATTATGATTACGCCGTCATTACAGATGAAAAGCTGAAACCTTCAGGTGAAAAATATATCGAACCAAACGGGAGCAATCTCCGTATGGCACAGCCCTTTAGATCTGTTTCAAAAGAGAAACTCTACAAACTCTGGAGACTTAAACGGCAAAAAGGTCTGAATAATTAAAATCGGAAACGATTTTTTTTACCTGGCTGCTCCACAAGTACCGCTCTTCGTAAAACATACAATGTTTTTGCCGTGCGTTTGGAAAATATTTTAATATACAATGCCTTCTCGTTTGCAGGATCATAATCAACAGCCTCTATGCCATCCTCTTTTGTCAATATCTCGCAGTTGTTCTGCATGGCAAAAAGATTCAGTTTTACAAAATCATTCTCTGTCTCTTGCGGCATACTCTTTAACATCTCCACAGTTGGGCATGCTATGGTCTGTGCTTTTATCTGATCTGCTGTCAGAGGCATTGCAGACAATAACACAAGCATCCAAAAATAATACATCCAAAACCTTTTGAAATAGTAGGCGATGAAGCTGTCGCCAATAAAGAAAGTCTGAAAAAAGTCCGGGAAGATCCGAACTCTTTATCTAGTAGTCACCATCTGTAAATTTAAAGATTACAGAAACATACCCCTGGTAAAAATAATCGATTCTCATATCGTCAGAATCATTGATATTTACGTCGCTATAGCGTGCTCCGACTTCAAGCCCCAGCTTCTCGCTAAAGTCGAAGTTGATACCAGCATCGAGACCGTAATATGGATCATATTTATCGCGCTCACTGTTTATTAAACCGCCGTTGATTCCCAGAAAAAAGTTAAAATTATTATTCAGGCGTATAAGATACTGTAGTGCCAATCCTGCAGTAAAAGCACTCTCATAATCAGAATCATACCATGTTCTGGCATCGATAAAAACACGATAATGCCTGCTTTCCGCACCCAGTTTAAGACCTAACGCCACATTGGAGGAGGAGTCTGTATAGCGGGTATCACAGTTAGGATTAACACAGTTGTTTGGATCATACTGATGCTGCACTTTCGTACCCATATAGCCCAATTCAAGTCCAATTAAACCTTTATAGTCCCATTCATCCTGAAAATAACTCTCTTGCGCACTTGCATTTACCCCGAGTACCAATAGTATCGGCAAAATCAATTTTTTTAACATTACTCACCTTTTTTAGGTTTCTGCACATCTGCATTATCACTGATTATACCCATATCGATTTTAACCAAACTTTAAAATGAGTATCATTTGGCTTCTTGAAGCACTATTTGTTATGGTAACACTCTTTTTTTACGATATCATCTGCCGCTGCCACGCCGCTGCTGAATGCCCATTGAAGATTGTAGCCGCCCAGCTCTCCGGTTACATCGACTACCTCTCCAATAAAATACAGCCCCCCGGCCAAAGTGCTTTCACAGCTGTTTTGCTTAAGCTGCATACTCAGCACCCCGCCTCTGCTTACTTCCGCTTTTGCAAAACCAAAAGTACCGGATGGTGCAAAAGCATAATCATGAAGTCTTGACAACTGCTGCTTCTCTTTATCGCTTAGCTTATTGCACGGCTTGTCCTCTAAAGAGAGAGCCTTTAAAAACTGTTTTGCAAAACGTTTTGGAAGCTGCATGGCGGTACTGAGCAGTTTTTTCTGACCCCTGCATAGTTTAACTATATCCCTGTTTGGCAAAAAATCTATATTCAGCAGGCCTTTTGACCAATAAAGTGAAGCGCTGAGCACTACAGGCCCGCTGATGCCGCGGTGAGCAAAAAGCAGATCTTCATCCAGTACCCTGCCGCCGACCTTTATCCTTACCGGCAGACTGATACCGCTAAGCTCTTTCATCCAGAACTGGTCAGGCTGCAGCGTCAGACCGGCCAGGGCCGGCTGAAATTCTTTAACCTCATGGGAGAATCCTCTGGCGATCTTCAAGCCGATATCGCTTGCACCGAGTGCTTTAAAGCTGGCCCCTCCCGTAGCAACAATTACTTTTTTGCCCCTCAACTCACCCTTATCGGTTATAACGGTAAATTTATCGTCTTTTTCTACGGAAATGATCTTTCGAGAGAGGAAATATCTGCTTTTTGAAGATTTCCGGCGCAATATACCGATTATCTCATCTGATGATCCGGGGCAAAAATAGTAACGTCCTTTTCTGACCACAGGACTCAACCCTGCATCTTCAAGCCACTCAAGCAGCTCTTCTTTGCCAAATTGCCCTAAAACACTTTTTATAAATAACTCGTCACCCAAAAAATTAGCTGCATCAACACTTGTATTGGTGATATTGCATTTGCCGCCGCCGGAAATCTTCAGTTTGGCCGCCGGTGCAGCATTGCCCTCGATTACACAGACA
>MZGN01000133.1 GCA_002085085.1 Helicobacteraceae bacterium 4484_230
AAGATTTTTCGATATAATCGCACAAAATTTACGCGCTTTTATCGCGCGATTCAAGAGGGATGTTCAGATGGCATTGAATGTTTATTATGACAAAGATTGTGATATAGAGATAATTAAAAGCAAGACAGTAGCGATGATCGGTTTTGGCTCACAGGGCCATGCACATGCTGAAAATCTGCGTGACAGCGGTGTTGAAGTGGTTGTAGGGCTTCGTAAAGGCGGGTCAAGCTGGGCAAAAGCCGAAGCAAAAAATTTCAAAGTTATGACTGTTGCAGAAGCAACTGCAGCGGCTGACGTAGTAATGATTCTTCTTCCGGATGAGAATCAGGCAGAGATCTATAAAAACGAGATTGCTCCAAATCTTAAATCCGGTGCTACGATCGCATTCGGCCACGGTTTCAATATTCACTACGGAAGAATTCAGCCTGCTGCTGACATCAATGTTACAATGATTGCTCCAAAAGCTCCAGGCCATACTGTACGTTCAGAGTTTGTCCGCGGCGGCGGCATCCCTGATCTTATTGCTGTCGGTCAAAATCCAAGCGGTAATACCAAAGAGCTGGCAATGTCTTACGCTTCAGCGATCGGCGGCGGACGTACGGCGATTATCGAGACAACTTTCAAAGATGAGACTGAAACTGACCTTTTTGGAGAGCAGGCTGTTCTTTGCGGTGGTGTAACATCTCTGGTTCAGGCAGGTTTTGAGACATTGACAGAAGCAGGTTACGCTCCTGAACTGGCATATTTTGAGTGTCTTCATGAGCTGAAGCTGATCGTTGACCTTATGTTCGAGGGCGGTATCGCCGATATGCGTTACTCTATCTCCAATACTGCAGAGTACGGTGATTATGTTTCAGGCAAGCGTGTTGTTACCGAGCAGTCCAAAGCGGCCATGAAAGAGATTCTTGCAGAGATCCAGGACGGCCGTTTTGCAAAAGACTTTATTCTTGAAGGACAGGCAGGCTATCCCCGCATGAATGCCGAGCGTAAAAACGCGGCTGCTTCATTGATAGAGCAGACAGGTAACGGACTTCGTGAAATGATGCCTTGGATTGCAAAAAACAAGATCGTAGACACTTCTAAAAATTAAAATAGCAGCGCATCTTCTGCGTTGCTTCACTACTTGACGTACTCACGTACACCTTTGGGTTCGGCGCCTTGAACCTATACTACTCTTTTAATTTTTTTCAAAAACAGAATAGTTGCATATATATCAGGCAGTATTTTGTCTGTCTGAAACCTTTGCTGTATTATTTGGTATACTGTGTATTACTCAATCCTATGTGAGTTAATTTTAAAAAGATCTGTTTTCAAAATTCATAGCAGAAATACTGAAAACTGAAGACAATTCAGGTTTTAGTGCTAATGTTAATGTGGATTTCAATATATAGATCTTAAATATTTAATAAAGAATTCAAGCGATAACAAGGAGTACATCATGGGGACTTACCAAAAGATTCATCCAAGAAGACCTGAGGGTATTGAAAACAAAAGAGCCTTTCTTATCGGTTCCGGTATTGCTTCGATGGCAGCAGCGCACTACTTGATCCGTGATGGGTATATGAAGGGCAGTCAGATTACCATTATGGAACAAGACGGCATTACCGGTGGTGCGATGGACGGCGCCGGCAATCCTGATGACGGCTTCGTCGCCCGAGGCGGACGGGAGATGGAGGAGCATTATGAGTGCCTGTGGGATCTTTATGGGAACATCCCTTCTCTTGAGGAGAAGGGTCGAACGGTACTGGATGAGTTCAAAGAGCTTAACGACCTCGACCCTAACTATTCCAATGTCCGTATTATCTCCAACCGGGGAGAAAAGCAGAGAGAGACCGGGTTGGGACTGCATGACAAACATGTAAAAGAGATGATGAAACTGCTCCTGACCAGGGAGGAGGATCTGGGAGCAAAAAGTGTTGAGGAGTATTTTGATCCCTCTTATTTTGAAACCGATATGTGGATTTATTGGCGCAGTATGTTCGCTTTCGAGACCTGGCACAGTGTGGTAGAGATGAAGCGCTATATGCACCGCTTTATCCACCTTATGCCCGGTATGAGCACTATGCGTGGACTGGTCTTTACAAAATACAATCAGTATGACTCACTGATTCTTCCGCTTAAAGAGCACCTTGAATCCCAGGGGGTCTCTTTTATGCTGGAGACGGTTGTTACCGATCTTGATATCGATATTGTGGGTGAAAAGAAGGTAGTCAGGAGCATTAAGCTGGTGCGTCAGGGTAAAGAGGAGAGTATCGACACAACTGAGGATGATCTGGTTTTTTTCACCAACGGATCAATGACGGAAAACTCTTCCATGGGTGATATGCATACCGCGCCCGTGCTCAATCGCGGTGAAGCTGCAGTATGGAACTTATGGAAAAAGATTGCCCAGAAAGATCCTCTATTCGGCCGTCCTGAAGTGTTCTGCAGTGACATCGACAAAACAAAGTGGGAATCTTTTACCATCACGGACAGAGGCGGTAGGTTCCGCAAGCTTATGGAACATTTTGCGGAGAGGGAGTTTCGGCCCCACCGCACGGCAACCGGCGGGATTATCACCATTAAAGACTCCGGCTGGCTTATGAGTGTCACCGTTAACCGGCAGCCGCAGTTCAAAAACCAGCCTGAAGGTGTTACCGTCGCATGGGCATACGCTCTCTTTCCTGATAACAAGGGGGATTTCATCGACAAGGCGATGAGTGAGTGTACGGGCGAGGAGCTTTTCAAAGAGCTGCTTTATCACCTGGGAGTCGACAGGGAAAATATGCAGGCCTACATAGATGAAGTTATTGTTATTCCGGTCATGATGCCCTACATTACAAGCCAGTTTATGCCGAGAGTCAAAGGAGACCGGCCGGATGTTGTACCAAAAGGAAGCGCAAACCTCGCTTTTTTGGGACAGTTTGCCGAAATCGAAGGTGATTGTGTGTTTACGGTTGAATACTCGGTCCGTTCCGCCATGATAGCGGTCTATACTCTTCTCGGGCTTGAAAAGCAGCCGCCGGAAATTTATCCAAGCCAGTACGATATCCGCAGGAGATTGTCTGGATGAGGGGAAAATGCAGCGTCCGGTATTGCACTGTGTGTAATTAATAGCCCTGTTATCCTTTCTTTAATAGAATATCAACCACAAATAGCATATTGTTCAGGATAACATGGCACTCAGAAGAAGTAAACATAGAAAAAATAGACCATCACAAAAATTTATCCATTTTTTAAATCTGCTTTATTGGGTTTTGGCCGTAGCGGCAGTATTGGCCGCAGTTGGTGTGATAGGATACTACTCCGGCTACAATGACGGTCTTGACGAATCGGCATATATGCTTCAGCAGGAGAGAAACAGGGCTGATGACCTGGAGAGCCGTCTGAAGCAGATAACTATAAAAAGCGCCAGTCATGAATATGACGACCAGCCTTCAAGTGTAAAAAAGCCTCCAAAGGGCCCTAAGCGTACGGTTCTCAAGAGTGTAAAAAAGCCAAAGTTGGCAATTATCATCGATGACGTTTCATTCAGACATGATGTTGAAAACATCAAGGCACTTGGATTGACACTTACTATGTCTTTTTTGCCGCCGAGCGCCAGGCATCCAGATTCGGCCAAACTTGCCGCCAAAGAGTCTTTTTATATGGTGCATGTACCTATGGAGGCTCAAAACTATAAAGGTGAAGAACCGGTAACGCTTCATGCTGATGACTCCAAAGAGAAGATAGAAGCATATGTTTCCAGGCTTAGAGAACTTTTTCCAAAAGCAAAGTATTTCAACAACCATACCGGCAGTAAGTTTACTGCGGATGAAGATGCGATGAACAAGCTTATGTATGCGCTTAACAGTGAGCATATCAGATTTATAGACAGTCGTACGACAAGCAAAACCAAAGTTCCGGTAGTTATGAAAAACCTCGGTCTTCCGTATGTTGCAAGAGATGTATTTTTAGATCATGATCCTGAAGTAGAGGCCATAAAAAAACAGATCAAAAGGGCGATCAGGATCGCTAAAAAACATGGTTCGGCCATTGCTATCGGACATCCGCACAGGAAGACGCTGCAGGCCCTGAGAGAGTCGAAAGAGCTTTTTGACGATGTCGACCTGATACAGATAGACGATTATTATTGATGAGCGGCAGTATCGATACAATAACAGATCATATCAAAGAGCTTGATATGATGAAAAAATACCCCGATACTCTTTATGCCATAGGCAATACAGGACTTTTGGATCGATTGAAAATATCCATAGTCGGCACACGCCGCCCCAATATCTATACGCAGCAGGTTACATACGAATTGGCAGGCAAACTTTCAAAAGCCGGCGTATGTATAGTAAGCGGAGCGGCAATGGGTGTCGACGCGATTGCACACAGGGCGGCAGGTCCGTCAAATACGATAGCGGTTATGGCAAACGGCCTCGATATCCGATATCCGGCGGTGAACCGCGATCTTATCGCTGCAATCGAAAAAGAAGGGCTGGTGCTGAGCCAGTATGAGGCGGGGATGAGATCGGCCCGCTGGAGTTTTGTAGCGAGAAACGAGCTGGTGGTGGCTCTTGGCGAAGTCCTTGTCGTGGCCCAGGCGGATAAAAACAGCGGCAGTATGCGCAGTGTAGAGTATGCCCTGAAAATGGGGAAAAAGGTATTTGTTCTGCCTCAAAGGATCGGCGAGAGTGAGGGGACGAACGGGTTGTTGAAAAACGGTGAAGCCGAAGCGATTTACGATATAGACTCTTTTGTCGGCAAGTACGGCAAGACAGCGGAAATTATAGATGATCCGTTTCTGCTTTTTTGCCAAAACTCCCCAAGCTATGAAGAGGCTGTCAAAGCATATCCGCAGGAGGTATTTCAGTATGAGCTTGAGGGAAAGATCGAGGTGGTTGCCGGACATATCGTTGTGGTTTAACCGGGGGAACTCAGAAGCGTAACTAAGCCGGACGTCCGATTTTTGCGGTACTTTTTCTAAAAAACTAGTATATCTTATTCCTTTCTTTTTAGAAAAGAAAGTAAAACAAAGAAAATCGCCGTTTCGCAAATCGCTCACTGCTCCCGGCGATTAGACGCCTCCACAGTGGCTTTCAAGGAGTGCGAAACGGCAGTTTATAATTTATCAATTCACTTCAACAGGTTGAAGTGCGTTTAATTAATTAGGGAGTGGACGTGAGCGTTCCTTGAAAGCCGCCCTGGAGGCAGAAGTGCCGTAAAGGGCGTGCGTTTCGCCGAACGTCCGATTTTTGCGGTACTTTTTCTAAAAAAGTGCCATATCTATGTTCCTTTCTTTTTAGAAAAGAAACCAACCCAAAGAAAATCGTCGTTTCACAAATCGCTCACTGCTCCCAGCGATTAGACGCCTCCGCCGTGGCTTTCAGGGAGTGCGAAACGGCAGCTTATGGTTTTATCCAAGCTCGGAAGATGGTACAATTGTCAAGACGATTGGGTACGACACGTTCGGCAGAGTTCTTTACGACAGCAACGCATCTCTGAAAGTCCCCTTTGGCTTCGCCGGAGGACTCACAAAGCTGACCAGATTCGGGTACAGGGACTATGATGCCGAGACGGGAAAGTGGACAGCAAAGGATCCCATAGGCTTTAACGGCGGGGATACTAATCTTTACGGGTATGTGCTGGGGGATCCGGTTAATTTTATTGATCCGGAAGGAAAAATTGCGTGGGTTGCAATTCCGATTATTGTAGCGGGGTTGCAATCGTGGCTGAATGCACCTACTCATAGTAGTGGTGTTCAAAGCGGGGCTACACCATTGGGATCCCTGACGATCAACTGTATAGGGGCCACCAAGGCTATCGGTACAGTACGCCCTCATAAAGGCTTCTGGCATGGTCCCCATCATAATTTTGGTACGAAAAAGAATCCCGCATGGCGAAAGCATTTCCAGATTCAATGGAGTAGGATACATTCAAAATTACCGACAACACGGCTTCCATATGGTCCAAAGTACCCTTTAAAATATGGAAAATATCCAAAATAGGAGAAGCTATGTCTACATTATATGAAATATGTCATAACATCGGTAGCAATATACCTGAAAATAGAATTGACGGTATATTAATCGGTAATCCAGATCAATGGTTAGAAAATATATTGGAGCGCACCGAAGACGGTTGGATAATCTATGTTGTAGGAGATATAATAAAAAAAAATGATATTTTTAAGAAACTGTCAAAAGAAAATTATGAATTTTATGCAACAATAAAAAAGAAAAATATAACTTTGATGCTTGACATATTAAAACAATCATATTTGGAGGTTCTCTATATTTTAGATGCTGGAAATACACCAATGTTTTTGATCGATGATTATCCAGATGATGTAACAATAAATTTGGAATTTTTAAAATGAGTATAGGAGTCTATCATTATTTTTAGCAAGAGATAAAATTACACCCCTGTGAGTGAATCTCCACTTTTATGATATACTGCTTCATTTATTAAACTGGAGTGTTCAGATGCCAACGCGATTACGTGTAGATCTAGCCGG
>MZGN01000038.1 GCA_002085085.1 Helicobacteraceae bacterium 4484_230
ATGCATTGAAAGTGCTGGACGGCATGTTCTTCGGTACCATAATGCTTCCTGCAGCTTTGGCCAGCAAGCTTGCTTTTCTTGGGGAGTATGGGGTGGAGTTTGGGGGATATATGCAGGCAATTTCAGGTTCGCCATGGATAATAGTCTGGTTGATTGTTGTGTTAGGTATTGTTTTGTTTGCCAGGAATTCAATGGAACAGATAGAAAGATTTAGGTTAAATTATCAGACCGCACTGCTGACATCTGTCTATTTTTCTGTTGGCGTAATGATGCTTACAAGAGTAAGTGAATTTTTATATTTTAATTTTTAAGAGTTAATGATGAAATTTAAACGATGGTTCTTTTTTGTTATTTTGTTTACTGTTTTATTGTTGACATCACTTGGCAGTATGGTCTATTTTTCTACAACGCATAATATTTTGTACCAGCAGGGTCAGGAACGATTGGAAGATATAGCAACAAACCCGGATGCAGAAGTTGTTCTTTTAGGGGACAGTTCACTTGCCAACGGCATCGACAACGAACTGTTTGCAAAGTTAAGCGGGAAAAAGGTGTTGAATCTTTGGACAACAGGGGGAGGGCACAATCTGGCTGCTACATATAATCTGTTGCGCCATGTATTAAAAAAGCTTCATCATGTCCAGACAGTTATCATAGTGCATACTCCGTCAGTTTATGGATATGACTTTTTACTTGGCGGCTATTTTTCAACTTTGGGTGATCTTGACTCAAAAGTGCCTTTTGAGGAGGATCTGCTGACATATAAAGATTTTATGGCATTTTACTTTATCAATCTCAATAGTATTTCCGAATATCTTACAATGCGTAAAGTGCAAAAAAAACGTACCAGGAAAGACCAGTGGACATTTAAAAATGGTAAAAAAGAAAGGCCTCTAAATAAGGTGCAAAGAGAGTATCTGAAGCTTGGTGAAACAAAGGCGGCTGAGTTGAAAATGATTGATGATCTTTTAGCTGAGAGCAATATTACTGCAGTCTATATTCAGGGACCGCTTCACCGTGATGTGTATAACAAATATCATGACCTGATCGGCCGGCAGAGAGAGTTGATAAAGAGATCATTTAAACATATTGTGTTTGATGAGGCATATCTGTACCCGGAAAATGAAAATATGGGCAATACGATCGATCATGTTGATAGAAGCTATAGGGATATCTCAACAAAATTCTATTATGATCATCTTAAGCAATATCTAAATCCGGAAAAGTAGGATAGTAGGTGGTTTTGAATGTCTTTTGCAGTCAGGGTTGTTTTTATTATTTCACTGACGGCAAATCTGTTCGCACTGCTGATGCTTTGTCAGAATGGTGTTTTTAGCGCTATCAAGAGATCTGTCAGAAATATTATCCATACCAAGACTCTCCAAACTGATGATCTCAGGTCCGTTAGTATTTATGATGACAAATTCATTATAAGCGGATTGCCCTTTGTTGCCAGGGGAGAGGATCTGTACCGGTTGCCGGAGTCTGTTAGAAGCAGAATCAGGCCTATATTGTGGGAGTTGGGAAAACAGCCGTCCGGCGGCAGAATCCGATTTAAAACTGATTCAAACAGTATAGCGATTATTGCAAAAAGTTCTTCCTCGGTCTCTTACCATATGAATAGCATAATGAAAAGCGGGCTGGATATTTATGTAGATGATATTTATACCGGGAGTGCATGGCCGGATATAAATGGCGACATTAAGAAGCGATTTTATCTTGGAGACAAAAAGCTTAAAAATATCACAATCTATCTTCCACTCTATTCACCTATAAAAATCCATAAGCTGTATATCGAGAAGCATGCCACTGTGGCCAGGCCTGATGACTTAAAATTAATCAGCCCCATTATCTACTATGGCTCAAGCATTACGCAAGGTGCGTCAGCTTCCAATCCCGGATTAAGTTATCCTGCGATTATATCAAGACGAACGGGAATTGATTTTATAAACTTTGGTTTTTCTGCCAACGGGCTTGGGGATATTGATATCGCTAAGTTGATAGGTACTATTGATTCATCCCTGATTGTTTTGGACTATTGGGCAAATCCTACATCTGGGCAATACAAAAAAAGTTTACCGGATTTTGTCGGTGCAATCAGAAAAAAGAAGCAAAATATTCCTATTTTAGTGATCAGTCCTTTTTACAGTGCAGGGCTGCAAAAGCAGCGAAGAGAAAAAAGGGAGATTGCTTTTGATTTTGTTGCCAAACGAAAAAGATCAGGCGATAGCCATATCTATGTGCTTGACGGGGAGAATATGCTTTCAAGGGAGAACTCCAGCGGTCTTGTTGATGGCATCCATTTGAATTCACTTGGATTTTGGTTTGGCGCAAATGCCCTTGAAGCTAAAATTTTAGAGATAATTGATCAGTAATTTTTGGGAGTTGCTGTATAATCTGCAGGTTTCTGCAGAAGATTTTATGTGATTCTTTGATAAAATATAAAAATTTAAATTGTCAGGAATAGTGATGTTGAATAAAAAGCAGATGACCCATCTGAAACAACTTGAGGCTGAATCGATCCATATAATGCGGGAGGTAATTGCGGAGTTTGACAATCCCGCCATGCTGTACAGTGTTGGAAAAGACTCGTCGGTAATGCTGCATCTTGCCCAAAAAGCTTTTTATCCCGCTCCGCCGCCTTTTCCCCTGGTTCATGTGGATACAACCTGGAAATTCCGTGAAATGATAGAGTTTCGTGATAAGCGGGCCAAAGAGGTAGGTATGGAGCTGATTGTCCATATTAATCCGCAAGGCGAAGAGATGAATATCTCTCCGTTTGAACACGGTTCCGCACTGCATACAGATATTATGAAGACGGAAGGTCTGAAGCAGATGCTTGATATTTACAAATTTGATGCGGTATTCGGCGGTGCGCGCAGGGATGAGGAAAAATCGCGCGCAAAAGAGCGCATCTACTCTTTTCGTGACAAGCATCACCGCTGGGATCCGAAGGCGCAGCGTCCTGAGCTTTGGAACATCTATAACGGCCGTCATCATAAAGACGAAAGCATCCGTGTGTTTCCGCTGTCAAACTGGACGGAGCTTGATATATGGCAGTATATATACCTTGAAGATATTCCTATTCCGGAACTTTATTTTGCCAAAGAGCGTGAAGTTGTCGAATATGGCGGGGCAAAGATTATGGTTGATGACAACAGGGTTTCCGATGAATTGAGAAAAAATTCAAGAATGGAGATGGTGCGTTTTAGGACATTGGGGTGTTATCCGTTGACCGGTGCAGTAGAGTCAGCTGCCACTACCCTGCCTGAGATTATACAGGAGATGCTTCTGACAACAACATCTGAACGCCAGGGCCGTGTGATCGATCAGGATTCCTCCGGTTCAATGGAGAAGAAAAAAATGGAAGGGTACTTTTAATGGCTAACCAATCAAACCTTATTGCGGACAATATTGAAGAGTATCTGAAGCAGCATGAAAACAAAGGGCTGCTGCGTCTGCTAACATGCGGCAGTGTTGATGACGGGAAAAGTACGCTTATCGGGCGTCTTTTATATGATTCAAAAATGATTTTTGAAGATCAGCTTGCAGCAATAGAGCAGGACAGTAAAAAAGTCGGAACGCAGGGCGGAGAAGTTGATTTGGCTCTTCTTGTCGACGGCCTTCAAAGCGAACGGGAACAGGGCATTACCATTGATGTTGCTTATCGTTATTTCTCTACCGACAGACGCAAGTTTATTATTGCCGATACTCCGGGGCATGAGCAGACTTGGTCGGTTTCTCAGAGGAGCGTTTTGAAGAGATTAAAGAGGAGTATCTGAAGTTTTCCAAAGAGCTTGGAATTGTTGAGCCGATTTTTGTGCCCATCTCTGCGTTAAACGGCGACAATGTTGTCAATGCCACCAGGCAGACTCCATGGTACAAGGGTATGGCACTGATGGAGCTGTTTGACACTATTGACATTTCAGAAAAATATGAAGATGACGCTTTTCGTTTCCCGGTACAATGGGTTAACCGTCCGCATCTTAATTTTCGCGGTTTTACCGGCACATTGGCATCCGGGAGTATCAAAGTAGGTGATGAGATCACTGCCCTTCCGTCGCTTAAGTCCTCAAAGATTAAACAGATCATTCCACCTGCAGTATTTCCCGCAGGAAACGCTCAAGCGGACAGGCAGGCTTTGGAAACGATAGATGAGGCATTTGCGCCAATGGCTGTTACTCTGACCATGGAGGATGAGATCGACATCAGCAGAGGTGATATGATTGTCCATAGCAGCACTATTCCGGAAGTTTCAGCAAACCTGGAGGTAATGGTAGTCTGGATGGATGAATCTTCGCTTCTTCTGCAAAAAGAGTATCTTGTCAAAAGGGCAACTTCCGTTATCAGCGGAAAATTTGAAAAGGTAAACCACAGGGTCAATGTGAATACTCTGGAGAAAGAGGAGGCCGAGACTCTTGGCTTAAATGACATTGCTTCGTGCAAGCTCTCATTGACGCGGGCAATAGCCCTGGACAAATATAGCGACATCAAAGGAACCGGCAGTTTTATTGTTATCGACAAATACACTAATGCTACGGTTGGTGCCGGTATGATTATCGGAACCTACAAGCAGAGCTCCGATGAGCATACAGGCAGAGACTATTCCGAAGCAGAGCGCGAGTTAAACGCTTATATAAGAAAACATTTTCCTGAATGGGAATGTAAAGATATAAATGAACAGTGATGTGTAAAAAGTGCAGTATTTAGTCCTTGCAACCATTTTTATCCTGATCGGTTTTCTTGCGAGAAGCTCGATACGCCCTTTATACCTGTTTGGCGGAACATTGGCTTTTTTTTACTTTACAGGGCTTATCGGCACCGAAAGCCTTCTTCAGAACTTTGTTAATGAAGGATTGGTTACGTTGGTGCTATTGCTGTTAATATCTACTGTTTTGGAAAATACCATATTTATACGCCAAAACAGCAGCGCTCTTTTTTCAAAAAACAGATATCGTTTCTCACTTCTTAAAGTCTCTTCTGTAACATCATTTTTTTCCGCTTTTTTGAACAATACGGCAATGGTTGCGATCATGATGAGCGTTATCAGGAGGCAGAAGGGGATAGTGTCCAGTAAATTTCTGCTGCCGCTCTCATATGCTGCAATTTTGGGCGGTACCGTCACATTGATAGGAACTTCGACCAATCTTATTGTAAACAGTTTTGTTATCGGTGAAGGAATGCCTCCGCTTGGTATGTTTGATTTTGCACCTATAGGAATCGTGCTGGTTTTGGGAGGGCTTGTATACATGCTGCTCTTTTCAAAAAAACTTTTGCCGGAAATAAAAACTGATGAAAGTGAGGATCAGCGCTCTTTTTTTATAGAAGCGAAAATAAATACAGAATCTTCCCTGATCGGAAAAAGTGTCAAGGAGAATGGATTTAGAAATATGCGGGAGCTTTTTCTGGCAGAAATTGTTCGAAACGACAGACTGATCTCTCCGGTAACCCCGTCCGAAATAATTGAAGAGGGTGACATCCTGGTATTTGCCGGCAATATTCATGATATTGAAGAGTTGAAGAGTTTTGACGGCCTAAGTATTTTTGAGGAGAAGAGCAGAGTTTTGGGATCCAACCTGGTGGAGGCCATTGTTTCTCATAAATCCATACTGATAGGGCAGAAGATCAAAGAAGCCGGTTTTCGATCGAAGTTTAATGCAGCTGTTGTGGCAGTGCGAAGAGGAAGCAAGCCGCTAAGAGGCAAGATTGGACTTATCCGGATTGAAGCAGGTGACCAGATGATACTTTCTGTCGGCCAGGATTTTAAAAACAGAGACAATCTGGAAAACAACTTCTATCTGATTTCCAATATAAATCAAAACAGGTTTCTGTCGGTACGTGACAGTATCATAGCAATAACACTGTTTGTCAGCGCTATCCTGGTAAGCGCATTGGGCTTTGTTTCACTATTTAAATCCATGCTGATGGTTATGATGGTTTATATTGCACTTAAATGGACAAGACTCAGACAGCTCAGACACCATCTGCCTTTTGAACTGATTGTTGTTATCGGCTCTGCTCTCGGTATCGCAGAAGTCCTTATTTCAAGCGGTGCAGCCGCGATTTTGGTTGACTTTATAACCATGTTGTTTCATGATATGGGCAATTACGGCTATCTGGTTGCTATTTACCTTTTGACACTTATTCTGACCGAGATGGTTACCAACAATGCTGCGGCCGCACTGATGTTTCCCATTGCCTATACAACTGCCCAGAGCCACGGTATAGATACTATGCCGTTTATTATGGCGGTAGCATATGGGGCAAGTGCCAGTTTTATAACTCCATACAGCTATCAGACCAATCTCATGGTTTATAGTGCAGGAAGGTACCGCTTTAGTGATTATGTCAGGTATGGTGTACCCATGAGTATCGTTTACAGCACAATTGTATTGATAATGTTGCCTATTGTATTTCCTATGTAGTAAAATGGCAATATCAAAAATAAATCCAGAACCAATAAGGAAAAACAGATGATCAAACCACATGGCTCCAATGAGCTAAACCCGCTTTTTGTCTATGATGCGCAAGAGAATGAGGCACTGCAAAAGGAGGCACAGAGCCTTCCGGGGATTATTGTAAGTTCGGCCGCGGCAGCAAATGCGGTGCAGCTTGGAGGCGGATATTTCAACCCGCTTAAGGGCTATATGTCCAGAGAAGATGCACTTTCTGTCGCCAATAATATGAGAACGGCTTCCGGTCTGTTCTGGCCTATCCCCATACTGAACCTGGTAGAAGACGCAGGCAGCATTAAAGCCGGGGACCGGATTGCTCTGAAAGATCCGAACATTGAGGGCAATCCCATATTGGCCATTATGGATGTTGAAGGTGTCGATGAGTTTACGGACGAAGAGATGGCTATGATGACAGAGAAGATTTTTCGCAGTGATGATACGGAGCATCCGGGTGTGGCTACGTTTAATTCACAGGGAAAGGTGTGCTTGTCCGGACCGATCAGAGTTCTTAACTTTTCCTATTTTCAGTCTGAATTTCCGGACACTTTTCGTACGGCAGTAGAGATCCGCAACGAAATAGCGGAGCATGGCTGGGAGAAGGTTGTAGCCTTCCAGACCCGTAACCCGATGCACCTGGCTCATGAAGAGCTTTGCCATATGGCGATGAAGCGTCTCGGATGTGACGGCCTGGTTATTCACATGCTGTTGGGAAAACTTAAAAAGGGTGATATTCCTGCTGATGTCCGAGATGCCGCCATTCGTAAAATGGTGGAGCTGTACTTTCCCAAAAACAGTACTATGGTGACAGGTTATGGGTTTGATATGATGTATGCAGGTCCGCGAGAAGCAGTGCTTCATGCGGTATTTCGCCAAAATATGGGCGCAACGCACTTTATAATCGGACGTGATCATGCCGGTGTGGGCGATTACTATGGACCGTTCGATGCGCAGACTATATTTAAAGAAGAGGTGCCTGAAGGGGCTCTTGAGATTGAGATATTTGAGGCGGATCACACAGCTTACTCTAAAAAGCTCAACAGGGTTGTTATGATGCGCGAAGCACCGGACCATACCAAAGAGGATTTTGTCCTGCTTTCCGGCACAAAGGTGCGCGAAATGCTCGGTAACGGAATTGCTCCGCCAAAAGAGTTCTCACGCCCTGAGGTTGCAGAAATTCTTATGGATTATTACAGAAGCATTAAACAATAGAAAAGGAAAAGATAGTGAGCAGTAACAATATAGTATGGCATGACCATCATGTAAGCAAAGACGAGCGTTCTGATTTAAAAGGGCAAAGCCCTTGTATTTTATGGTTTACCGGATTGAGCGGGAGCGGAAAGTCAACTGTTGCAAATGCCGTTGAGGTAAAATTGGCTGAAATGAAAAAACACACATATCTGCTTGACGGTGACAATGTGCGTCATGGACTTAATAAAGATCTGGGATTCAGCGATGAAGACCGAATGGAAAATATTCGTCGCATAGGTGAGGTTAGTGCTCTTTTTGTAGATGCCGGAGTGATCGTACTGACTGCTTTTATCTCTCCTTTTCTAGAAGATAGAGATACGGTGCGCGCCCTGGTAAAAGATGGTGAATTTATCGAAGTTTTTGTAGACACACCGCTTGAAATATGTGAACAGCGTGATCCAAAGGGTCTTTATGCCAAGGCAAGGCGGGGAGAAATTCCGGAATTTACCGGCATCAGCTCGCCGTATGAGGCTCCGGAAGCAGCCGAAATACATCTTAAAGGCGATATGAGCATAGAGGCTTCAGCCGATGCTATTTTAGATTATTTGCGCGATAAGAAATATATATAATGTTGAATCATATTAATATACAAGATATCGTCAGTATCGCCAAAGAGGCCGGCAGTGCAATCATGGAAATCTATGAAAAAGATTTTCAGATAGAGTACAAAGATGACAAATCACCGCTTACCGAGGCGGATTTGAAATCAAATGAAATTATCTGCAGTGCTCTGGTAAATCTTTATCCCGATATTCCTCTGCTTTCCGAGGAGAATAAAGAGGTGCCGTATGGCGATAGAAAAGGCTGGGAATACTTCTGGCTGATCGATCCTATTGACGGAACAAAAGAGTTTATCAAGAAAAATGGTGAGTTTACGGTCAATATTGCTTTGATTCACAAAGATGTACCGGTTTTGGGTGTTGTCTATGCTCCCGTATTGAACGATATGTATTATGCCAAAAAAGGTGAAGGCGCTTTTAAAAATGGTCTGAGACTTCCGCTTGAACAAAACAGCGAACCGGAAAAAAAGCTAAGTGTTGTGGCTTCAAAATCACATCTTTCTAAAGAGACCCAGGAGTTTATTGACAATTTGAGACTCTCTACGGAAGAGTTGTCGCTGGTGTCCAAAGGAAGCTCTCTCAAACTCTGCATGGTTGCCGAAGGCGCTGCAGACATCTATCCGAGGCTTGCACCGACAATGGAGTGGGATACTGCGGCGGCACATGCCGTTGTTCTCGAGGCCGGCAAGGAGGTGCTTCAGTACCAGGAAGATTTCTTGTCAGAGGGTGCAAAACTTCTTCCGGTGGTATATAATAAAGAAAATCTTCTCAATCCCTGGTTTGTTGTCCGGGGATAAAGAGTTTTCAACAAGGAGTCAGTATGAAAGGCATTATCCTGGCAGGCGGAAGCGGTACCAGACTTTATCCTTTGACGAAGTCCATAAGCAAGCAGCTTCTGCCGATCTACGATAAACCAATGATCTACTATCCTCTGTCAGTGCTTATGCTGGCCGGTATTAAAGAGGTGCTGATCATTTCAACTCCAGAAGATACGGTTAGATTTGAAGAGTTGTTAGGCGACGGCTCATACCTTGGAATGAAGTTCTCTTATGCCGTACAGGAGTCTCCAAACGGTCTGGCTGAAGCATTTATCATAGGCGAAGAGTTTATCGGCAGCGACAATGTCTGTCTGATTTTGGGAGATAATATCTTTTATGGACCGGGACTGACTCCCAGGCTTGAGCAGGCCGCCAAAAGAGGAAAGGGCGCAACGGTTTTCGGTTATCAGGTGAAAGATCCGAAACGATTTGGGATTGTTGAATTCGATAAAAATAAAAATGCTCTTTCGATTGAAGAAAAACCGGAGAATCCAAAAAGCAATTATGCGGTTACGGGCCTTTATTTCTATGATAATGATGTTATCGAGATTGCAAAAAATGTTAAGCCGTCGGAGCGCGGAGAGCTTGAGATCACATCGATAAACCAGGTTTATCTGAAGCGCAAAGGTCTGCATGTTGTCGTGCTTGGGCGGGGTTATGCCTGGCTCGACACCGGGACCCACGAAAGTCTTGCAGAGGCTGGACAGTTTATTAGGACGATCGAACACAGGCAGGGTTATAAGGTTGCATGTATAGAAGAGATCGCCCACTATAAAGGGTGGATCAGTGATGAGGAGCTGATCGCTTTGGCACAGCCGCTTAAAAAAACAGAGTATGGCCAGTATATGCTGGAAATGGCAGGGCTTCAATGAAATCGATCCTTGTTACAGGGTGCGCCGGTTTTATAGGCTCCAATTTTGTTCCATATTTTTTAGAAAAATATCCTGATTATCATATTATCAACCTGGATCTCCTTACCTATGCCGGTAATCCTGAGAATTTAAAAGAGCTCGAAGACAGCAGCCGATACACGTTTGTGGAGGGAAATATATGTAATCGCGAACTGGTTGAGTATATTTTCAGGACTTTTGATGTCCGGGGTGTCATCCATTTCGCGGCAGAATCGCATGTTGATAACTCTATCAAGAATCCCGGTATATTTATTGAAACAAATGTAAACGGAACATTTACCCTGATCGATGTTGCTTATAAGTACTGGATGGAAAAACCTTTCGTATATAACGATGGGTATGAAGGGTGCCGTTTTCACCATATCTCTACCGATGAGGTTTACGGTACACTGGGAGAGGAAGGTCTGTTTACCGAAGAGACACCGTATGCCCCAAACTCACCCTATTCGGCTTCAAAGGCCGGGAGTGATATGGTTGTCAGAAGCTACAGGCACACTTATGGCATGAATACCGTAATTACCAACTGTTCGAACAATTACGGTCCGAAGCAGCATGACGAAAAGCTGATACCGACAATTATCCGCAAGGCGTTAAACGGTGAAAGTATCCCGATTTACGGTGACGGTAAAAATATACGTGACTGGCTCTATGTATTGGATCACTGCAAGGGCATTGATATCGTTTACCATACCGGCAGAGAGGGTGAGGTTTATAATATCGGTGGGCGTAACGAACGCAACAACAACTATATTGCCGACAAGATCTGTGAAATACTTGACGAGCTCCGTCCCGCACCGGAAGATATATCGAGCTATAAAAGCCTGGTAACCTATGTGGAGGACCGTGCGGGCCATGACAGGCGCTATGCGATCGATGCCACCAAGATAGAGACGGAGCTTGGCTGGAGGGCGGATGAGAACTTTGAGACCGGTATTGTAAAAACCATAGAGTGGTATCTGCAGAAATATCAAGGCAGTGCTGTATGAGAGAGCTGATATTTCTGACTTTGGCAAACCATCTGCCCCGATTGAAGATCTCGGATAAAATCAGGTACAGACTGTTGCGCCTGGCAGGTATGAAGATACATGGCAGATGCATGATACTCTCTCCGCTTCGTATTCGTCCGATCGGAGGAGCTGAAAATATAGAGATTGGAAGGGGAACTTTCATAAATTCGGATATCCGTTTTGGAGTTCCGGACGGTAAGGTGGTTATCGGGAACAATGTATTGATAGGTGCGCGTGTCTCTTTTGAAACTGTAGGCCATTTAACCAGCTATACTCCCGGGAAAATGAGAAAGAGAACCACAGGTTCTATTGTAGTCGGGAATGATGTATGGATCGGGGCCGGGGTAATTATAGTACAGGGCGTTACTATCGGAGACGGTGCGATTGTAGCGGCCGGTTCAGTGGTAACCAGGAGTGTTGAGCCAAATACGATCGTTGGCGGTGTTCCTGCAAAATTCATTAAAAATGTCGAAGTTGAAGAGTCTTCAGTTTAAAATCTTATCCAGATCGATTTTTTTATACTGCCTGCGCTGCTCTTTCAGATGTGTCTCAATGTTTTCGGGAGTTACAAAAACTCCAAAGTCTTCATAGCCTTTGAAACTTGGGTCCCTGAAAAGTTTTGCCATCACAATTTTGGTTTTCCCTATTCTCAGATGCGAAGAGTCCCAGTAGTTATTTTTATCGGTCGTGATAGAGTTGGCGCCGGTAAAATCGAGGTAATCCGTGATTTTCACGAGCTCTCTCTTGAAGTGTTCAAACTCGTCAAGCAGTCCAGCCTCTTTGATAGCATAAAAATGTTCTACATAAAACGGTGAAATATAGACATACAGATTGATATCGTTTGTTTTGCAATACTCTACAATTTTTTTAACCAGCTTCATAAAATCGTCCGAATATTCATAGTTTGAGTAGATACCTTTTTTCGGATCGAAATAGAGCTTTAGATGTTTTTTGATATTTTTTTGCAAATTGAATGTTCCGTTTTTGTATGCTTCTATATAGTCGGCATATTCGCGCATTCCGTTCGGGTAAAAATGTAGTTTTTTTCCGGCAGTGCCTGAAAAATTTTTTCTGATAACCTCTATAGATTTTTTTAAAGTATCGGTATTCAGATACAGATCGATATTACTGAAGCGCTCGAATGCCCGAACCTTTTCTTTTAGCTCTACATAGTCTTTGTTGAGTTTCAGATTCTTATTAAAAGACAGGAAGTCTATGGCAAATACCAGGTTTTTTACATTGTTGTAGTGAACGGCATACATAAAGGCATCAAACTGTATCGGCATAACAGGCGTAGGCTGATCCATATTAAAAGTTTTGCCTCCAAGATATCTGTCAACGACATGATTATCCATTACGCCTATTTTTGATGATCCAAGCATTATATTGGACCATTCGTTGTTTGCCAGTTGCGGCATTTTGTATTTAATGGTAAAGCCTGCGTTGCTCTCTTTGATACTGTTGAATTTATCGATTACAATCAACTTATTGAAGCCGTATGGATCGACTATATAGTTAAAGAGGCCGACAAAAGGGATGGCAAGGGCAAGTAGAAACCATATTTTAACCCACTTTAGAGCATTCAATCCGACCTCCTTTAAAAATTAAAATATAAAAATTCGGAAATTTTATTCATAGATAATACAGCTGCAATAAATAAAATTGCAGAGAAACAGACAGAAAAAGCAGAAATCCTGAGACTGTTTATCTGCTGCAGTGAGTTTTTAAACAGCAGCGTAAGTATAAAACCAAAAACAAGCCAAACAGGAGTATATAATGTTGCTCCAACGGCACTGAGGACTTTCCCAAACTCCACCCCATACTCCCCAAGAAAAGCAAGCTTGCTGGCCAAAGCTGCAGGAAGCATTATGGTACCGAAGAACATGCCGTCCAGCACTTTCAATGCAT
>MZGN01000039.1 GCA_002085085.1 Helicobacteraceae bacterium 4484_230
CTTGCGCTTCCTCCGCGTCCGAGGATAATATTCAGATAGTCTTTGCCGATCTGTGTGTCAAAAACACCTTGATCCACAATGGCAAAAAATGCGTCCGCGCTGAGCACTTCCGCCCATTTATAGCTGTAGTAGCCTGCCGCGTATCCCCCGGCAAAGATATGTGCGAAGCCGTTTTGAAACTTGTTGTAAGCCGGCGGTTTGAGCAGGGTGGTCTCGCTGCGCACTTCGTCAAGCAGCTTCTGCACATCCGGGCGGTGGCTCATATGCAGTTTGAAGTCGAAAAGCGCGAACTCAAGCTGGCGCAGCATCGAGAGGGCGGACTGAAAGTTCTTGGCGCGGACAAGCCGCTCTATCATTGTTTCGCCAAGTATCTCGCCGCTTTCATGATGTTTGGCAAAAAGCCGAAGCACCTGGGGCTCATAGGCGAAGTTCTCCAGAAACTGCGACGGGAACTCGACGGCATCCCACTCTACGCCGTTGACTCCGCTAACCCCGTTCTCATTTACTTTCGAGAGCAGGTGGTGAAGCGCATGGCCCATTTCGTGAAAGAGGGTAACTACATCATCATGACGAAGCAGAGATGGGGAGGTCTCGGATGATGGCGGAAAGTTACAGACCACAAAAGCCGATGCAAGCTGCTCCATGCCTTTTTCATCCGTGCAGTGGCTCTGCCAGTTGTGCATCCACGCCCCGCCGCGTTTGTCTTTGCGTGCTTCAAGGTCAAAATAGAGGCGGGCACGAAGATGCTCATCCACGTAGAGGTCATAGGCAGATGCTTTTTCGTCCCATAGGCTCTCTTCGGCCGGTCTGAAGCTGATTCCGAAGATATGGTGAAGAAATTCAAACATGCCTTCGACGACGGAGTTCTGCTCAAAATAGGGACGGTACTCCTCTTCGTCTATCTCGTACTGCTCTTTTTTCAGGATTTCACTGTAGTAGGCCGTATCGTAACTCATCAGGTCGTCCGGGCCTATGGCCCTCAGTTCGTCAAGTTCATTTTTTGCCTGCGGCATGGAGGCTGAAGCGAGCTCTTCGAGAAATCCGATAACGGTTCTGGTGTCCTGTGCCATTTTGCTTGCAAGCGAGTATGCCGCATAGTTTTCAAAACCGAGCAGAAGAGCCGCCTCTTCTCTAAGTTCGAGAAGTTCATCGATAATGGCGGCATTTTCAGGCGCACGTGTAGTATAGGCTTTATAAAGCTCCTCACGGATCTCCCTTGAGGGGCCGTATGTCATGTAGGCGATATATGAGGGCATCTGAAGAGTAAATTTGTAAGCTGTTTTTCCGTTCGCTTCAAAGGCGGCTAAATGGAGTATGTTCAGATCTATCACACGGCGCTGCTCACCGTTTAGTTCACTATACTCACGCTCTTTTATCTCTTTTATCGCTTTGTATATTTCAAGGTTCTGGCCGACCTCCGTGGAGTATTCGGTTATGAGGGGCAGGGCATCGGCATATACTTTCTGGCTCAGTTCCGAGTTTTTGACGGCATTTATATGCGCCAGGGGAGTAAAGAGCTGATCGAGCCGCTCATCCATCATCTCGAACGGTTTTATGAAACCGGCATAGCTCTTCTCTTTTATGGCCAGCAGTTCCTGAAGCTTCTCTCTGTTTTCATCGAGACGTGCGCTCAATGTATCTATAAATGTATCCAAATGTATGTCAAAAGTTAAAAAAGGTGTTTTGCCCATAGCTTATAGTCGTAAATTTCATAAAAGGCCTCGGGGTCAATGCCTATTTCAAGATTTACAACATTACGGATTCATCCGGCATAACTGTTGCATTAATGTTTCTTGTTCTGACCCTGTTTATGGTGCTTGGCTACTCCATAGAGCGTTACGGAAGGTCGATCATAGTCTCGCTGATCGACAAGATCTTTGAGAAGATACCCGCTATCAATACCGTATACTCCGTCTCAAAAAAACTTGCAAATATGATAACCGGAAAAGATGACGGTGGAAAAAAAGAGGTGGTTCTGATGGAGTACCCGAAAGACGATGTATGGGTTCCGGCCTACATACTCAACCGCCATGACGGCGTATGTGTACTATTCATCAAAAAAGAGGAGATAACGCAGAAGATTCTGGAGTATAAGAGAGGTTGATGAAGGTAAGTGGAAAACAAAACAAATAAAATATTACTAAACGAAATTTTGAGATTGGATAATTTGAATAATGTAAAAATTGGATTTTGGTTATATAAAGCAAAATTTTAAATATTCAATTCTTGATATTTTTAAATCAACGGTTGATGATCAATTAATAATTGAAAGAGAAGGTTGGTGGAAATCTGTATTGCAGACGAGAAAGTTTGGTTACAATGGAAACTAGAAGCCTATATCATTTAGAATGATACATTAGACTTTGTCTTGTCAGCGGCAAGGTTTTATCATTCAAATGTTATATATCAAGAAAAGAAGATTAGGAGTTAATATGGTTGCACCTCGTTTGGTGGCAAAAATTGAATCGGAAGAACCTGCTTTAAGATTGGCAGTATTGATTGATGCAGATAATGCACAGGCTGCAGTCATAGAAGGACTTCTTGCTGAAATCGCAAGGTATGGGGAAGCAACTGTAAAAAGAATTTATGGTGATTTTACAGCACCTACAAGTGCTTCCTGGAAAAAGGTTCTACAAGAACATGCAATAAAACCTGTACAACAATTTGCATATACTACAGGAAAAAATGCAACTGACAGCACCATGATTATCGATGCTATGGATCTGTTGTATACCCGCAAATTTGATGGTTTTTGTTTAATCACAAGTGATAGTGATTTTACAGGTTTAGCTATAAGGTTACGTGAAGAAGGACTTATGGTTCTTGGTTTTGGTGAACAAAAAACACCAACAGCTTTTAGAAATTCCTGTCATAAATTTATATTTACAGAAGTTTTGAGACTAAATATCGATAGTGAAAAAATTGAAAATCAAAAAAACAGTATTAAGAACTCTCAAGAAAAAGAATTGGTTTCAACAGTCAGTGTGCCAAAAGTCAAGTTTCCCAAGAAATTTATTTTAACAGCGCTTGAGCAATCAACTGATGATACCGGTTGGGCTCAGCTTGGAACATTTGGAAGTTATTTAACAAAACTGCAACCTGATTTTGATTCAAGATTATTTGGATATAAAAAACTCTCCGATTTGGTTAAAGCAAAAAATGATATTTTCCAAATAGAAGAACGACAAACTTCAGGAGGGGATCAAAAAATTCTTTATATACGTTCTAAATAACAAACAATACAAATGTGAAAGTATTTTTCTTGACAATTGAATTTCTATTGGCTGGATATACATATATGTATAAAATCAGATCTAATACTATATTACTATGACATAGTGACAGTGTTCTGCCATAAATGAAGATATTATGCAGGTTGTAAACTATACATCGGCACGAAACAATCTAAAATCATTTATCGATAATGTGTGCGACAACAATGAAGAGATAATTATTGCAACTAAAAACGACTAGAATATTGTGATGATATCTTTAGATGAGTATAACCAAACCCATGCCAAACTCAAATGTGATGTTCAATAGGCGATTGTAGAAATAGAACGAGATGATTTGATGAGCATTGATGAAGCCGATATATAAACAACCTCCAACTGTTTTAATAAAATGAATAACTATTCATTTTAAATTAAGTTTGCTTTCCTTAGAATAATTGAATGATTATTCATTTATAAAAAGGGGAAGTAATGGGTATGGACAGACAAGAGTCGGTAAAAAGCCTTTTTACCGCAAAAAGCGCCAAGGTGGATACCAAAAGAGGCGATGCATACTATGAGAAGCTTTACGATCAGTGCAGGACGCGGCTGGATGAGCTTAAAAAGCTTGCACCGATAAGCAACCGTATGGATTTTTCAAAAAGCATTGAAGAAGAGGGTGTTGATAGACGTGATTTTCTTAAATGGGCTTCAGCTACAACAGCGATGCTGATGCTTCCGGCTTCATTCACCCCGCTTGTTGCAGAAGCGGCAGTTCTGATGAACAGGGTGCCGGTAGTGTGGATCGAGCTTCAGGACTGCGCAGGCAACTCCGAAGCGCTTCTGAGAAGTGACGGGCCGCAGATCGATGAGATCATTCTCGACATTATCTCTCTTGAGTTCCATGAGACACTGATGGCACCGTCGGGGCATCAGGCAGAAAAGCAGCTGGAAGAGGCGATCGAGCATTTCAAAGGCAAATACCTTCTTTTTGTAGAGGGTTCTGTCCCTATGGGGATCGATGGGCATTTTGGAACGATAGGCGCCAAAGGGGAGACGTTTATCGACCACCTTCACAGGCTCTCTGAAGATGCGGCAGCTATCGTAGCTGTAGGAAGCTGTGCAACGTTTGGCGGCATCCCGGCGGCTGCTCCGAACCCGACAGATGCCAAAGGGGTGATGGATGTAGTGCAGGGTAAACCGATCATCAATATTCCCGCCTGTCCTGCCAACCCGTCAAATATGGTAGGAGTGATCCTGCATTATGTACTGACAGGGCAGGTGCCGGAACTTGATTCTCTTCTCAGGCCGAAATTTGCGTTTGGCTACAGGATACATGACAACTGCGAAAGAAGGGCACACTTCGATGCCGGTGAATATGTAGAGGAGTGGGGAGACGAAGGTGCGAAAAACAACTTCTGTCTTTACAAAGTAGGCTGTAAAGGCCCGATGACTTTCAACAACTGCTCTATTATCCGCTATAACGAGGGCGTCAACTGGCCTGTAGGCGTAGGACGCGGCTGTATAGGGTGTTCCGAGCCTGATTTCTGGGATAAATACGCATATGAGAGGCCGATGTCCAATGCAAATATCAAAGCACCGACGGGCGGTGTGGAAAAAACAGTCGATGAGTTTGGTCTCGGACTGTTGACGGCAGCGGGTATCGGTATTGCGATCCATGCGGCGGCAAGTGTGGCGGCAGGCAAAAAAAGTGAGGAGAATGCATAATGAGCAAAAAACATATAATAGTAGATCCGATTACAAGAATAGAAGGGCACCTCAGGGTGGAAGCCATAATAGACGATAACAATAAAATCGTAGATGCATACGCCTCATCGACAATGTTCAGGGGTATGGAGACGATCATGAAAGATCGCGACCCGAGAGACTGCGGGCTGATGGCGATGCGTATCTGCGGTGTCTGTACCGGAACACATTACCAGAGAAGTATCGAGGCGGTAGAGGACGCTTTCGGTGTCACCATTCCAAAAAATGCACGTCTGGTGCGTAATCTTATTCAGGGTGCGCTATATGTGCATGACCACCTGGTGCATTTTTATCATCTACATGCACTTGATTTTGTAGATGTAGTGGCTGCGACAAAAGCGGATCCGGAAGCGACGGCCAAAGAGGCGGTCAAGTGGGCTGGAGTTGCAGGACATAAACCTTATATTTCGGCAACAGCAGATTTCAAGGCGGTCCAGGACCGTATTATCAAATTCGTCAAAGAGGGAAGGCTTGGAATTTTCGGTAACGGCTACTGGGGTAACCCGCACTATAAACTGACACCGGAACAGAATCTTATTGGTGTGGCACACTATCTTAAAGCTCTTGATATTCAGAGGGACTTGGCAAAAATGCAGGCGATCTTCGGCGGCAAGAACCCGCATCCGCAGTCAATTGTAGTCGGCGGGGTGACCTGTGTCCAAGATATCAAGAACCCGGCCAGAATCGCGCTCTTTAAACAGCTTCTGAAAGACGGCACGGAGTTTATAAAAGGTGCTTATCTTCCCGATGTCTATATGGCAGGTACTATGTACGCGGAAGAGGCTACCGACAAAGATGCGACCTATAAAGGAGTCGGCGGAACAGGAGGCGGTATACTGAACTACCTGAGTTATGGTGATTTCAGACTGGACGATACAGGTTTCTACAATGCGGCAAGCCTCTTTCCTTCAGGGATCGTTATGGGTGGAGATATCTCCAAAGTCATAGAGGTAGATACCGAAAAGATTGCAGAGGACGTAACCCACTCATGGTATGAGGGAACGGGAAAACCGGAACATCCTTATGACGGTACGACCATTCCGAAATATACCGGCCTTGAGAAGAAAGAGGACGGATACGCCTACCTGAAAACAGACGAGAAATACTCATGGATCAAGTCGCCGAGATATGGCGGAGAGCCGATGGAGGTTGGACCGCTTGCACGTATGGTTGTCGGATATGCCAAAGGGGATGCACGTATTAAAAAATATGTAAATAACTTTCTGAAGCGATCAGGCCTGCCTGTAACGGTGCTTTTCTCTACCGTCGGAAGAACGGCAGGACGCGCCATCGAGACAGAGCTGATGGCGGATGTTATGTTTGAGTGGGTAGATGAGCTTGCGACAAATGTCGCGCACGGCGATGACAGCACATGGACGGAGTTTGACTTTAATATCGTCTCAAAAGAGTGTAAAGGCGCCGGCCTTGCAGAAGCGCCAAGGGGGGCGTTGGGACATTGGATGCGCATTAAAGACGGCAAGGTTACAAACTATCAGGCGATCGTACCTTCGACATGGAATGCCGGTCCGAGAGATGCCGGCGGCAAGCTCGGTGCTTACGAGGCGGCACTGATCGGTACAAAAGTGGCTGACCCTGAGCAGCCGCTTGAGATCATCAGGACAATACACAGTTTTGATCCGTGTATTGCCTGTGCCGTGCATGTGGTCGATACCAGAGGGAAAGAGCTTGCTGTATACAAAGTCGATCCTAGCTGTACGTTCTAAAAAGGAGCAGTTATGAAAAAAGAAGGATATGTACGAATAGAGCGTATGACCCGCTCTATGAGGATCATTCACTGGGTCAACGCAATCTCTATGATCGTGGCAGTTATCACCGGTCTTTACATTGCCGCGCCATACTATCAGACATTTATAGCGGATCCTGCCGTGGACAAATATGTAATGGCATGGAACAGGTGGGGGCATTTTATCGTAGCGATCATTTTCGATGTAACGTCGATCATAGTTTTCTACCTTGCGTTTGCAACACGTTTTTTGAAGACGAAACCGTATGAAAAAGATGTTCCGACAGAAGGCAATATCAAGCAGTTCTTTGAGGTTCTGCTGAATCTTTTGACGCTAAACAGACGCAAAAAGTTCGATTCGTCACAGCTTGACAGTTTCAATTCGATCTTTTTCACTATTTTCCACCTGCTGTTGCTGTGGATGCTTTTGACGGGACTGCAGCTTTATGTGCATGGTCTGGCTTCCGGCATCAGCTCTATCGGAGCGTGGTGGCCATGGATGCTTCACCTGTTTACAGACTGGACAATACCCGTAAGCGCATGGCTGAACGGCTCATCTGCCAATATCGCGTCTATAATGGATGTACGGATCTCCCACCACTCTACAATGTGGTATATCATCGTATGGGTAGTTTTTCATATATACTATCAGGTATGGAGAACTATCTTCTGGCAGGAGGGGGATATCTCAATCGCTTTTGGCGGAGACAAATATATAAAGGTTGATGAAAAGGCGTAAGCTTTTTCATCCCTGTCAAGGTAAGCAGATGCCAAAAAAGATCGCCCTGATAGGAATGGGCAACCTGATGTTTCATGACGAAGGGTTGGGCACATATCTGGCCAGGTATATTGAGACAAATTACGAGATTCCGGACAACCTGGTGATTGTAGACGGCGGGTTGCTCGGATTTTCATTGATGACCTACTATCAGGAGTATGACAAAGTGCTTATCGTGGGCACCAATTCAAAAGAGGGGAGTGCCGGCAGCATTTTCCGCTATAGCGGTGAAGAGATGATGGCCATGGGAAGCACGCGCAAAACCGCCAATGAAGTAGAGTTGACCATGATGCTTGAGATCTGCTCTTTTCATGAAGAGATGGGGGAAGTAGAGCTCGTTACCATGATACCTGAAGATATAGTGGAGGTAAAAAACGGTCTGAGCGATACCGTCTTTAAAAGGATGCCCGACCTTTTGGATGAGACACTTCTCGCACTTAAAGACGAAAATATTGTTTTGGAGCCTAAAGCTGTGACGGCTTCATTTGAGGAGATAGTCCACGCCTGCGCAAACCCCATGACGCCAAGAGTGTCATAGTATATGAATATTATTTACTGTAAAACCGGAATCAGAAAAGTATTTCTCACTCAAACACTCATGCATCCTCCTTGTCCGCATATTTTTGATCCCGGTTTTACAGTAAATAATTTTTTGAACAGTACATACAAGGAATTTAATGTATTTTATTTTTGAGATGGAGTTTTCATCCAACAAGCACTACATAGCAGATCTTGTCAGGGCCTATGCAGACTCTTTCGGCATAGAGTTGGAAGTAATACATACAGGCAAAGCGGTTGTACTTATTTTCAATAAAGACGATGAAAAAATAGAGCCTTTTTTGCTTGGGCTTGACGGGCAGTTGCCAGCCTCCGTCTTTCTGGGAAAAAGCAGGCACTATTTTTTAGAGAACAGGCCGGAGTATACATCTGTAAAAAAGGTGAATTTCCCGCTGAATATATCACTTTGTCCAAGCTGTCAAAAAGAGATGTTTGATGTAAGCTCTTCGCGCTACTACTATCCGTTCACCTCGTGTAACTCCTGTGGTTCGCAGCATCCGTTCGTTACAGCCTATCCCTATGAAAGGGCTAACTCTGGTATGAAGTTTCTCGTACCCTGCAAGAGCTGTCAGGAAGAGATGAAAAGGAACCCTTTTAGAAAAGGCTATCCTTTGATTTCATGTCTTGAGTGCGGTATCAGTGTAAAGATGAATGACGGCAGGTCCGAGCGCTATGCCAACGACAAAGGAAGCTACCGTAAACTGTTCGAGGTGAGTGCCGCCGCTGTTGCCAAAGGCAAAACAGTCCTGATGAAGACCCCGAACGGTTACCGTAAGTTCTTTAAACCTCTGCAGGGTGCACTACCGCGAAACAGTATTTTGCTGATAACGGATGCAAAAGTTTTGAATGATCATATGATGATGGTGACGCAGGAGTTTAATGCACTGCTTAGTATAGAGAGACCTGTCGTAAGGGTGTCGACAAAAAGTGATGAGATGAAATCCCTTTACGGCTCGACAGCACTGGTGAAATACCCGGATGACGGGATGACCATGCTTCTTGCACGTGAGCTTATGACGACAGGCTTGTCTTATGTCTCTTATATAGAGTGTGATGCCGCCTCCGAAGCTGATTTTCTAGTTGATTTTGATATTCCGGTAGAGCCGCAAAAAGATACGAGCCTGTTTATCAACCAGGATATGGAGTTCTTTATCTCAGGCGAGCGCATCGTTTTTCCCGCTGCAGTGGAGGGCGGCAGGGATGTGGTTGCCGTAGCCCACAATCTCGCGGCTGTGCGTATGGATGATGTGATGATCATGGACTCCATGGAGCGTTTCGAGAGTATGCAGACAACCAGGGTAAATGTGCTTGAGGGCGAAGAGTTCGAGAGCGGACACTCCAATGAAAGACGGTTTGAGCAGTGGAAAGGCTCCATGTTTTCCGTACTTGCCGAGCATGATGTGCTGGGGCAGAAAGCTGTCGGAATACATTTTGACTCATCTCTGTATTTTCTCTACTATAACGGTAAAGAGGTCATCAATGTGGTTCCTCCAAATCCATTCGAGGCTGAGCGTCTTTTTGACCGTGTCGGCTCACTCCGTGAGGGTTCCGACAGGCTGGTTGAAAGATATAAAAAGAGCTATCCTGAGATCTGTAAAAAGCTGGAAAACCTTAGCGGTGATACGGACCTTTTTACAACCGTTGCCATTATGCTGGAGCTTGAGGAGGAGAGTTTTGAGGGTATTTCCGCCAAAGCTCTCAGCTTCCTTGGAAAAGGCGGTATCCAGATAGATACCCGCATAAACGACAACCGTTTTGACAACTATGCCTTTTTGGCAAGCATTATGAGTTACCTGCTTGCGGGGGTGGAGAGTGAACTGATGTGCTACAGTATCTATGAGTCGTTTGGCGATTATATCTCGGAGATCGTTTCACAGCTTACCGGAAAGACAAAGGCCGAAAATATTACATTGACCGGAGAGACGCTCGCCAACCAGGCTCTATATGCTAGAATACAGAGGCATTTGGGAAGAAGGAACCTGCTTTTTCCCAGGAACTATCCTATAGGCAAGGAGTGTGCGGTTCATGGAGCGATCTACCTTTGAGCACCTGCACCCGGATACTGCTACGTACAGAATTTTTATCGAAGGGACTGTGCAGGGTGTAGGTTTTCGCCCGTTTATCTATCAGCTTGCCATACGGTATGGTCTCTGCGGTACTGTACTGAATGATGTGCAGGGTGTTGAGATCTTTATAAACACTACACCCGAAACATTACATATGTTTTTAGACTCTGTCTCTGCAGAACTGCCGCCTTTGGCTTGCATAGAGAATATACAGACTAAAAAAACAGCTCCAAAACAGTTTACGGGTTTTCAGATCGTCTCCAGCGGCTCCAATGGAAGAAAAACCGTACGCATACCGCCTGATGTAAGTATCTGCAGCGAGTGTGAGGCAGAGCTGTTCGACCCCTCGAACCGCCGTTACGGGTATCCGTTCATCACCTGCACACACTGCGGAGTACGCTACTCCATCATTTACGACTTGCCGTATGACCGTAAAAATACATCCATGAAGTTTTTTGAGATGTGTGAAGCATGTAAAAAAGAGTACAGCGACCCTCTGGACAGAAGATATCACGCGCAGCCGATCGGCTGTCATGAGTGCGGCCCCTCTTTACAGCTTCTGGACGGCACAGGCCGGGATATCTCTACCAGGGCAGCAGTTGACGATGCCGTAAGATTTTTGCTGGATGGTAAAATTCTTGCCGTAAAAGGGGTGGGCGGATACCATCTGGTATGTGACGCCACCGATGAAGAGGCGGTAGCAAGGCTTCGTGAGCGCAAGCGCAGACCGGCAAAGCCGTTTGCCGTGATGATAAAAGATATGAAGGCGGCGAAAGAGTTGGTGCATATCGGCAAGAAGGAGGAGATGCTGCTCTCCTCAAAAGAGCGCCCTATTGTCCTTTTAAACTCCATCTGTAATGATGTTCTTGCCGCTTCGGTCGCTCCCGGTATCTCCCGTATAGGGCTGTTTCTACCGTATACTCCGCTGCATCTGCTTTTGCTTCATAAACTTGGACGCCCGATAGTGGCGACAAGCGCCAACGTGACGGATGAACCTATCTGTACAGATATGAAATCACTTAAAAAACTTCAGGGTGTCTATGATTATGTGCTTGAGCATAATAGAGAGATAGTAAACGGCTGTGACGA
>MZGN01000040.1 GCA_002085085.1 Helicobacteraceae bacterium 4484_230
CTCTCAACACCCAACTAAAAACTATCCAGCTTTATCACCCGGACTACCGTTCCGGCTTCGAGCGATCCGTCGTCTTCTCCGGTGAGCATCAGTGCGGTATTGCCCAGCATATTGGTCAATATTGCCGATGTACCGGTTTTTTTACCCTCGAAATCCACATAATATTTCCCGTCTTCAAAACTGAGATTACAGGCCGTGAACTCACTTTTTTTAGAGCGCTTTACAAAAGGCTCTTTCAGTGTCGCCTCTATCGGCTCCTCAGCTTCCGTCCTCCCGAGCATTCTGCGGATAAGCGGCAGGGCATAGAGAATGAAAGTCACGGTCGAAGAGTAGGCGAATCCGGGAAGGGCAAGTATGAACTTGCTGCCGCGCTGCGCTATCATGATATGCTGGCCCGGTTTGATCCTGACCCCTTTGTAGATCACAGTGGCGCCGAGTGCAGGTACGACCTCCTTGACAAAATCATAATCCCCCACCCTTCTCCCCCAGGTCGAGCACCTCGCTCCCGGTGGCGATCACTGCCACTTTCGGTTTAAGCGCGACAGGGATCATCACCTTGTTGAGTCCCGCCATTACACCAATCTCGGCAAATCCGATCCTGACCCCTTTTGGGATGAGTATATCGCCTTTGAAATAACTCTCGCCCACAGGGCGTACGTTCGAGGCGAACGGAACCTCCTCATCTATGATGATATGGCCGCCTTCCACATGCACATTTTCTATCTGGATCAGCGTATCGGCACCTTCGGGCATAACCGCCCCCGTAAAAGTCTTGACACAGACGCCCTCATAGACCGTGCACGCATTGTCGCTACCTGCCGGATTGTTGCCGGCTATTTCAATACGCCCTCCGGCAAAATCGCTGTACTTTACGGCATAACCGTCCATTGCCGCCGTAGGCTGTTTCGGGTAGTCCTCATCGGCAATTACATCTTCTGCCAAAATACGCCCAAGCGCATTGCCCAAAAACACCTTCTCCGTCTTTACCGCACTTACATGAAGCTGTGAAAGCGCCTCCTGCGACTCTTCGTAAGATATGAAACTCATGATTCTCCTCCCAGCAGTCCGCTGCCGGTTATCGGCGTGGAACGTTCAGCTGCATAGATCCGACTGCCCTCTTTCAGGTCATACTTCCAGATCGGCGCGCCCGCCTTGAAATCCTCTACAAACTCATCTATCATATCCAGCGCAACCCGTCTCTTGGGCGAAAAGACAGCAGCGATATACGATGACTCATGTACAAACACATCACCCCTGCTGTGTGCCATCTTCACAATGGCCCCCGCAGCCCTGGCCCTCTTTTGCCACTCATCAAACCACTTCTTCAGGATCGGCTCGTAAATATCGAAACTCAAACGGTACCGACAAAAGGGATATATGCGCCGTAATTGCTTCTGCTCTCCTCTTTGTACCACCTTGCCAGAATCTCCTCCACATCGAGGGCGCCGTCATAAAGCTCAACCATCTCTCAGCCTCCGCATACCGGCGGCAGCAACGAGATTTTATCGCCGTCACTCAACGGAGTGTCCAGGCTGGAGACAAGGGTATCGTTGACCGCCACCGCGCAGCTCTGCAGCCACTCTTTCATCTTATCGTCCCTGTTTAGCGCATTTGCAACATCCTGCAGTGTGGCCGCATCAAGATAAAGCGGCTCTTTTTTAATAGGACCCAGAAATTCTACACGCACCATAAAATGCTCCTTCTTATCAGTGGAGCGATTATAAAGAAAGAGACCTCTAAAAACGCTGAAAGCCGTTTTACAAAAACCACCTTCTGTCTTCTACCTCCACCAAAAACGAAAAACGAAAAGCCGCCTTCCGCCTCCCCGCCCGGACTTTCAGCCTCCTTGAAGTATAATAAACAAAAAAATCGAAAGCGTACCCCTTGATCTTTGGCAAAATTGAATATCTCAATCTTCTTCCCTTTCATGTATTTATGAAACGTTATGCCCGAAGCGGCAGGCGCCGCATCGGTTTTGACTACAAAAAAGGTGTCCCCTCAAAGATAAACGCGGAGTTTACCGCGCGCAAAGTAGATGCGGCATTTATCTCGAGCGTAGGCGCGGGCAGATACACACATGCGCCTCTTGGAATAATTGCCAAAAAAGAGGTGCTGAGCGTCCTTCTTCTGCCCGGCGAACAACTTGAGGAAGATAGCGAGTCGGCAACTTCTAATGTGCTTGCCAAGGTTTTAGGCCTCAAAGGAGAGGTACTTATAGGCGACAAAGCACTGCGATACCGTCTAAATGGTGGCAAAGCACTGGACCTGGCAGATGAATGGCACCAAAAATACCGGCTTCCTTTCGTATTTGCACTGCTGTGCCATCACGGCCATTCAAAAGAGGTCAAGAGGCTCTCGAAAGCATTTTTGCGCCACAAGATCCATATACCGCACTATCTTCTGAAGAACGCATCAAAAAGAACAGGCATAGAAGTTCCCGATATAATCTCTTATTTAACATTTATTTCATATAATCTTGACATTAAGGCAAAACACGGACTAAACAAATTCTGGCGTCTCAGCAGAATAAAATAGGATCATTGTGAAAAAACTGATTCTTCTCTTAACTATTTTTGCGGCTGTTTCAATTGCAGGCCCTATTGTACCGCTTCCCCGCAAGATTAACGATATTGATATAAAAAAGGCTCTGCTGGGCAGAAAACTCTTTTCGGAGACACTACTCTCTTCCGACAGGACAGTATCGTGCCATAGCTGCCACAGCTTTGACTACGGCGGTGCCGACCCGAGGATCGTCTCTGTAGGTATTGATGAAAAACACGGCAACATACAGTCACCGACCGTCTACAACTCCCGCTATAATTTCAAGCAGTTCTGGAACGGCAGGGTAAACACCCTTAAAGAGCAGGCAGACGGACCGACACACAATCCCATGGAAATGGGGATGAACGCACTTTTAATTGAAAAACGGCTCAATAATGACAAAGAGTATAAAAAAGAGTTTGCAGCAGTTTACGGCAGTTCTGAAATCCGCTATGAACAGGTCATCGATGCAATTGTAGAATTTGAAAGAGCTCTCGTGACACCCGACAGCAAATTTGACCGCTTTTTGCGAAACGAGATAAAACTGAACAAGGAAGAGATGAAGGGCTACCTGGCTTTCAAGCAGCGTGGATGCATCACCTGCCATAACGGTATAAATATCGGTGAGAACTCTTTTCAGAGAATGGGACTTTTTGTTCCTTATGATTTTAACGGCAGCTATCCCGACCGGCACTCCGTTACACATAAAGAGCAGGATAAAAATGTCTTCAAAGTGCCTACTTTGAGAAACATAGAGTTGACGGCACCATATTTTCATGACGGCTCTTCAAAAACACTCGATAAAGCGATCAGAAAAATGAGTCACCACAATCTTGGCGTCAACCTCAAAGAGGATGAAATTCACAATATTGTACAGTTTCTAAAAACTCTTACCGGAAAACGGCCGGCCATCCTAGATCTGAAATGAATTCAAAGCTCAAGATAGCCATTGCTGTCACTCTCGGTACCGCATCACTCCTGTTGGGAATCTATTTTTATCTACTTCAAAAAGATTTTAGCCGCGACTACAAAGAGGTTAGCGGCCAGTTCCATACCCTTGAGAGCAGTTTTGGACAGATCAATTATGAGATTCTGCAAAGTGCACTGTTTGCATACCACAACCAGGACACTATCTCTTCACGCCTCACTAAACTGCGTGAGACCTACAAAATGCTTACGGAATCCAGTATGCTGCGTCAGAAGCAATATGCACGGGTTATGAAAGCTGTTGAAGATGCTGCCGACGATATAGACAATTATGAAAACGGTATCAATCGCTACATGATGATCAATGCAGGGATAAAAAACTCTTTTGTCTTTCTTGCATCACTTATGCGCAAGGATGCCTCAAGCCTATCGCTTGACAAGGAGCTCCAGGATGAGATCTACACTATAATAGACCAGTTCTCGACAGCAAGAAGGATGCTTGATGCAGACTATCTTGACGATACGGAAAAACTGCTTGAAAAACTCGACAACAGTCATCTTGCCAAGAATCAGCGGGAGTTTATAGATACCTTCATATTACATGCAAAGTTTATTATAAAAAACTTTCCCAACTACATCAACAGTATCAACTCTCTGCTTCAGGCACAAACCGAACTTAACATTCGACAGATCAGAGAGCTTTTCATCAAAACATCCCAGAATGACTTTCAAATACTTGACCGGCTTGCCTATATCCTTCTCGGGGTCTTCATTATTGCAATGGTCATGATCATTTCACTGCTGATCCGTTCCGGAATAGAAAACATACGTCTTTTGCGTCTACAAAAAGAGCTTCAGTATTCATTGACACACGATCAACTAACCGGCCTGCTAAACCGGGTCAGCTACGATACCATCATCCAGCAAACAAACGTGCCAACACTCCTGCTGCTCAACATAAACAATTTCAAACATATCAACGACTTCTATGGCAATGAGACGGGCGATATAATTCTTCAAGAGATCTCTTCTCTTATAAAACTTCCGCTCATAGAACCATACAATCCCAAGTTTTTCCGCATGGGAGGGGATGATTTTGGAATACTTCTTAATAAAACCGACCTGGTACATGCCGAACGTTCTGCCAGGGCAATAGCCACAACGATCGAGTCATACCCTTTTATTGTGGACAATATCGAGATCTTTATTACGGTCTCCATATCCGTAAACAATGTAGACCCTTTTATGGAAAATGCGGATATGGCACTCAAGCATCTGAAGACGGACTATAATGACAACGTGATCGTCTTTACTACCGATATGCGCCTCAAAGAGAAGGTGCAGCTTAATATTGCGACCATGCAGCGAATAAAATCCGCCATAGAAGAGAACCGCATAGTACCCTACTACCAACCTATCTTTAACCTTCAAACGGAAGAGGTTGAAAAATATGAAGCCCTCGTGCGTATAGAGCAGAGAGATGACAAAGTGCTGAAACCGTCAGATTTTATGGATGTAGCGGTACAGACACCATACTACAAAGAGATAAGCAATAGTATGCTTGAGCAAACTATCGCCCGTTTTCGCAGCTTTAATTACCGGTTCTCCATCAACCTCAACATGCGGGATATTCTTAACAGCAGCTTCAATAAGGATTTTTTCAAAATACTTGACCAAAATATAGAAACTGCAAGGCGGCTTGATATAGAGCTGCTGGAGAATGAGGAACTCTTCAACCTGGACCTTGTTATCGATTTTATACACCGTGTCAACAGGTATGGATGTCGTGTCGCAGTAGATGATTTCGGAAGCGGCTACTCCAACTTCTCCTATGTCTCCTCCCTTCCGATCGACATTTTAAAAATAGACGGATCACTCATTCGCCACATTGTCAATGACAAGCGCAAACTAAACACTGTAAAAACAATCATAGCATTCGCACAGAACCTTAAACTTGAAATCGTTGCCGAATATATTGAGGACAGAGAGACTGCAGAGCTCCTGAAATCACTTGGTGTAACCCATGCGCAGGGTTACTATTTCGGACGTCCGTCAAAAACTATCGTATAATAAGACAGCAATAAGCCAATAACTGATATTTACGCTTTTTCTGCGGATCACAATAAAGGATTCTTATGGCACAAAAATCTTCACAGCTTGAAGCAGTCTGCTCTCAGATACTGACAAAAAGCGATCTTGAAATAAGTAAGACACTTACGGAGAAGATCCTGCAGCAGAACATAGTAACACGTATACATGCAGATGAAAAGAGCGCTACTATACGCATCTACTCAAAAGAGCAATTTGACCTCTCTGTAATCACTCCCATACTGCATGACTTTGGGTTTACAATCATCGATGAGGTAAGCTACTCCAAAATTAACAAAAATAGCACCATTCATATCTACCGCCTAAGACTAAAAAATATCGATATAAAAAAACTTGAACGGGCCAAGTCCAATATAGAGTGGGTCATCACCAGCGCCCTGTCACGCAAAATATTGAGAAGGTGTAAGATATTTGCCCTGGTCTATCTGCAGAACCTCTCCATAAGACAAGTGCTTCTTCTGCGCTCATTCATAGAGTACCTAAACCAAGCGGTACTCTCGATCAACTACGAAACACTGCTTCAGACGCTCACAACCCATGATGAGACAGCCCGTCTCTTCCTGCACTATTTTATCATCAAATTCAACCCGGAAGCCGGCGACAGGGAAAGCAAGCTTGAAGAGGTCTCGCAGTTGATCGAAACCTCCATCAAAGCCGTTCCGCAGATCATGGATGACCGGATCCTCAAACTTACCTATGCCCTGCTTCGTTCGCTAACAAGAACAAACTACTTTCTTGAGCACAGTACCATCGCCTTTAAGATTGACACTGCATCTTTTTCGGAAAACCTGAAAGGGCTGCAGCCCAGGATAGAGTCATTCGTATATCACCCGGAGTTCAGCGGTATTCATCTTCGTATGAGCCGCATAAGCCGCGGCGGCCTTCGCTGGAGTGAACGCCATGAGGACTACAGAACAGAAATCAAATCACTCATGATCGCACAGGAGGGAAAAAACTCTGTCATTATCCCAGACGGCGCAAAAGGCGGATTTGTGATCAACAGAACCAGCAACAAGATCACCAAAGCCTACTTCAACAAACTCTACAGCCTCTTTGTAAATGCCCTGCTTGACCTTGTAGACAACCGTATTGACGGACAGATAGTTCGCGATGACAAAGTGGTTGCCTATGACGAAGATGATGATTATTTTGTCGTTGCTGCAGACAAAGGGACTGCCTCCATGAGCGATATAGCCAATGAAATTGCCATAAATCGCAAATTCTGGCTGGGAGACGCATTTGCCAGCGGCGGCTCCAACGGGTACAGCCATAAGGAGTTGGGCATTACAGCCAAGGGCGCACTGAAGTCTTCCGGGCGCTTCTTTATTGAAAAAAGAGTTGATTTTTATAAAAAAAGTATTACAGTGGTGGCAATAGGCTCCATGAACGGTGATGTTTTTGGAAACGGTATGCTTGAATCCAAGGCTTTCAAGCTCCTTGCAGCATTCTCCCATAAAGAGATATTTGTTGATCCCGACCCTATCCCCATTGTGGCTTTTGAAGAGCGCCGGCGCCTTTTCACGGCTGAAAACGGCAGCTGGAGTGCATACAACAAGGCTTTAATATCAAAAGGAGGCGGTGTATTTCTGCGTAGCGACAAGGCTATCGAGCTAAGCCCCCAGATCCAAAAGATGATTGGTGCAACAACACATACACTTAGCGGTGAAGAGCTGATAAGGGCTCTGCTCAAAATGAAAGTTGATCTTCTTTTTAATGGAGGAGTAGGCACCTATGTAAAAAGTTCGGAAGAGAGCGATCTGGGCATAGGGGACAAACAGAACGAAGCAGTCCGTATCGATGCCTCCGAGCTGCGATGCAGTGTTGTCTGTGAGGGAGGAAATCTCGGTTTTACCCAGCAGGCACGTATAGAGTATGCATTAAACGGCGGCAAAATCAATGTGGACGGAATTGACAACTCGGCAGGGGTCAACATCTCAGACCACGAGGTTAACCTAAAGATTCTTCTCAGCATAATTGAAAACAGAGGGATTCTGTCAGAGCAAGAGCGCAAAGAGAGTCTTGCAGCACTGAGCGAACAGGTTATAGGAATGGTTTTAAGCAACAGCTATGCACAGGCACTGGCAATATCACGTGATGAAGCACTAAGCCGCACACGTCTTGACTACTTTCTTATTACCATCAATCTCTTGAGTACCCATATCGATGTGTTTAACAGACACGATTTTTTTATCCCTAAAAACGAAAATATAGGTAACATTATCACTAAAAACGGGAGTATTGTGCGTCCCGTGCTCGCCTCTCTGCTCTCCTATTCAAAAGTATTTGTCAAGAGCCTTCTTCTTGACAGCTCAATAATTGATGAAGCCATGGCTACGACATATCTGCACAAATATTTTCCAAAATCTTTTGTCGGCACTTATGAACGGGAGATCAACGACCACCCGCTTCGCAGAGAGATTATTGCAACAATGATGGCCGATACGGTGATCAACCTTCAGGGTTCCAGTTTCATCAGCGATTACCAACGTTTTGGTAAGACAAAATTTTTGACAAAGATAAGATCTTACCTGATTGCCAACAATCTTTTCGGTGCTGATGATATTCGCCGTGAAATAAGGCATAATGATTACTCACTGGATGTTGCCCTGCAGTATGAACTGCTAAACGAGATAGAACAGGCACTGGAGTTCAGTACCGGTTGGATGGTGCGCTCGGCTGATATCAGCCAGCTTGGCGACACCCACATACTGGGATACAAAGATGAACTTATTTCACTGCTTAAAAGACTGGAAATAAAAAGAGTTCCGATAATCCTGAAAGACAAGCCGGATTTCAACCGCTTTTTCAGTGTGCTGGATTATCTGCGCTTTTCCATAGCAGCCATTATGCTCAAAGAGCAGGGTTCACACTCTTTTGAAAATGTAATGACGATCTTCTATCTTGTAATAAGTAAGTTCAGGATCATAGAACTGATAAATGTGCTAAGTGGCATTACGCTTCATCTGGAAAGTGACCATCTGCTACGCCGTCAACTTATGCAGTTTATAGAGTTTCTGTCGGTAAACTATACAAGAAAAATACTGAACTTTCAAAGAACCGGTGAAACCCCTGAAGCGGCTTTCAAGAGCTATTTTGAAGATAAAACTGCCATATTTGATACAAACATGGATTATCTAAACAATTTTATGCAGAGGGAAAACAAAGACATCAGGGCAGTGACAACAGTTGTTAACCAGCTGATGGTATCGGTGATTTAATTTTGAATTTTGAATTGCGGCAGAGGCAGAAGCCTGCCTAAAGAGCGGTCACTGAGACAGGGCTGTCGAGAGTTTTTGCCTGTAGGCCTCCATATCGAAGCCTCTCAGTTTTGAAGCACCCGTATGGATGGCTGCCTGGGCAACTGCAGAGGAGACCTCTACGATCAGGCGCTTGTCAAAAGGTTTAGGGATGATGTACTCTTTTGAAAATTCAAGCTGCGTATCATAAAGCTCGCTGATATATCCGGGAACCTCTTTTCTGGCCAGCTTGGCCAAAGCCTCGGCAGCAGCTATCTTCATCTGAATGTTGATCTCACTTGCCTGCACATCGATGGCACCGCGAAAAATAAACGGGAATCCAAGGACATTGTTTACCTGGTTTGCAAAATCACTGCGCCCGGTAGCTATGATGGCATCTGGACGTACGCGCTTCACATCTTCCGGAAACATCTCGGGCGTTGGGTTGGCAAGAGTAAGGATAACGGGATTTTTTGCCATCTGGGCTATATCCTCCTCACCGAACGTACCGGGGCGCGAGAGGCCGATAACGACATCTGCATCTTTAAAAGCCTGTCTCTGAGAGATATCGGCTTTTATGGCAAACTCCTCTTTATACTCGTTAAGATCTTTTCTGCCGTGGTGGATGACACCTTTGGAGTCGATCATAAAAATCGTTCTTGCACCCATATGACGATAAATTCTTGCGCAGCTGATAGCCGCCGCTCCGGCACCGACGACCACTATGCGCAGGTCGGCAATCTCACGCCCTGTCAGCCTGCAGGCGTTCATGATCGCAGCACTTGAAATTACAGCCGTTCCATGCTGATCGTCATGCATTACCGGAATTTTCAAACGTGCAGTCAGTCTCTTCTCGATCTCAAAACATTCCGGTGCTTTGATGTCTTCAAGGTTAATTCCGCCAAAAGTGGGAGCAATCGCCTCGACAACACTGCAGAAGCGCTCTATATCTTTTGTATCGACTTCTATATCAAAGGCATCCAGGTCGCTGAACTTCTTGAACAGAACTGCCTTGCCCTCCATAACCGGCTTGGAGGCCAGCGCGCCGATATCGCCAAGTCCCAAAACTGCAGTACCGTTGGAGATAACCCCGACAAGGTTCGCTTTGGAAGTGTAGCGGTAGGCATTGTCCGGATCTTTTTCGATCTCCAGACACGGTACTGCTACTCCCGGTGTATAGGCCAGACTCAGATCACGCTGGGTCTCAAACGGCTTGCTGGAAAGTGTGACTATCTTCCCCGGGCGATCACCCTCATGGTAGCTAAGAGCTTCTTCATTGGTTACGGCGCCTTGTTTCATACTATACTCCTGGAAAAAATTGCCGAATTTTACACTAAAAACAGATGAAGTGCAAAACAGAAAGATAATGCCAAAAATATCTGACAAACTAAATATAACATTTTTAGTTAATTAACCAAATTCGTTAATATTAATTTAATATAACATTAGTTAACATTCTTTATCTCAAAATTAACAAGGAGTCAAAAATGAAAGTTTTTGCATTTATCTCGGGTTTTTTGTTGAGCGTTCAGCTCTTTGGTGTAAATATCAATACTGCCAGTGTAGAGGAGCTCTCTTCTTTAAAAGGAATAGGTGAAAAGACAGCGGTTAAGATAGTAGAGTACAGAAAGGAGCATAAGTTCAACCGTATCAATGAGATCAAGAATGTCAGGGGTGTGGGAGAAGAAAGAGCTTAGCGTTTAGGTCGCAAAAGGAAAACCATATGTTTGTAAAGAAAAATTTCGTTTTCGATAAAGATATAGCACTTGCACTGGAGATGCTGGCCGATGATGAAAATATGACACAAACAGCGCTGATCAAAGCGCTGGTCAGGGAGAGACTGAAAAAAAGAGTCTCTTTAAGAGACCTGAGGCGTTAATCCAAACGCCTCTCCTTCCACCATCAACCAATAACTATCAACTATTTACTTTGGCATAAACAGTCTGTGTCGGGAATGCAAACTCCAGCTTTTCGGCATTGAAGCGTTTAAGGATCTCCAAATTTATTTTTGTCTGATTGCCAAAAACACTTTCACCTTTTTTAATATAATAGATAAAACGGATATTGAGTGCAAAATCATTAAAAGCGGTAAATGCAGTAACTCCTGAAGTATTTCCATTGCACGCTGTATCCGCACCTCATCCGTATCGTATGTCAATCCCAAATCCATAGTAATCTTACGGCTTGGCTCAGAAGAGATGTTTTCTATAGCAGAATCCGCCACCTCCGAATTGGCAAGAGTGACCATGCGGCCGTTAAGTGTGCGCAGGCGGGTACTTCGCAGTCCGACCTCAACCACGATGCCGTCATAACCCTGCACTACGATACGGTC
>MZGN01000134.1 GCA_002085085.1 Helicobacteraceae bacterium 4484_230
AAAGCTTACCACTACTACTACAATAATCTGCGTTGTTGCGGAATATAGGGCAATGCTGGAGGGCAACCCAAGCACCGCAACGGCCTATACTGGATAGAGGCGGCTTAACCACCGCCTTTCCTTTTTACATATCCAGGCAGTTAAAAGCGATAAACTCCAGCCCGCCTCTGGTGGGCTGATAAAAACAGCCAAGCGTTGTGCTTCAAATTAAAATGCGCCATACTAAACCTCAAGCAGGATTTTTGCCCTGTTTGAAATTATGGATTCTTCACAAGATGAACAATTTCCAGTTACAGGTCGTAAAAAATAAATTCGACAGGGAAACGCTGTTGAAATCCTAGCCGATATTTTTGGCTGATGTGAATTGATGAAAATGACAAATTCTAATAAATTGAAATTGAAAAGGAGAATTTCGTTATGGCTACAGATGTAAAACAAATTGGAAATTTAGTGAAGGAAAAAAGCGAATTTGTAAGGGCATTGTTTGGAGAGATTGACAAAGTAATCATTGGCCAGCGCTATATGTTAGAAAGAATGCTAATAGGGTTACTCGCAAACGGTCATATATTATTGGAAGGTGTGCCTGGTCTGGCAAAGACCATGGCGGTAACAACACTGTCAAGAGCAATTAATGCCGATTTTAGACGGATACAATTTACGCCGGATTTGCTGCCAGCCGATTTGATCGGCACCCAGATATATCGCCAGTCAGACGGTGAGTTCTACACGCGCAAAGGGCCGATATTCGCCAACATTATTTTAGCTGACGAAATTAACAGAGCGCCGGCAAAAGTACAAAGTGCATTACTCGAAGCAATGCAGGAACGGCAAGTAACAATTGGCGAAAAGACCTTCGCGATTCCTGAACCTTTTTTAGTACTCGCGACTCAAAATCCGATTGAACAGGAGGGCACCTATCCTTTACCTGAAGCTCAATTGGACCGTTTTATGCTTAAAATCAAGATAGACTATCCAGACAAGGGCCAGGAACGCCAAATCCTTGATCGGATGGCGGTAACAAATAAGCAGTTTGATATTAAGTCTGTCATCAATCCTGAAGATATTGCAGAGGTAAGAAATGTCGTAGATGAAATCTATATCGATGAAAAGATTAAGGATTATATTGTTGATGTAGTTTGTGCTACAAGAGAACCTGATAAATACGGTATGGAAATGGGCAATTTCATAAGTTATGGGGCATCGCCTAGAGCTACAATCTATCTTGCAATTGCGGCAAAAGCCCATGCGTTCATCCAACAGAGGGGATATGTTACTCCACAGGACGTCAAGAGCATTGGGCCTGATGTTCTACGGCACAGGGTGATTGTCAGCTATGAAGCTGAAGCCGAAGACAAAACAAGCGAAAACATCATTAAGACTATTTTTGACAACATCGAAGTGCCATAGAACTGTAAAGAGCTGAGACGATGATACCACAGGAATTAATCAAAAAAATAAGACAGATTCAGATATATACCTCCAGGATGGTAGATGCCAGCTTTGCAGGGCAATATGAAAGTGTCTTCAAAGGCCGGGGTATGGAGTTCGACGAGGTTCGTGAGTATATACCGGGTGATGATGTCCGTTCCATCGACTGGAATGTAACTGCCCGCACCGGCAGGCCATACATAAAACGCTTCGTTGAAGAACGCGAGATGACTGTTATATTTGCGGTTGACTTAAGTTCATCGGAGGATTTTGGTACGGTAAATAAAGCCAAAAATGAACTTGCCGCAGAATTTTGTGCGGTAATGGCTTTTGCAGCAGCAAAAAATAATGACAAGGTTGGCCTTCTGATTTTTTCTGATCAGATAGAGTTATATATCCCACCTAAAAAAGGTGTCAGCCATATGTTGAGGCTTGTTCGGGAACTTTTATATTTTAAGATGCCAAAAAGGAACACAGATATCCGCCAAGCTCTTGACTACCTTGCTAAAGTCATCCGTAAAAGAGCGACAATATTCTTGGTATCCGATTTTATAGAAACCGATTTCAAAAAACCTTTGGGGCTTTTGAATAAACGCAATGACGTTATTGCAGTCTCGGTACGTGACAGAGCGGAAATTGCATTACCTAACGTAGGATTAATCGAACTTGCCGACGCCGAGACAGGCCAGATTTGGAAGAAAAACTGGATTTTTCATTGCCCGAGAAAAAACAAAAATATTCTCTTGTGCCCAAATTGACCGTCATATTGCTTTTAGTTCTGGTGATCCTGACAATAGCGAACCTTCTAAGACCTTCTTATGAGAAACCGCCATCAGTGAATTCTGCCTCATCGTTCTCACAAGATAAAATCAAGGAGCTGGCCTCAAAACTTGCCAGCCGTAATCTGTATACAAGAGCAGCAAGAGTCTGGCAGGATTATCTGTCCTCTGCCAAAGTGCCTGACACTGAACGTGCAAAGGCCCTTTTTCAAGTGGGTACATTATTTGAAAAGGCAGGATTGTATGAAGAGGCAATCGAGTACTACTACCGCAGTGAAATCACAGCTAAACTGTCAGAATTAGAACAGCAAATCAACACACATATCAAAGACTGTTTTGAAAAACTTGGCAAGTTCTCGGCCCTTCGATACGAATTGATGGACAGGACGAGCTTTAAAGAATCGGAAAAGGCTGGCAGCAGGATAGTTGCCGAAATCGGTGCGGAAAAAATCACCGAGTCCGACCTTGATGCGATTATCGAAAGAACTATTGACAACCAGCTTGCTCCAATGATGGCATTTATGACAACAGAGCAACTGAACGAACAAAAGAAGAAAATTCTTGAACAGTACAAAAACCATTCAGCAAGACAGGAATTTCTTCAATCCTGGCTATCACAGGAGGTTTTATACCGTCAGGCTTTAGAGGAAAAACTATCCGAACAGTCTGATGTCAAAGGGGTTATCGAGGATATGGTTCGAAGTATATTAAGCCAGCAGCTAATGAACAAAGAGCTTGCAGATAAAATCAACATTACTGAAACAGATCTTCAAACATATTATCAAGCAAACAAAGATAAATACATTGAACCTGCTAAAGCGAGTATAAGCCACATTCTCGTTGAGAACCAACAGCAGGCCAATGATATTATGGAACGGATTAAAAACGGTGAGGATTTTGGTGAACTGGCAAAAGAATTTTCAGTCGACCAAAACACCAAAGACAACGCCGGTATAATTGATACCGATGTAAGAAAAGGTTCTTATATTCCGGTTATTGGCGAAAGCAGTGAGCTAAACGAGAGAATTTTTGTTACCGATGCCGGAAAAATTTTGGAAGAACCGTTCAAAACAGAAAAGGGATGGGAAATAGTCAAGGTTAGGGAAAAATATCCTGAAAGACAGAAGAGTTTTGATGAGGTTAGACAGCAGGTGATAACAGCCTTATTGAGCCAGAAACGCCAGGATGTCCAAAGGGACCTGATAGATCAAATGATGAACAAGTACAATGTGATTATACATACTTCTGCACTCAGAAGCATAAAAGAAGCTGATGCCGGCGAATCCGCTGAATCTGTAAAATGAAGAATAGTGCCGTGGGATATATGCTGGGAAAACATTATAAGAAACTGTTTTGTGTGTATGTTCTGTTTTGTTGCGGCATGCTGCTGGTATGCGCGGGCTGTGAAAAAACAACAGTGGACAAAGGGCAAACAAAAGAATTCGAGATTGACAAAGAATACCAGCGAGGCCCTCTAACGGTTCATGTACGTGTGGATAAAACAAAGGCAACTATTGCTGAGACGATACTGCTTGAGCTTGAAGCAACTGTTGAGCCTGGCTTTGAAGCTCAAATGCCAAAAGTTGATAAAGTGCTTGAGAACTTTGGAATTGTTGAGTGGGATAATCTGGGCGACAAGCTTGACGAAAATAACAATGTAGTAAGCAGATACCGGTATCGTCTCGAACCATTTTTGTCGGGTACTTTCGCAATACCGGCTTTCACATTCCAATTTACTGATGTAAATAGCCAAGAAGAAAAGACACACGAACTTACAACTGAGCCAATAAATATTGAGGTTACTTCGCTTTTGGGCGAACAGAGAGCAGAATTAAAAATAGCCGACATAGAAGGTGTTGTTAACGTACCTACTAAATCCTCTTACTGGTGGATTTGGCTGTTGATTTTAAGCGGTACCATCGCTGCTGTGATTTTCTGGTTTCATCGAAGAAGCCAACAAGGTAGGGATCTAGTTAGGATTTTTAAACCAGCCCATGAGATTGCATATGAGCGGCTGCGTTCTTTGATTGAACAAGACTTGGTGAAAACAGGCAAAATCAAAGAGTTTTATGAACGTATAAGCGATATTTTCAGACATTATATCGAGCATCGTTTTAATCTTAAAGCCCCGGAAAGAACCACAGAAGAATTTTTGGCTGAACTCTCATCGGCTAACGTACTTGCCAAACAAGACAGGGAGCATCTTGCAGAATTTCTCCAACACTGTGACCTTGTGAAGTTTGCTAAGTATGACCCCACAACTGAACAAATTCAGAAAACCTTTGATTTGGTTAAGGACTTTATAGAAACAACTAAATCTGATGAAAAGAAAATTGATGTCACAGAAATTGAATCCGAAAAAGTAATGGAAGTAGTGAGTGCATAACATGGAACTGTATTCGCCATGGGTATTATTAGTGTTTTTAACCTTGCCGGCGATTGTCTATATGAAACGACGCAGACAAACAGAAGCGGCAGTAAAATTTCCAAGTATTAAAGACATCCTGCACTGTCCTGTATCTTTGCGCCAAAAACTCAGGCCTCTGCTGAACGTAGCAAGGTTTGCTTGTATATCCTTATTAATAATAGCAGCCTGGTAACTTTTGCCCGTTTTGCCGATACGACCTGTCCTTTAGTGCTCAGTCATAACGTTCTGCTCGAGTTTCTGAAAAAAACAGAGATTGTAAGGCTCCGCAGTGAAGATGGTACCGCTATCGGCGATGCAATTGCCTTGGCAGCAGCTCGATTGAAAAATGCTGAAGAAGAATTGCAGCAGAGAAGGGCAAGATTTATCGAAGATAGTGAACAGGCAAACAATGAACGGGAAAGCGGCTTCAAGATTAAAAGTAAGGTTATCATCCTGCTTACTGATGGAATTAACAATGCCGGTCAGTATGACCCTATCAGAACCGCTGAATTGGCAAAGGAATGGGGGATAAAAATATATTCTATTGGTATTGGCTCCGCTCAGGCCTATACGACCATTCAGACACCTTTGGGCACATATAAAATGCCAACAGGGCAGAATCTGGATGAAGGCCTGCTCAAAACTATAGCTGAAAGAACCGGCGGGTTTTACGGTCGAGCGGATGATGCTGAAACACTTGTGAAGATCGTCAAAAAAATCAATGACTTGGAAAAGACTGAGGTCAAATCCGTCCAGTATGCCCAATACTCAGAGCATTTCGGTCAATGGACTTTAGCGGCACTATTGATATTGGCTTTGGAAATACTGGCAAGATGTACAGTATTCCGTAAGATCCCATAAAGATAATTATGAATTTAGGTAATGACAAAGCGTTGTGGTTATTATTCACAATACCAGTGGTTCTGGTACCAGCTTATATCTGGTGTTTCTGGAAGAAGGCCCAAGCGCTTAAAATACTGGCAAGCACTAACATGCTGAAAAAGATTAACGTTTCAGTGAGTCTGAAAAAGCAAATATTTAAGGCCGTCCTATTGCTTTCAGCCTTTGCGATTATTGTAATCGCGCTTACACAACCTAGATGGAACCCGCGGGCCCAAAAAATAAAACGCCTTGGTAGAGATGTCTGTATTCTGCTGGATACTTCCCGTTCGATGTTGGCAGAAGATATCAAGCCAAGCAGACTCGAGCGTTCGAAGATAGCGATAAAGGATTTAATAGAAACCCTTCAAGGTGACCGAATAGCAATTGTCACTTTTGCAGGCAATGCAGCGATAAAATGCCCCTTAACCCAGGACTATGCCTTTGTACGTATGGTATTGGATGACATATCAACTGAAAGCACAACCAGAGGAGGCACAATGATTGGCGATGCTATCAGGAAGGCCGCTGAGGATGTTTTCGACAGACAGAGCAGAGAGTACAAGGACATTATT
>MZGN01000135.1 GCA_002085085.1 Helicobacteraceae bacterium 4484_230
CAGACACGGGTCTCAAACCCTTTGTATTCTGCCCAGTCAGCCATATGTCTTACACCGCTTCTCTGGGACTCCAGCCCCTCCTGCAGCGAAGCCATACTGTTTCCAAGAGGCGAAAGCACTCCAACCCCGGTTATAACGACTCTTCTCATACTATCGCACCATTCCGCCGCTTACGTTTATCGTCTCTGCAGTAATGTAGGCTGCACTGTCGGCAAGAAACAGTACAGTCTCCGAAACGTCTTCCGGTTTTCCGATGCGGCGAAGCGGAATCCCTTTTTTCAACTCTTTAAGAGGCAATTTACCCTGATTTTATAGCGGCCAAGTTCAAGCGCGAGAGCCTTGGTAAAAGCTATTATTCCGCCTTTGGTCGCCGAATAGTTGGTCTGTCCCGGATTTCCGGCAATACCTGAGACCGATGATGATAATAGCGCCGTTCTTTTTGGCTATCATATTTTCCAGTACAGCTTTTGTCACACGGTATGTGCCGTTAAGGTTCGTATCGACAACATCCTCCCACTCATCATCACTCATCCAGAAAAACAGGTTATCTTTTGTGATACCTGAATTATTGACAAGGACATCCAGCTCAAGTGCTTTAAGCGCTGCATTTACACTCTCCCTCTCGCGTACATCAAACTGTACCAGCTCACCCGAACCTATTTCAGACAGAAGAGATTGCGCCTTCTCTTCTTTGGAACGGTAGTGGATATAGACAAAATAACCGGCATCGGAAAACGCACGGACGCAGGCTTCTCCGATCGCACCCGTCGCTCCGGTCACAAGTACTTTTTTCATGAAAGCTCTCCGCTTTCTATCATCTCAACCACTTTTGCGATCTCTATATCCATACGGCGATCCTCTACAAGAGGTTCTATCTCATTCCTGATCTTGCCGTAAATATTTAGCAAATGCGGTGAAATACCGACGGTTCCGCGTATATCTACAGCCTGTGCCAACCCCATAAACGCTATGGCAAGCATATTGGTCAGATCGGGCAGCATCTTTTTGAAGTTTAAAGCTTTGAAGTTTAAAGCAGCCGTAGTTCCCATACTCACCTTGTCCTGATTCAGCGATTCGGTCGGACGGGAAAAAACAGAAGCAGGGACGATATTCATCATAACATCTGCACTAAGTGAACTTAAAGTGATCTGCATATCATAACATCTGCACTAAGTGAACTTAAAGTGATCTGCATCGCCTTAAAACCGTGGTGATGGGCTTTGTCGGAAAGCTTCAAATTTTCACCGATACCACGGTTGAACTTATGGTCAACCAGCAGAGAGAACTGCTTGTCCAGCAGATCAGCCGCATTGGCGGCCGCAATCTTAAGAGTGTCCATGGCATGCGCCACATAACCACCGTAAAAATTTCCGCTTGTGTATATCTTTTTGCCCTCACCGTCGATTATGGGATTGTCATTGACGGCATTACACTCAGTCTCAACCCACTTTTTCGATATTTCCAGGTTGTCCCAGACGACGCCAAGTACCTGCGGTGTACAGCGGATAGAATATTTGTCCTGGATGCAGAGCTCTTCATGTTCAAAAAACTTGTCATAGCGCTCATCCTGGGCATGGACTATCTCCGAGCCGAGAAGCTTTTCAGCCAGTTGAGCCGCAGTACGTATCTGGCCCTTAAAAGGTTTTACCTCATGCACCAGAGGCTGAAGAGGCGTACCGTCCGCATGCATCATCTCAAAGAGTCCGGCGATAAAACTCTCATATGCATGCAGCCAGTTCTCAAACCGGCTCATCGCCTCTATGGCTATGCCGCTCATAGCCGCGGTGCCGTTCATAATGGCCAGTGCCATACGCTCAAGCAAGCCGACTGTAATGCCGGAAAAGCCTTTTGACAGACTGCTCAGGCGGATAAGCAAAATACGCTTGCACTCTTCATGGCTCAAAAAGTCACCGACCCCGCATCCATGAAAACGAAAAAGATTTTTTTGAAGCTCTTTAGCCTCTTCAAAAGCCGAATAGTTCTTCCCCGACTCTCCATAACCTGTCGTTACACCGTATATAGGTTTGCCCTTGGCGATCTCTTCAAGCAAAAATTGATGCGAATTATCAAGCCGCTGTCGAAACAGGCTGTCATCGCTGATAACTACCTTCTCGCTATGGCATAACTCATCATAAGAGATATGTTCTGTACTGATAGATAATGACATCGTACTCCCAAAATCATTTCCGGGAATGCCCCGGGTATGTAAATTTCGCTATTTTATCTTTTTTTTGCACTAAACTTGCTAAAGTAGAGAATAATCGCACGCAATGCTGCGCAGCAGGCTGTGTCTTTCAGAATAAAAGGAGCGTATACTATTTCAGCCCAAGCCACCGGCGAAACACAAGTGCACTGTGCAGACGCGTAAGTCTAAGATTATCTTTGAATGCATGAAAATGGCTGATTCTCTCATCGGCTTTTGGATAGTGCACCTCTATCTCTACCTCCTGTATGCATCCGCCGTTCCATACATGTTTGACAAGAACCTCTATTTCAAAATCATACCGTTTTTTTTTAAGATCCAATTCCAGGATTGAGATGGGATAGGAACGAAACCCGGACTGCGTATCGTCAAGCAGCAGACCTGTTTCTGTTTTAATCCAGAAATTGCTGAATTTACGGCCGAATTTTGACGATCCCGGAACATTCTCGCCAAAACGGCGACATCCTATCACGATACAGTTTTCAACATCAGAGGCGGCAAAGTTTTCGATCTCATGGGCAAAATGCTGTCCGTCGGCATCCACGACAAAAAAAGAGCTGTAACCCAGCTCTTTTGCTTTTCTCGCACCTGTCAATATGGCTTCGCCCTTGCCCTTATTGCTTTGATGCCTGAGCGTATGAAGCCTATTGCAGTCACTCTTTATCGCAACTGCAGGTGATGAGCCGTCATCCACTACTATTACGTCCACCGCGCTTTCAAGTGCAGATTCAACTACTTTAAAAACGGTTTCGGGATTATTGTAGACCGGTATGACAATGCACTGTTTTCTCAAATCAAACCTCGATAACCCAATTAGATGCGACATTTTATCCAAAGATCATCCTCCCCGCAATATCATTAGAAAGCCCACCGGAACCTCAAAACAGGCAGAGATTACGGATCATATAAAAAAGGATAGAATTATGAATTATAAAAAAATCGGAATTATACTGGCAGGAGCCGCCGGTGCGCTGCTTCTGTCGGGATGCAGCCCGAAGGCCGGATTTATCGCTATGGCAAAAACACACAGTACGGTTACGACGGATGAGGGGAACCTCTATCTGAACCAGCCCTGCAAAATAACGGTACTTGACAAAGAGAGCGGCAAAGTCAAATGGCAATATGACAAAAAGGTAACCAGCGAGGTCTGTCAAAACGAGAAATAGACGAATCTTATGAGCATTATCAAGATTTTATATACACACTTCTGTTAAAATGGGCTTAATTTAATATTGGAGCTCAAAATGACGGAATGTGACGTATTTATCATCGGGGGTGGTCCGGCCGGCTCTATAGCGGCAGGGAAGCTTGTGCAGGAGGGCTACCATGTAGAAGTGGTCGAGAAGGTAAAGTTTCCGCGTTTTGTTATAGGCGAATCGTTGCTGCCTGAATGCAACAAGCTTCTTGAAGATGCGAACATGCTCGACAAAGTGATCGAAGCTGATTTCCAGTTCAAAGGCGGTGTAGCTTTTCAAAACGATGCCGATGAAATCCGTGTAGTTGACTTCAAACAGAATCTTGGACAGAAATGGGGCAGCTCTTTTCAGGTGCGCAGGGAAGTTGCGAGACGCCATTTTTTGCCGCATGAAAGGAGATAGGCGTCCCAAAGACGGTACAGACGGCTTTATCTACGTATATGTTGTCGGCAACAATGATGCATGGATCTGGAATATCCCCTTCAATGACGGTGTCACCTCGGTCGGCATAGTCTGCACCGATGAATATTACAGATCCCACAATATGAACCAGGCAGACTTTTTCGACTATATCATCAAAAACAACAAATTTGCCGCTGAACGCTACGCAAATGCTGAAAAAGTGAATGAAGTCGGTTTTATCGGCGGCTACTCCTCCAATGTAACCAAAATGTTCGGCAAAAACTTCGTACTTGTCGGCAATGCCACGGAATTTCTTGACCCGGTCTTCTCTTCAGGAGTGACACTGGCACTGGAGTCCGGGGCCAAGGCAGCCGAACTTACCGCAAAAGAGCTCTCCGGAAAAAAGGTTGACTGGGAAAAAGAGTATCAGGATTATATGATGATCGGTGTAGATGTTTTTAGAGAGTACGTTAATGCCTGGTATGACGGACGCCTCCAAGAGATCCTTTTTTCCAAAGGAAAAGATGCAGACAAAGTGACCAGAAAAATCGTCTCGATTCTAAGCGGCTACGTATGGGATGAAAACAATATGTTCGTTACGGCACCAAAAGCAGCCGTAAATGCCACATACCGCGCCTTGACCGGGAAAGAGACGTAGTAGGCATAAAATCATGTCCAAGTACCGCGGCAGCCCTCTGGGTATCAAACTTATCATCACCCTTTACAACCTGTTTGGATACGGCGGTACAAAATGGCTTATCTGGATTGTCGCTCTCTTTTACGCTTTTGTATCAAGAAAAAAACGTTTTGAACTGAACTCTTACTATAAAGCCGTGGGACTTCCCTGTACATTCAGTACATATCTGCATCATATCTATGCTTTTTCGCTAAATATCTTTGACCGTTTTGTCGCCAGAGAGGGAATGCAGGAGAGTCGTATCGCCGTAGAGCGCATAAATGTCAAATCTTTTCAAAAGATTCACGAAAGCGGAGGCATGCTGGTTCTCTCCCATCACGGCAACTGGGCACAAAGTTTCAAAATCTTTCAGACTTTTGATGTAAAACTGAATATCGTCGGAGACGAAGCGATCGATGATGGAATAAAAAAGCTGGAGACCGAGGGTGAAGCGAACAGGCGCATAAACATAATAAGTATGAAAAACGGTATGCAGGCCATACTCGATATTGCCAGAGCCATCAACAACAAAGAGATCCTCATTATAATGGTCGACCGCATCCGCAATGACAACAAAACCGTAGAAGTTGATTTTCTTGGAAGAAGGACTCTGCTCAACAGTGGTGCGTTTGAAATAGCGCACATGCGCACTATCCCGATAGTAGGCTGCGATATCGTCCGAGACGGGGATGAAAAGCTTAAAGTGCAGTTCTCGAACATTATCACATCACAAAAAGAAGAAAAAAAAGAGGCTGTTTCCGACTTGGCACAACAATATGCCTATTTTTTACAACGGGTAGTACGCGAATATCCGCTGCAGTGGTTTAATTTTTATGAGTTTTGGCCAGCAGACAAACCTAATCAAAATAACACATAAAAAATAATTTGATAAATAAAAGTTTTGACTGAATACGGCAACACGTACATGTATTGCCGCTTGATGAAGATTACTTGAGAATTTGTCCGTTGTATGTTTTGAGTTTGTTGTTTTCAAAACCTACATTTTTGGTAACCCATCTGTTTCTCCAGTACTTCCATGTATCATACTTGAGACTGGGTGTCATATGTTTTGGCGGATATCCGCGTGCGACTATCAATGCTTCTTTGCTGATACCGGCTTTATAGAAACCGTCAAAACTCTTGATAAAATTCTGCTCTTTTTCAGTAAATTTGGACAAATCCACTTTTGTCGGTGCAAAATAGAGATGTGCCAGTTTAACTGTCGGTGTCTGTGAATATTTTTCTACATTATCCAGAGTCAGTTTAATACCGGGAATGCGTACATCTTCAAAAACAATCCCTTTTGATGACATTGAAAGGATTTTCACTTCCGTATTTACAGGTATTTTCCTGCCTACAGAGTAGTTGATTGTCGAGATATGCCCTTTTTCTTCCCACATTGTTACCTGCGTATAGACCTTGCCTGCCAAATTGCCCGGGACTTCCACCTTTGCTGCGCCGCATCCGGAAAAACCGGCCACTGCCACTACTGTTACTATAAACAGAATCGATCGCCTGATCCATTGATTCATTTTGACTCCTTGCATTTGCTTATATAGAAAATTTATAACTAAAAACATCTTTATAAACAGTAAAATGCCGCCAAACTACCTGTCTTGCCAACTAATTCTCATATCTGAAACCGTATTGGACTCCCGATCGAAGATTTGAACACGCTGACCTCTTTTTGTCTTGCTTAGCAAATATTTAATACACATACCCGGCAAGATGGGCTTCATAAATTTTGTATTTATAATAGCCTCAACCTCTTTATCCAAAATTTCTGCGATTATGTCAAGCTGCAAAAAACCCGGAAGCAGAGGATTGTTCTCAAAATGGGCTTTAAAAACCGGATGGGATGCATCACTTAACTGAAGCTCTACAGCCTCTTTGTCCAGGCTGATAATCTCATACAATCCGTCAGTTAATATATTTGTCATTAAAGGCCTCTCCCTTTTTTTCAAGAATGGCACTAAACTGACCGTCAGCGACAAGAGTATCTCCATCAAATACCGAAAAGGACATTACAAAAAAATTCTCCAGATTGCTGATATATCTACACTCCGCCTCAAGAGTCTCCTTGCAAATATGGAAGTCTGTGCTCCTGCCTCGGCAAGCATGCTTAGTGTCGGAGGAAAAGGGAAATGAACGACCGTTCTGGCATACATCTCACTGTTTGAAAGCACTTTTTCTACAAAACGCACAGGGGGCCGGTATCTCTCGTACTGCTGCACTATAGCTCTCCATGTTCATTTATATATTCAAGCAGTTTTCTGATCGAGGCAAATGCTGTTTCAGTCTCTGCCATACTGTTAAAGACAATCCCGTATTCATTATCCAGAAAAATCGTCAATTCGATCGCATCTACGGAGTCAAGCCCCAATCCATCCTGAAACAGTGCCGCATCATCGCTTAAATCTTCTACATGCACTTCTTCTAAATGAAAAAGTTCTATTAACTTTGATTTTAGAGTTTCTATGTCCAACAAATCTTTTCCTATAACTCCAAGGTGATCACCGGCTCACTCTGTGCTTCACATGCATCGGCAACGTCGAGCATATCCCACAATGACGGTACAAATCCGGAATGGATTTTTTTCTTAACGACAGTGTTTGGCATTTCGTCAGTCGGCATGATAGTCAATGCAACGCCGGATTCAAGAAAGTCGGTGCATGTATTAACCTCATCTATATTTGGTATATTCAAAGCTTCGCTGCAGATCAGCAAAACTTCACAATTCATCGTCAATGCCTGTAATGCAGCCGCCTGAAGGACATTTGCGGAAGTATCGTCGCCGTTGGAAATAGTCAAAATCTCATTACGGTTTCCATAAAGCAGAGAAAAGTATGACGGTGCCGTATTGTATACGGAGTTTTGAAATGCCGTCGGACTGATCGGCTGGGAGTTTGCGATCGCTCCCGTAATATCTGCAGTTGCCTGCATCTCACCATATGCGCTGCCGTAAACTACAGGTCCGTCGCTGAAATTACACAGATCACTCAAATAGATCATAATCTTTGCAGAACGTGTCAAACGGCGGCGCAACATCATTTTTGGAACAAGACGTTTCTCATCAAGATTATCGCACTTGCTTTTGGCATACACTCTGGCAACGGCATTCACTTTAAAATTCATCTTCATTTTACTGCTCCAAAGACCAGTGAAGTATTGTTTCCTCCAAAAGCAAAAGAGTTTGAAATCACATAATCGACCTGCGTCTCTACCGTTGAATACGGCAGGTTAATCTCACCATTCTCTGCAATCTCCAACCCGCTCTGTGGAGGAATTTTCTGCCTTTTGAGCACTTCACAGCTGACCACTGCCTCAAGAGCACCGGCAGCTCCCAAAGTGTGCCCTGTAATAGCCTTGGTAGAGCTTATATACGGCATATGCTTAAAGAGAGTCTGTACTGCCAGCGACTCGACCGCATCGTTTGCCTGGGTGCCGGTACCGTGCGCATTGACATATCCGATCTCATCCGCCTTAATACCGGCATTCTCCAGAGCATTGCGCATACTTGCAATGGCACCTCGTGCTTCCGGATCGGGATTTGTGATATGAAAAGCATCGGAACTGCCGCCGCTTCCGCAAAGCTCAACACTCCCTTCCTTTAATGATGTCTGAAGCAGAAGCGCCGCGATACCCTCGGCCACATTCATACCCAAACGCTCTTTTTGAAAAGGGGTACAGACTTCGGGAGACAGCACACCCAGCGCATGAAAACCGCATACGGTCGTATAACATAACGCGTCGGCTCCTACCACCAGCACATTTTCATATGCACCAAGCTCCAGCAGTCGCTGTGCCATCATCATGGCGTTGGCGCTTGAAGTGCAAGCTGTCGAGATCGAACGTGAATCTTTAAACCTGAAAGCTTTGTTCAACGTATCTGAAATAACTGAAATAGCATGCCTGGCGGGATCGATATTTTTATATGATCTATCCCTGAAAAATATCTCTTCACTCTGCGCGATACCTCCAACGGAGGAGCCGACGATAAGCAGTGTATCGTGAAAGTTATCCAAATCACTTCTATCAAGCACTTGCCTGACGATTTCATTCAGCGAAGAAAAAAAATCATCTGGTGCAAAACTGCCAAGACCGACAGGAATTCCCGGCATATAGGATGTGTTAATAGTAATTCCGCTGCGTGCAGCATAGGCAGCATCCATAAGCTGGGCTGTATTGCCCGCACAGCTTAACGATTCATATGCATTTACATAAACACGGCTCTTGCTCATTACCATCATCCTTTTAGTGACGTAATTTTAACCAAAAACACTTAGAGTCATAACACGGTAACGCTTTTCAAAATAGTCGATAAACAGCAGAGAGCCTTTTTCATGTTCAATAAATCGGTTTATTGCATACAAAGGCACTGTCTCGTAATAACCGCAGTGTGATTCATAGTCAAATCTTGCGCATACCGTATGCTCCATAAAAACTGCGACATCCTCCGGCGGCATACGCATCCCAAATGCCAACCTGGACTTGGAATCAAGTCCCTCTACAAGAGCGAACAGCTCTTTGAAGCCGATCTCTTCAGGCATAATGTCGATACTTGCCAGTGCACCCTCTTTTTCATTGCGCAGCGTCAGCCAGTTGCTGCCCTCACCCAGCTGCAGATCACTGCAGATACCCAGAAATTTTTTGGTGTATCCGACCGGCTCAAGAAGCTCATCGACACCGCCGACAAGAATCTGCCTCTGTTTTTTAAGTTTAAGATCATTTTGGGCAAGTATCAGTGCCATCTGCACCGGAAAACCGTGATGGTACAAAAAAAGATTTTTCCCATTCAGACCAAGATGCTGCCCGACATAGAAACCTGCGGTATTGCTTAAAGAATTGATAAAATCAACCGGGCGCGGCGGCTGATGGTCAATATACTGCTGATCGCGCACTTCCGGCAAAATGATCCGCTCCCAGCAGAGCCAGTTGTATGTATCTGTCAGTACGCCTGAAAACTTTTCCGCTTTGTGCCTTAAGCAGTGCCTTGATATCACGGCGCCCATCATCAGCAGATGCACTGTAGCCTCCTATGTGGTGAACATAGATCATAAAGATCTCTTTTCGATGACAAAAGAGGTGTTGTTGCCGCCAAAACCGAAATAGTTTAGCAAAAACTTACCGCTCTCAACGGCAAAAGGCTTACGCAGGGGTACAGCACCCAACTCTTCATCTGCTTCTGCAAAATTTGCGCATGACGGCACAAAGCCGGCATTGACACTCTCCATCATCAAAAGCAGCTCCATCATCAAAAGCAGCTCAACACTTCCGCATCCGCCCAACGTATGCCCGATATACGGCTTCAGTGAAAAAAACGGCGGCAAAACATCAAATACACGCTTCATCCCGTTCGCTTCGGCAGTATCATTCAAGGCACTTGCCGTTCCATGCGCCTTTACTGCAGCTATATCCTCTTTTTGCACGGATGCATTTTCCAGAGCAGTGGTAATCACCTCGCCAAT
>MZGN01000136.1 GCA_002085085.1 Helicobacteraceae bacterium 4484_230
CTTCTGGGGTCAAGATTTGCAGAACCTATGATAAAAATCTCATCGTCTATGATCATATTTTTTGCATGAAGGCTGCTTCTCGGGATACTGCCTTTTCTGTACTTCTGGTTTTTATAGATGTATGTAAACGAGCGGGGATTCAGTTCATACAGGTGTACCCCAAGTTCTACCAGTTCCCTTTGGTATCTTGAGTAGGCGCTGTAAACAGGGATGCCGTCGTTTGTTGCAAGCGAATTTGTAAGTACTGATATCTCCACTCCCCTGTTACGGAGATCTCTGATATTCTCCATCATCCCTTCGTTCGGAATAAAATAGGGATTGATGATTTTTAATGATTTCTTTGCGCCCAATACGATCGGCCTCAGGTATTCGCTAAGGTGTGTAGATGAGTTGTTTTCACTTGTGAGTTGTTTTCACTTGTGACGATCTTTGTGGGTTTGTCAAAATATATTTCGGCATCTCCGTAGATCAGCGGTATCTCATGTTTGACGGCAGCTTTTGCGAACTCTTTTTCATAGGCTTCTTTTACATATGCATTTTGCCTGAGAGAGTGGACGGATTCAAAGAGCTCTTTTTTAAACGTCTCATATGAAGCATCATAGTCTTCTTTGGCTATTTCTGCAATATCCCTGGAGATCGCACAGTTCCAATAGGTCTCAAATTCATTTGATGCCTGTGCTGCAAGCGGGCCGATTGCCAGGACATCGTTGTCTATAAAAATATCATCCCTGTCGGCTGCAAAGTAGATATTTTGTATGTTTCTTCCCCCTATTACTGCAGCAGAGTTGTCGGCTACCAGCAGTTTGTTGTGCATTCTCCTGCCAAGTGTATCGACATTGAATGCAAGCTGTATCCAGCCAAGCATTTTTCTTGCGGATGTAGGATTGAAAAGTTTTATATCGATATTGTGATGGCGTGCAAGCTCGGCTATTTCCGCATCGGTATTCCCCTCCATCAGGTCGTCGACCAGTACCCTGACCTTAACACCTCTGTCGGCGGCTTCTACCAGAAGCTGTATGATGGAGAAGGCTATCTCATCACCGGCAAAGATAAAATACTGCAGGTCCAGACTCTTTTTTGCATTTTTTATAAGCTCCACCCTGGCGGCAAAGGCATCCAGGTTGTCATAAAGAGGGTAAAAGCCGGTTTTGGGATAGTGTGAGGCGACATCATCTTTTGCAAGAAAATAGAGTGAAGGTGAAGCCTCTTTGTATCTGTCGACAACTTTTATATCTGCTACATTATCGGCATATTTACCGGCACAGCCGCTAAGCAGAAATACAGATACTGCAAGTACCATCCACCAGTTTTTCATATAAAGCATATGTAACCTTTTTTATTGAAATTATTATATTATTATATCAGTATATACGGATATAAAAGGTATAAAAATATGATAAAGTTGTTTTTGGCACTATTATTGATACTTGTTTTTACGGCATGCTCAAGACAGCCGGCTCCGCCTAAAGAGGCTATGAATATTCTTCCATGGGGCAGTGTGGAATAAAGCGGATCATACCGAAAGCGATACGGTGGACTATAATATTATGGCAATATCGGGCGGGGGAAGCCATGGTGCTTACGGCATAGGCCTTATCGACGGCTGGTATCATCGGGGTGATATGCCGGCATTCGATGTGGTAACGGGCATATCTACCGGTTCAATCATCTCTACATTTGTTTTTCTGGGAAACAGCCATATAGACCATATCTCAAAGCTATATACGCAAATAGATACGTCCGATATATATCACTATAACTTTTTTAAAATCTTTGGAGGCTCGTCCATAACATCTACCAGGCCTCTGAAAAGTATGCTTGAGCAGAATATAACTCCTGAAATACTGGACGAGGTGGCAGCAGAGTATAGAAAAGGCAGGCGGCTGTATATAGGTACGCTGAATATTGATACCGGCCATCTGGTGGTTTGGGATATGGGGGCTATCGCCGCAAGCGGCCGCCCAGGCAGCCTTGATCTTTACAGAAACATCATATACGCTTCGTGCGCGATGCCCTGCTGGATTATAAAACAGATAAGAAATTTAACGTAAATCTTTATGTGATAGCAAACAGGAAATACAGATATAAGGATCAGCTGGAGCCGCTTGAAGATGACTCTGCGATGTCAATTTTAATAGCGGTCGCAACAAACTCCGTAGACCTGCTTTTCGATAAAAGTCTTTTCAGGCTCTATAAGGCATGTCAGGACAAAGGCTATAAATTCAATTATGCGGGCATAAGCGATGATGTAAACCTGACTACTTTTTCACATGAGTTTGAACCAAAAGAGATGAACAGGCTTTTTTCAGATGCATATGAAAAAGGCCTTAACGGCATTTCATGGCAAAATAAAATCGATGATGATGAAGTAAGAAAGCATTATTAGGGGATACCCAGGGCATCACAGAACCATATTGTGATGATCTGCAGCCCGTAATCATGCTGTCTGACTGTTTACAGCAGTGCCTCGTTATCCTCTTGAGAGTCACTGAATTTCAGGTAAATTTGGCGATTTAGCGCTTCTGCTCCGATCATGGTAAAGACTACAACCAGAAAAGGGATGACACCGTGCATAATCCCATAAAAATGCACGTTATCTGCAAAGAGAAGGCTCAATAGTTGAAGAATAAGAAGTTTGGAGACAAAGAGTGTCGCCCATGCAGTAAAGATGCGTATCTTTTTGGCATTTTTCTTTGCTTTTAACTGTACGTATTTTCCAATAGCATGCTCGGCAGTAAGGGCGATCTGCATCGTTACCTGCAGCACCAGGGCCGCCATAAGGGCAACCGTAAATGAGCTTATGGCAACCGCATCCCAGTACTGGGAGTAGAGTCCAAGTACGACCAGGTCGATCAGTGTAGCCGTAACATATCTCACATAGATACGCTGCCGGTTGTTGTGGGTTTCCAGTGTTGCTTTTTTGTTTGACATTATCGGTCTCCTGCCTTTTGGATTTTATTTGGAAATATTGTTTTCACTGCTGTCGCGTTTAAGTATCATTACCGATGCCGTCATCCCGAAACGGAGCTTGATGTTCTCAGGCAGCGGCGTGTCAAGTTCGATACGGACAGGAATGCGCTGAGCAAGGCGTATCCACTGAAAAACAGGTTTAACATTTGGCAGCAGGTTGTAGCCCGGACTTCCGTCACTGTGTGCGATCCCCCATGCCAGAGATTCGACATGTCCTTTAAGCGGGGTGTTCGGGTAAGCCATAAGTGTAACTGCGGCCCTGTCTCCTACGCGGACATCCGGAATGGTGTTTTCACGAAAGAAGCCAAAGACCCAGAAGGAGTTTTGATCTACAAGTGCCATTATCGGCTTGTTGGCTACAGCCTGTGAGCCGATCTGAAAGTTGATGTTTGATACCCAGCCGTCAACTTCTGCCGTTACTTTAGTGAATGAGAGGTTGAGTTTTGCGACATTGAGCGCTTCTCTCGAGGCATCTATATCAGCCATGGACTTATAGTAGTTTACGCGGTTGCGGGTGAGGTCTTTTTGGGAAACGGCACCGGGATCTTTTTTATAGATCTTCATTACCCTGTCATACTCTATTTTTGTTCCCTTTGCCGCTTCAAGTGTGCGTTGCAGACGGGCTTCGGCCTGTTTGACTTTGAAGTGGTACTGTGAAGGGTCGATGTCGAAAAGCGGATCTCCGGCCTTGACATACTGGTTGTCTATCACATAGATCCTGGTGACCATTCCGGAGACCCTGGGTGTTACCTGGATCACCTGCGTCCTAACCTGACCGTCCCTTGTCCACGGGTTTTCAATATAGTCGCGGTATTTATGGTAACCGAAATAGCCGGCAGCCCCGAGAATCGAAAATGTAAGCAGAAGTTTTATAATGGTTTTGAGAAAATTCATTGTGTTCCTTTAAAATTTAATCCAGTAAATATCGATAGCGACAATATAGAGTGTCAGGATCGCGATAAAGATATATGACGGTGCGAAAAACAGTCGCGACAGCTTAAGTTTGTTCAGAAGCAAAACGGTAATCAGTGCAGCAAGAAAGGCAAAAAACAGTACCGGCAGTACCGGTGACATGTAGACGTCGGATATGCAGAGTTCATGAGGATACGGGTTGGGGATCATCTCATATCCTCAGGAAAGCGTGTCATGTTCGAATCCAGGTATTTGCCCCAGTCTACACGTTCGCCCATCTTTTTCGCAGTCTCGGCAGAAACATATGCTTTCCCGCGGGCGATCTCCCAGCCGCCGCCGAGAGCTTTATACAGAAAGATAGCGTTTGTGGCAAGTGAGCCGCGGATCTGGGCATATCTGTCCTGGGTGCGCGTCAGGTTTTCAACGGTACTGAGCAGGCGCTGATAGCTGACCAGCCCGTTATTGTACTGTGTTGCCGATATATTGAATGCCCGTACCGTCGCATCTACCGCTTTTTTATTCTCTTTAAGCTGTTCTTTTGTCAGAATGTAGCCGTGAAGCGCATCGGATACCTCCCCGACAGCCTGCAGGACTTTTTTGTTGTAATTGACAAGGCTCTCTTCAAAGAGGGCATCTTGCAGGCGAATCTGGTTCTTGATGCGGTCATACTGGAGAATATTCCACGAAAAGGCCGGTCCGGCACTGATGCCGAGCGGTTTTGACCCGCTGAGCCAGTCGCCGGAAGCGTCATTTGTGTTGTAGCCTATATTGCCGAAAAGCGTAAAGCTGGGGTAGAGCTCAGTGGTTTTTACTCCGATCTGGGCGCTCTGCAATATACTTTTGAATTGAATCGCTCCATTTTTTATCACTGTCTGCCATAATCTTTTCAATTTCATTCGGCATTGTTCCAAGCAGTACGGCAATGGCATTGCGGGCTTTGATTTTTGAGAGTTCGATTGCAGGCAGTATGGCACGTGTGTTGTGCAGTTGGGTTCGTGACTGCTGCATGTCAAGCTCCGATACGTTTCCGGAGTTATACTGGATCTCCGTCATCTTTGTAACACGCTCCTGGATCGCGATAGGTCAGCCCTTCACTGATACCGAGCACGGCTCTTGCCTGCAGGATCCGCAGTCCGGCACTTTTGATATCAAGATTTTGTGCATACGCTTTTTCAACCATGGAATCGAGCACGGGATCTTTAAATACTTCCCACCATTTCAAAGTGGCATTGTCGTCCAGGCTTGTATCGTGCTTCCATTCTTCCGGGATCTGCACCTTTTCGACACCGTTGAAATCCGGCCCGAGTTTCGTACAGCCGCTCAT